>CAYFOV010000008.1:0-116151 GCA_964344855.1 uncultured Candidatus Nemicrothrix sp.
CAGGACGCCTTTTCAGGTTCAAGTACACTGGGATGAACACGCGGCGGCCGGTCGGGTCGTCGGGGCAGGACGCCTTTTCAGGTTCAAGTACACTAGAGGCGCTCCGAAAGGGGTGCTGACCTCCTGCTTCGCGCCCGGTGGTCACCACAATTCCAGTTGCGATGGCGCCCCCTCTGGTCGTTTCCTGCGGTAATTGCTGAAGACCTCCATGCGCGCGAACTGGGCCTCGGTGACACGGAGCACCCTGATCTCACCCATTGGAGGGAGGTCGGTGATGATCCGGCCGACCTTGGCCTCGGCCTTCTCGCGGGTGGGATGGTGTCGGCCATACACGGAGAACTGGAGCATGGAGAAGCCCTCGTCGAGTAGGAGGCCCCGGAACTTCACGTAGCGTCGCTTCTCGGCCTTTGTCACCGTCGGCAGGTCGAACATGACGATCACCCACACGGCACGCCACTCGCTGATCGGGCTACTGATCCAGGACCTCGGGGAACTCGATGCCCTCGTCCTCACCCAGCAGGTAGCCGCGGAAGCTCTCGATGTAACGCTCGCAGGCGGTTGTCAGGAGGCCGCGGTGGTCGCCACAGCCGACGGGCAGGTCGAGAAGACCACGGAGCACGATCTTGCCGTCGGGCTCCAGGTCGCCGAGGAACATGTCCCGTCTGGCCGAGACGAGCCGGTCGACGAAGGGCCGCAGCGGCTCCACCAGGTCGTCGGCCAGACAGAGTGGGTTGGACCTGCTCTGGTGGTGGACGCCCAGGGCCGGGTGGAGGCCGACACCGGCGATGCACCTCGCAACCAGTGAACGGACGATGGCGTAGCCGTAGTCGAGGGCGCCATTGACACCTGCACGGGTTCGGGGGATGCGCCGGAAGCCCGAACCCATCAGGGCGGGCCAGTAGACACGGGCAGCCGTGGCCTCGGTGTTGGTGCTGTCGCCTGACCTGACCCTCTCAGCCAGGTGGACCAGGCGCTGGTGGGCCGGGTGCTCCTCATCAATGGAGAGTGCCTGCTGTCGGATCTTCTGCCTGATGACCTGCTGCCAGGCCCGCTTGCGGCGGGGGAGGCTGGAGGCCATCTGGGCGTGGAGGACCTCGGTGTGGTTCCAGGCTCCGAACAGGGGCAGGAGGATCCCGGCAGGCTGGAAACTCTCGTCGCAGATGACCATGCCGGTGCGGTGCTCGACCGCCCGCTGGAGCACGTGGAGGTCCAGGTCGAGGCCATTCAGCGTGGACAATACGATGAGGTCCAGGTCCTCGAGCGGGGCGGTCCGGACACCGTCGGAGTCGCAGCGGTTCTCCGCCACCAACTGTTGGTGGCGCACGGTCAGGCTCGACGTCGAGTCGCCTACGTGGACAACCCGTGACATGGCAATCAGTCCCTGGCGGTCCTCAACTCGCCGCTCGGCAGCACGACCACCTTCCGGGCGTCGAGGCGCTGCAACTTGGATGCTCTATGCCACGCTTGCCGTGACCCGCCTGACTCATGGGCGGGTCGCACGTCCAAGGCCGATAGCGATGGGGCCAGGCTCTGCACGCGGTACAAGCTGTCCTCGCCGTCCACCTCCATCAGGAGGGAGGCTCCAATTGTTACAGAGAACAGAAACCGCTCGTCTTCCCGCTTATAGCGGAGGCGGGTTGTTGAAAGGTCTGTTGCCCGGTTTGAGAATGCCTCAAGCCTCTGAACTATCTCCATCCTCCACTTTCCGGTACCGACGTTCTCGAAGATGTAGGCAGAGTGGTTGCGACCGACTGCCACTCCAGTTCGTGGCTCAGAATCAGGCTGAAGGATTGTGTTCCCAGGTCGGTTCAGATGACAGCGAACACTCCTAACCACTGAGCCGTCAGGCAGCACAGGTGGCACCTCGTCGTCAAACACTAGACCTGTTCCGTTGGGGTCAACCCCGCGTCGTTGGAGGTCCTCAACAAGCGCTGCTCTCACAACCGGGTCCGCGACTTCGCCAATCCGCTTTGCGGAGGTGATTGCTGACAAGGGCCGGCGCAAGGCCCAGACCTCTTCCCCGTTGCGATAGGGGCTCAGGACCTTCCCGTACCGGGTCTCCTCGTGCAGTTGGCCGCTGACCTTGCCCTTCACGGCGTGTGACACGTTGATGGCCTCGTAGTTGGCCTTGATGTCGTCGCGGAGCCCGTCCCACGGCTCCCAACTCCCGTATTCATCGTCGCGGCGAACCTTGAAGTCGCGCTCCCTGCGGAACCGGTCGGCCAACTTCCTTGCCGTGCTGATGTCGCAGATGGACACCATGGCCGCATCGAGGGCGTGGCGCCTGTGGTCCTCGTCGTCCTTGTGGAGTCCGATCCGGTAGCGGAGCTGAGCGGTGATGCGGCCCGACGAGACCTCAGCTTCGATCCCCAGTTCCTGGCGCACGAAGTCGCGGGCGACGCTGTTGATGTAGCCGGTCTGCACTATCAGCGCCTCTGGAACGGGCGCATCGGCCACGTCTACTGCCTCGATGCGGCGCAACTTGGGCTTCTTGTGGGCCCAAGGGATGCTCGCCTTCAACACCCGTTCGGCCACCTCGGCAGCCTTGTCGGGACCGGCCCACTCAGTGATGGTGCGGTTTCCCTTTTCCCGGTTCTCGTCGGCATGGACCAGAGCCATGTTGGCGAGGCTGTCGTCGAGCGTCCGGGACCTGGGAAGGATGTGGTCCAGTTCCGTGGCCGAACTCAGGACCGAGGTGGCGCTGATCGGCTGCCCGCAGTAGAGGCACTGCTCCTTTTGTTCCGTCCAGAGCCGGTGGCGTCGCCTCCTGTCTCGGTTTGCCTTGGATCCCTGCCCGTACTCCTCTATGAATCCCTCCGCGTCCTTGTTGGCTTGTTCATTTGCGCGCTGGAACTTGTTTGTCTGTTCTCGGTCCCTGCGGTTCGCCCGCACATCGCGTGACAACTCAATGCGCACCACGTCGAACGGAGTGTCCCCATCCCTCCCGTAGGCGTGTGCGACGGCATGGAGGACCTTCCGCAACTGGGACAGGGTCTGGCGGACGAGCGGGTTCGTGAGCTCGCTCACCACCACCGGGCGCTCCCGACGGACAACCTCGGGCATTGGGAACCCGGCTATCTCAATGGCATCGCGTTCGGTGTCGCACTCGGGTAGGACCTCGAGCAGGCGTCGAAGCGTCCGGCGCCCAAACATGGCACGGCCTCCGGGGAACCGTGCCGCCACACAACCCGCTACCTGGTCGTCGTCAAGGCCGTACTCGCCGGTGAGCGTGGCCCTGACCTGCTCCTCCTGGGCATCGCCCAACAGGAGCATCACCATGCGGTCCCTGGCGCCCTCAGGCATCTCGTTCCAGTGGTCGGATCCGAGGGCCTTCCTCATGGCGGCATCGGTCTCGTTGCCCTTCAGGTTCGTCCTCTCAGACCTCTCGAAGTTGATGGGCGAGTCGTCGGGAAGGCGGAGCCGCCTCCTGAGTGCCGTGAAGGCCAGCGTGCCCTGGGACATCAGGGCGTCGAAGGTGGTCTCGCGCTCATCCGATGTCAGGGGCCGTTCGTCGAGACCGACCCGGAGGTCCACGATGGTCTTCCACACCCGGTACTTCTGGGCCAGCCGGTCTGCCCTGAGGGCTCGCGGTCCGCCGTGGCTCGGGTCGATCGAGCACCTTCCGATTGTCTTCTCGTCCCAGTAGATGCTGCGCTGGAAGAAGACCAGGCCGTGGATACCGAACTCGTCAAGCCAGGTGCCGTCGCCCATGAACCGGTCACGGCTGATGGGCCGCACCGGGTAGGTCAGTCGACCACGATTGCCGAAGATCAGGTGATCGGTGATCAGGTCCGGATGGTGGCCGGCCTGGTCGCGGAGGAACCCGACCAAGAGGTCCTCCTGGCCGTCGTGCACGACCTCGCCGGTCTCGGAGTGAACCTGTGGCCGGCGGTACCGTGGCCGGGCCGCCCGCTCGTCGTCGTCGTCTGTCAGGTCGGCTCCCTCGGATCGCAGGCTCAGGAAGCCGCGCTTTGAGGAGAACCAGTAGATGACCCTTCCGATCTCGCGGAGGGTGAGCTCCTCGCCGTTAGTGGAGCGCTTGAGCAAGGCCTGCGGATCGGCATCCATGAGGGCATCGAAGGCACCGTCATCCTCTGGGAGGAACCCGACCCGGGTGAGCTCTTCCCGGATGCGGCATCGCCGCTTGGCTCGTCGCGCGATCTGGCGGCGCATGGAGCGCTTCTGGCGGCGCTCCTTGGCCGGGGTGACCAGAGCCGATCCGGCCTCTTCGGCACCCTGGGTGAAGATCCGCGAACCCATCGCCACGACAGCACCGGTGTCTTCAACACCGTCTGGTACATCCACAACCGCCCAACCGATCGAGTTGGTTCCCAGGTCCAGGCCGAGCACCCGCTTCATCGATTCTCCCTGCCGCCCTTGCCGCATCGTGCAATGGGACAATAGTAGTGATCGGCTGTGACAGGCGAAAGTGGACGCCTGGCGACGGGCACTACGGGCCTTGCATGGGACCTCGGGTCGTGTACCATTGGGGCCACTTGAACCTGAATTGGGCGTCTTGTCTTGACAAGATCTCAATTCGCGGGCTCTGCTCCACGGGGCATCTCGGATCGTGCCACCCTTCGGGGTGGCACGACTAGTTTTCAGCGGTGCGCCTGTTCGTAGCGGCCATGCCCGGCCCGGAGGCGGTTGAGGTCCTGGCAGGGCTGGCCCGCCCCATGGCGCCCGGGTTGCGCTGGACACGGCCCGAGCAGTGGCACGTGACGCTGAGGTTCCTCGGCGAGGCCGACCCGGGGGAGGCTGCTGTGGCCCTCGGCGGCCTCGACGCCTCGCCGGCCGTGGCTGGGGTGGGGCCGGCGACGGCGGTGCTGGGCAGGGGGGTGCTGATGGTGCCCGTGTCGGGCCTGGGCGATCTGGCGGCCGCCGTGATCCGGGCGGCCGCCGAGGTGGGGCTGCCACCCGAGGACCGGCCCTTCACCGGCCACATCACCCTGGCCCGCTCGAAGGGCCCGGTTCCCGCCGGGTCGGTAGGTGCTCCCGTGGCCTGCAGCTTCCCCGTGGACGAGGTCTGCCTGGTTCGCAGCCGCACCCTCCCTGAGGGAGCCGAGTACGAGGTGCTGGACCGGTTCGGGCTGGGCTGAGCCTCAGGTGGCCTCGCCGTCGGGCCTGAGGTCGACGCAGGCCGAGTTGATGCAGTAGCGAAGGCCCGTCGGCTGGGGCCCGTCGTCGAACACGTGGCCCAGGTGGGCACCGCAGGACACGCAGGTGGTCTCGGTGCGGACCCGGCCGAGGCTGTGGTCGGGGCGCTCGCCCACCACGTCGTCGGAGACCGGCTCCCAGAAGCTGGGCCAGCCCGACCCCGAGTCGTACTTGACCTCGCTGGAGAAGAGGGCCTCGCCGCAGACCACGCACAGGTAGGTGCCAGCCCGCCTCTCGTCGACGTACTCGCCGGTGAAGGGCCGCTCGGTGCCGGCCTCCTGGGTGCAGTGGAACTGCATCGGCGTGAGCCGGGTCCGGAGCTGCTCCTCGGTCTCGCCCGTGGCCATGGGTCGGGACGGTAGCAGGGGATCGGGGATCCGGCGGGCGGCGGCCCGGCCGGTACTTGCATCGAACGCCTGTTCGCAATTACGCTGTTGTCATTCGCGAGGGCGCCGCAGCGGAGGGCACTGTCACACCCCCTCCCTAGGGTCGCCCGCAACCGATCGGACATACGAGACCACACCCGGGGGCAGGGCCTCCGGGGAGCATCTGGAACGGAGAACCAAGATGGCCAAGACCAGCAAGGCGAGGAACGGCGGCGGCGATCCCGGCACGATGGCCGACTCCCCCGAGGGGCGCGGGAAGGCGCTCGACATGGCCCTCAGCCAGATCGAGAAGCAGTTCGGCCAGGGCGCCGTGATGAAGATGGGCGACAAGGGCTCCATGGCCATCGAGTCGGTGCCGACCGGGGCCCTGGCACTCGACCTGGCCCTGGGCATAGGCGGCCTGCCGAGGGGCCGCGTGGCCGAGATCTACGGCCCCGAGGGATCGGGCAAGACCACCCTGGCCATACACGTGGTGGCCGAGGCACAGCGCAACGGCGGCATCTGCGCCTACATAGACGCCGAACACGCCATGGACCCGACCTACGCCAGGGCCATCGGGGTCGACGTCGACGAGCTGCTCATCTCCCAGCCCGACACCGGCGAGCAGGCCCTGGAGATCGCCGACATGCTCATCCGCTCCGGTGCCATCGACGTGGTGGTGGTCGACTCGGTGGCGGCGCTCACACCCCGGGCCGAGATCGAGGGCGAGATGGGCGACGCCCACGTGGGCCTGCAGGCCCGGCTCATGTCCCAGGCCCTGCGCAAGCTCACCTCCAACCTGAACAAGTCCGACACCATCTGCATCTTCATCAACCAGCTGCGCGAGAAGATCGGCGTCATGTTCGGCTCGCCCGAGACCACCCCCGGGGGCCGTGCGCTCAAGTTCTACTCGTCGGTACGGCTCGACATAAGGCGCATCGAGGCCATCAAGGACGGCGTCGAGGTGGTCGGCAACCGCACCAGGGTGAAGGTGGTCAAGAACAAGTGCGCACCGCCGTTCCGCCAGGCCGAGTTCGACATCATGTACGGCAGGGGAATCAGCCGCGAGGGTTCCGTGGTCGACCTGGGCGTGGACCTCGGCATCATCAAGAAGTCGGGTGCCTGGTACACCTACGAGGGCGAGCAGCTGGGCCAGGGACGCGAGAACGCCAAGCGCTTCCTCGTCGACAACCCCGAGGTCATGGTCGAGATCACCGACCGGGTCTGGCGGGAGGTGGCGCCCGAGCAGCCCGAGGAGGCAGCCGGAGAGGCCGAGGCAGTGGCTGACGCCGACTCCTTCACCGAGGCCGACGACCTGCCCATCTCCCTCAACGACTGACCCGCACCCAGGGGCCGCCCTTCGGCCGCAGGCCGCCGCCCCACCCCTCCGGGGGCGGCGGCCCGGTCGGCCGGCACAACGCGGGTAGAGGCCGGCCGGCGGCGGCCCGGCGGGTGGCGACCCACGGGGAGCAGTGGCTCCGGCCCGCGGCCAACTCCTGAAACAGGCCAAGGCGTGAGGCCCTAGCCTTGGCCGGGTGGGCAGGTCCTATTCGGTGCGCACCTACGGGTGCCAGATGAACGAGCACGACAGCGAGCGCATCGCAGGGCTGCTCGAGGCCGACGGCCTGGTTCCGGCCCAGTCCGAGGACGCCGCCGACGTCATCGTGCTCAACACCTGCTGCATCCGCGAGAACGCCGACAACAGGCTCTACGGGGCGCTCGGCCACCTGAAGGCCGAGAAGGAGGCCAGGCCGGGCCTCCAGATAGCCGTGGCGGGATGCCTGGCGCAGAAGGACGCCGATCTGGTGCGGGGCCGTGCCGGCCACGTCGACGTGGTGTTCGGCACCCACAACGTGCACCGGGCTGCCGAACTGCTGGAGCACGCCCGGCTGCACGGACCGGTGGTCGAGGTCCTGGAGGAGGCGGCCCGCGAAGACGCCGAGGCCTTCCCCTCGGCCCTGCCGGCACAGCGTGAGACCGACCACAGGGCCTGGGTGACCATCCAGGTGGGGTGCGACAACACCTGCGCCTTCTGCATAGTCCCTGCCGTGCGCGGGCCGGAGATCAGCCGGCCCTTCGGCGACCTGCTCGTCGAGGTGGCGGACCTGGCAGCCGACGGCGTCACCGAGGTGACCCTCCTCGGCCAGAACGTCAATTCCTACGGGCGCGACCTCACCACCCGGCTCAGGTTCGAGGCGCCCGGGCCCACCGACGCCCACGAGGCCGGGTCCATGTGGGCCGCCGATGACCGGCGGCGGCCCCGGCCGCTGTTCGCCGACCTGCTTATGGCGGCCGGCTCGGTGGAGGGCATCCGACGGGTCCGCTACACCAGCCCCCACCCGAAGGACCTCCGCCCCGAGACCATCGCCGCTATGGCTTCGGTGCCCGCCGTGTGCGAGCACCTGCACCTGCCAATCCAGTCGGGCAGCGACCGGGTGCTGGCGGCCATGCGCCGCGGGTACACGGCCGAGCGCTACCTGGAGCGGCTCTCCGGTGCCCGGGCCGCGGTTCCCGACCTGGCCGTCACAACCGACCTGATCGTCGGGTTCCCGGGCGAGACCGAGGCCGACTTCGAGGCCACCCTGGAGGTGGCCGCCGAGGCCGGCTTCGACTCCGCCTACGCGTTCGTCTTCTCCCCCCGACCGGGCACCCCCGCTGCCGGGATGGCCGATGACTTCGTGGACCACGCCGTGTGCGTGGAGCGCTTCGAGCGCCTCCAGGCCGTGCTGCAGCGCTCGGCCCGGATGTGCCACGAGGCGAGGGTGGGCCGCACCGAGGAGGTTCTCATCGAGGGGCCAGCCAAGCGGGAACCCGACCAGGTCACCGGCCGTACCCGCCAGAACAAGCTGGTCCACCTGGCCGCTGCTGACGGCCTGCGCCCCGGCGCCTACGCAGAGGTGCAGATCACGGCGGCAGCGGCCCACTACCTGCTGGGCGAACTGGTCCAGGTGACGGCCGGCCCCACCCACCGCCGTCGAATCCCGGTTGCGTCGGCCTGAGGCCAACCGGCGGAAGCCCGTGACCCCACCCAACGGGCACCTGGTGCTCGCGGGCACCACGGCCTCCGGCAAGTCGGCCCTGGCCATGGAGGTGGCCCGGCGACGCCCCGGGGTGGAACTCCTGTCCATGGACTCCATGCAGGTCTACCGGGGAATGGACATAGGCACGGCCAAGGCGACGGCTGCCGAGCGGGCCGAGGTGCGCCACCACCTCCTCGACCTGGTCGACCCCGGCGAGGACTTCGACGTGTCGACCTTCAAGGCCATGTGCAGCCGGGCCATCGGCGGGGTGGAGGCAGCGGGTGGCAGGTGCGTGCTGGTGGGGGGCACGGGCCTCCACGTGCGTGCCGTTGTCGACGACCTGGACTTCCCGGGCCGCTACCCCGGTGTGCTGGCGGACCTGGAGTCCGAGGCGGACACGTCCCTGCTGCACAGCCGACTGGCCGACCTGGACCGCGTGGCCGCCGCCCGGATGGAGCCCACCAACCGCAGGCGGGTGCTGCGGGCACTGGAGGTGACCCTCGGGTCAGGGCGACCGTTCTCGTCGTTCGGACCCGGCCTGGCCGACTACCCACCCAGCCCCTTCACGCAGGTGGCCGTACGCCTACCCCGGGAGGTGGTCGACAGGCGTATCGCCCAGCGCTACAAGCGGCAGGTCGAAGCGGGCTTCGTGGACGAGGTGGCGGGCCTCATGGCCATGCCGGGCGGCCTGTCGCGGACGGCTGCCCAGGCGCTCGGCTACCGCCAGATAGTGCAGCACCTTCGGGGGGAGTGCTCGCTGGAGGAGGCCCTGGACGCCGCCGTGGCGGCCACGCGCCGGTTCGCCCGCCGCCAGGAGCGCTGGTTCAGGCGTGATCCACGGATCGCCTGGCTGGAGGCCGAGGAGGACCCGCTGGAGGTGCTCGACGACCTGCTGGCCCGCTTCGACACCTGCGCAGTGTGACTGCCGCAGGCCACTTCCCCCGGGTGCACCAGCAGTGGCCGGGACCGGCTGACACAGGCCGTTCCGAAGACCCGAGGGGTGGTAGGAAGCGCAAGGGCCCGCCGAGGCGGGCCCTGCACCCAGCCACCTAGGCGACTGGGGGAATGGACGGATCGTACCACCTCCGTGTGTCAGAGAAGCCGGCGGCCACCACCTCCCTGCGAACCCTGTGTCCTGTGAACCCAGTGTGTCGTCGGGGTTGCCGTGGGCGAGACTGGTGGGGTGCACCTCACACGCCACCACGGCCTGGGCAACGACTTCCTGGTTGCCCTCGTAGACGCCGTGCCCGAGGGAGCGCCGGAGCTGGCCCGCCGGCTGTGCGACCGCGCTGCCGGCATCGGAGCCGACGGCCTGGTGTTCGGCACGGCCGACGGACCCGGCCGTCACGCCTTCAGGCTGTTCAACAGCGACGGCAGCCCTGCAGAGGTGAGCGGAAACGGCCTGGCCTGCTTCGGCCAGGCCATCCTGCGCTCCACCATCTCGGCAGGCCCCGGCGCCGAGATCGAGGTCGACACCCCCGCCGGACAGCGGCGCATCCGCCTGGAGGGTCGCCCCGGCGACGCGCAGTTGGCGGTGACCGTCGAGATGGGGACTGCCGCTCCCGGACCCGACATCTCCGACCTGGTGGTCGAGGTGGGCGGCCCCCTGGTCGGCCGGGTGGCGAGCGTGGACATGGGCAACCCGCACCTGGTGGTGGAGGTTGACGATCCCTACGAGGTCGACCTGGCGGAAGTGGGCCCGGCCCTTGAGGCCCACTTCCGGCCCACCGGCTGCAACGTCCACCTGGTCTCGGTTGCCGACCGCTCGACCATCACGATGCGGCCGTGGGAGCGCGGCGCGGGCCTCACCCGGGCCTGTGGCAGTGGGGCGTGCGCCGCAGCCCACAGTGCCAGGGCCTGGGGAGCCGTCGACGACACCGTTGACGTGGTGATGCCCGGTGGCAGGGCCGCGGTGACCGTGGGTGACCCCGTCCTGCTGGCCCTTCCGGCGGTGTTCGTGGACGAACACGTGGTGGCCGATGGGTGACGACGGGCGCAGGCCCTCCGGCGACTCCCACCGTGGAGCGTTCGGTGACTACGGCGGCGAGAGCCGGGGCCTCATCGACCGGGCATTCCGCGAGCGGATCGTGCTGGCCGGGGTGACCCTCGAACGGGGCGACCAGGAGGAGACCGAGGCCTCCCTGGACGAGTTGGCCCAGCTGGTCGACACCGCAGGTGCGGACGCCGTGGCACGCGTGCACCAGGCACGCCAGAGCCCGGACGCCGCCACCTACGTCGGCAGCGGCAAGGCCGAGGAGATCAGGGACGTCTCCGAGGAGCACGACGCCGACACGGTCGTATTCGACGACGAGCTGAGCCCCGCCCAGCAGGGAAACCTGACGTCGATACTCAAGAGGTCCGCCCTGGACCGGACCGCGGTGATCCTCGACATCTTCGCCCAGAACGCCTCCAGCCTCGAGGGAAAGGCCCAGGTCGAGTTGGCGCAGCTGCGCTACCGGCTGCCGAGGCTGCGGGGGATGGGACGGGTCCTCAGCCAGCAGGGGGGAGGCATCGGCACCCGGGGCCCCGGCGAGACCCAGCTGGAGGTGGACCGCAGGCGCCTCATGCGCCGCGTCAGCCGCCTCGAGGCGGACCTGAAGAGGGTCCGCAGGCACCGGGCCACCCAGTCCAAGGCCCGGCGCCGCACCAGCAACAGGTCGGTCGCCATCGTGGGCTACACCAACGCCGGCAAGTCCACGCTGTTGAACCGCCTCACCGACGCCGGCGTACACGTGGAGGACAGGCTCTTCGCCACCCTCGACGCCACGACGCGTCGGCTCCACCTGCCCGGTGGCGAGGCCGTCTACGTGACCGACACGGTCGGGTTCGTGCGCAAACTTCCCCACCAGCTGGTCGACGCCTTCAAGTCCACCCTCGACGTGGTGGTCGACGCCGACCTTCTGGTCCACGTGGTCGACTCCTCGGACCCGGACCCGATCGGCAGCATCGAAGCCGTCAGGCACGTTCTGAGGGAGATCGACGCCGACGCCGTCCCCGAGCTCTACGCATTCAACAAGGCGGACCTGGCGCCCGAGGCCGCGGCCCGCCTCGTCGAGCGGGAACCCGGCTCGGTGGCCGTGTCGGCCGCAACCGGGGAGGGGATCGACGACCTGCTGGAGGCCGTGGCCGGTCGGCTGCGGGCCGTGACCAGCCGGGTGGAGATGCTCGTGCCCTTCGACAGGGGCGACATCCTGGCGATGGTGCACCGGGAGGGCGAGGTGGTCGACGAGGCGTCCGACGAGGACGGCTGGCGCATCACAGCCCGCCTCGACAAGGGCTCGGCCGGTCGCCTGGCCGAGTTCGCCGTCTCCGGGCCGGGCGCTGAGGCCGGCTGATGGGGACTACCTGCGAGTCGGGGGGCTTCAGCCCACCGCCGTACCCCTACGAGCGCCTCGACCAGCTCCGCCGCGAGGCGGCGGGGCTGGCCGGAGGCTGTGTCGACCTCTCGGTGGGGAATCCTTGCGACCCTCCACCCGAGGTGGTGGCCCGTGCGCTGTCCGACGCCGGCACAGCCCGCTCCTACCCCCCGTCGGTGGGTGGCACGGAGCTGCGGGAGGCGGTGTCGGGGTGGATCCGGCGCCACCTGGGCGTCACCGTGGACCCGGCAGCGGTAGGGGCCTGCATCGGCACGAAGGAGCTGGTGGTGGGCCTGCCCCACGCCCTGCGCCTGCGCACACCAGACCGCGACACCGTCCTCTACCCGGCCGTCTCCTATCCCTCCTACGCCATGGGGGCCACGCTGGCTGGTTGTCGTGCCGTGCCCGTGCCGGTCGACGACCGGTGGCGCATCGACCTGACTGCCATCGACCCGGCCGACGCCGACCGGGCCCTGGCCCTGTGGGTGAACACCCCCGGCAACCCGGCCGGCGGCCTCGACGACCTGGCCGCCGCGGCCCTGTGGGGCCGCTCCCACGGGGTGCCGGTGCTCTCAGACGAGTGCTACCTGGAGTTCACCTGGGACGGGGAACCCAGGTCGGTGCTCCAGCACGGGACCGACGGGGTCCTGGCGCTCCACTCCCTGTCGAAGCGGTCCAACCTTGCGGGCCTGCGGGTCGGCCACTACTCGGGTGACCCCGACCTGGTCTCCTACCTCCAGGAGGTCCGCAAGCACCAGGGCTTCATGGTGCCGGGACCTGCCCAGGCGGCTGCCGCGGCCGCCCTGTCCGACGACGGGCACGTGGACGACCAGCGGACCCGCTACCGGCGCCGACTGGAGTCCCTGGCCGGCCTCATGGGCATCCTCGGGATCGGGGCCGAGATGCCGGCCGGCGGCTTCTACCTGTGGGTTCCGGCCCCCGATGGCGACGCCTGGGCCCTCACCAGGCGGTTGGCAGGCGAACTGGGCCTGATCGCCAGCCCCGGAGAGTTCTTCGGCGAGGCGGGCAGGGGACACGTCCGCCTGGCAGCCGTCGCACCGGACGAGCGCATCGGACTCCTCCTGGAGCGGGCCTCCTCCGGAGACACCGGGTAGCGGGCCGCAGCGTCGGCACCGTCGGTGCCGGATCCACTGGCGGAACCCGTTCCCGTGCCCAGACCGGCGACCTGTAGCCTCGGCGCCATGTCGGACCTGCGCCAGCGCATCGAGCAGTTGTGGGAGGGCCGTGACGGTCTGGCCGCTGACGATTCCGAGGCCAACGAGGCCATCCACGCCGCCATCGACCTGCTCGACTTGGGGGAGGCCCGCGTGGCTGAACCCGACGGTTCGGGCGGGGTGGTGGTGAACGAGTGGCTGAAGTTGGCGATCCTGCTGTTGTTCCGCCAGGCCCGGATGTCGACCATCGAGCTGGGCCCCTTCGAGTTCGCCGACAAGATCCCGCTCAAGACCAACTACGCCTCGCGGGGCGTGCGGGTGGTGCCCGGGGCCTCGGCGAGGTGGGGCAGCTACCAGGGCTCGGGCGTGATCATGATGCCGAGCTACGTCAACATCGGTGCCTACGTTGGCGACGACACGATGGTCGACACCTGGGCAACTGTCGGGTCCTGTGCACAGGTCGGCAGCCGCGTGCACCTCTCCGGCGGGGTCGGCATCGGCGGGGTCCTGGAGCCCCCCAACGCCGTGCCGGTCGTGATCGGCGACGACTGCCTGATCGGCAGCCGCTGCATAGTGGCCGAGGGCGCACGGGTGGGAGAGGGGGTTGTGCTGGGCGCCGGGGCGATCCTGACCGGCTCCATTCCCGTGGTCGACGCCGCCACCGGCGACGAGCTGGGCCGTGGCGAGGTGCCGCCGTGGTGTGTGGCCGTGCAGGCCAGCCGAGCCAGGGAGTTCGAGGGCGGAAGGTTCGGAATGCCGTGCGTGCTGGTCATCAGGCGCCTCGACCCGGGCGAGCGCCACGACAAGTCGGCGCTCAACGACATCCTGCGCAGCCACGGCGTGACCGCCTGAGGCTGGCCGGGAGGTTTCGGCCATGGCAGACCTGCTGGCGCTGACCGCCGAGCTGGTCGACATCCCGTCGGTCAGCCACAGGGAGCAGGCCCTCGTGGCCCACCTGGACTCCGCCCTGCGGGATGTACCGGGCCTGACGATCGACCGTGTCGGCGACAACCTGGTGGCGCGCACCGACCTGGGTCGACCGGTGCGCCTGGTGCTTGCCGGCCACACCGACACGGTCCCCGGCGACACCGACGCCGGGGCCCGCATCGACGGCGACACCTGCCACGGCCTGGGCAGCGCCGACATGAAGGGCGGCCTGGCCGTGATGCTGGACCTGGCCCGCAGCGTGGCCGAACCGGCCGTCGACGTGACCTGGGTGTTCTACGCCCGGGAGGAGGTCGCCAGCGAGCACAACGGGCTGCGGCAACTGTTCCGGGAGGTACCCCACCTGCTGGAGGGCGACGCCGCCATCCTGGGCGAGCCCACCGGCGCGGCCGTCGAGGCCGGCTGCCAGGGCACGCTGCGCCTCGAGGTGGTCCTGGCCGGGGTCCGTGCCCATACGGCCAGGCCCTGGATGGGCACCAACGCCATCCACAGGGCAGCCGGGCTGCTCGGAGCGGTGGCCGGCTACGAGCACCGGGAGCCGGTGGTCGACGGCTGCCGGTTCCGTGAGGCACTGCAGGCCGTGGGAATCCAGGGCGGGCTGGCCGGGAACGTGGTGCCAGACGAGGTGCGGATCCTCCTCAACCACAGGTATGCGCCAGACCGGACAGGAGCGGAGGCCGAGGCGCACGTGCGCGGGGTCCTGGCCCCCCACCTGACCGAGGGCGACTCGGTGGAGCTGGTCGACCACGCACCAGCAGCGGCGCCGGGGATGGACCACCCGCTCCTGACGGCCCTGGTCGAGGGCGGCGGGCTGGAGGTTTCGGCCAAGCTGGGTTGGACCGACGTGGCCTTCTTCGCCGAGAGGGGTGTGCCGGCGGTCAACTTCGGGCCCGGCGACGCCACGCTCGCCCACACGGCCGGCGAGAGGGTCGAGCGGTCGGCCCTGGAGGCCTGCTCGGCCGCCCTCAGGCGGCTGCTGGAGGAGGGCTGCTGAGGGGGAGGTCGTTCCGCGGCCGGGTCAGACCCGGCGCAGGACCGTGACGACCCTGCCGTAGATGGCCACCTCGTCGGCCGGGTAGCGCAGCTCCTGGAAGTCGGGGTTGGCTGGCGCCAGCACGACGGTGTCGCCCTCGATTCGCAGGTGCTTCACCGTGGCCTCGCCGTCGGGGATTCCTGCCACCACCAGGTCACCGGGCTCAGCGGTGGGCTGGACCCGGGCGACCACGTGGTCGCCGTCGAAGATGCCGGCCCCGAGCATGGAGTCGCCCCTGACCCTCAGCATGAACAGCTCGCCGTCGCCAGTGAAATCGGCGGGCATGGCGACCGACTCCTCGACGTTCTCCTGGGCCAGCACGCCGGTGCCGGCGGCCACGTCGCCCACCAACGGCACGTGGCGGACGGCCCCCCGGTCGACGGCGGCACCGGTGCTGGGGTCCAGCCGCACCTCGATGGCCCGTGGCTTGCTGGGGTCGCGCCGCAGGTAGCCGCGGTCCTGGAGGGTGGCCAGGTGCGAGTGGACGGTGGAGGGGGAGGTGAGGCCCACCGCGGCGCCGATCTCGCGCACTGATGGCGGGTAGCCCCGCTCCCGCGTCTGGGCGTCGATGAACTCCAGGATCTCCTGCTGGCGTTGGGTGAGGACGGTCTGGCTCATCGGTCTGCGCTCGCTCTCGGGCTGGTCCGTGTGGGATGGCTGGTTCGGGCTTGCAATCGAACAGACGTTCGATACACTGTGCCCTGTGATCGAACACCTGTACGTCGCACAAATGTTCGCCGAACAGGCGTTCCATGTCAAGCACCCCGGCCGTTGTCACACCCCGTGAACAGGATGTGCCCATGACCACCATCGCCCTCACACCCATGACCGCTTCAAGGGTCGGCCCGCAGCCCGGCCGGCGGCTGTCCCCGGCCGTCTACCGGCGCCGCCGGATGCTCGCGGCGGCACTGCTCGGAACGCTCGTGTTCCTGGCTTCCCTGCTGGGAGGCGAGCTGGTCGGCAGGCTGAACGGTTCGCCCGGATCCACCCCCGTGGGCGCAGCAGGCCAACCCGTGGTCTACGTGGTCCAGCCGGGCGACACCCTCTGGGGCATGGCCGAGCGCCTCAACCCGCCTGGGCGCGACCTGCGTCACACGGTCGACCTGTTGGCCGAGGCCGCCGGCGGTGCACTGCTCAGGCCCGGCCAGCGCATCGCCATCCCCTCCGGCCTGTGAGCGGGCGCCGGTGTCGCTGCGTTCCCGGGTTGCCGGGGTCCGGTGGGGCCGCTGCGGCCCAGGGGGAGCGGTCGTGTCGCTGCGTGCCAGGGTTGCCGGCTCAGGCGACCAGGTAGCGGCAGAACAGGAATCCCTCGTCGGCCAGCACCCGGTCCAGGCTCAGGGCCACCGGGCCGCCAAGGGACTGTCCCGCCAGGATTCGGTCGGCCCTTCCTCCGGTGAGCAGGGGCGAGACGGTCAGGTTCAACTCGTCCACGAGGCCGGCCTCCACGAGCTGGTGGTTGAGCGAGGGTCCGCCCTCGGCCAGCACCACCCCGGCTCCCCGGTCTCCCAGGTCCGACACCACGCCCTCGACGTCCACGCGTCCGCCGCCTCCCACTGTGACCACCTCGGCGACGCCTGCCAGGGCCGCCCTGCGATCGGCCGGGGCATCACCGGTGGTGTAGACGAGCGGCCGGGGATCGGAGCCTGCGGTGGGGGTGAACATGGCGGCGTCGGGTTCGAGGGAGAGGCCGGCCGAGACCACCGCCAGGCGGGGACGGGGTGGCCTGCCGCTGGTTGCACGCAGTACCGCCACCCTGTCCTCGGGGGTGCGCGGCGACCGGTAGCCCTCGGCCCTGGCCGTGCCCGCGCCAACGAGGATCACGTCGGCCAGGCCCCTGAGGGTCCCGAGCAGCCGCCTGTCGGCAGGCCCACCCAGGCCTGCCGACACCCCGTCCACGGTGGTGCCGCCGTCAGCCGAGGCGACCATGTTCACGAGCAGCCAGGGTCGGGAGCCCCCGGTCGACCGGTCGTCGTGGTGGTAGAGGTCCACGAGGTCCACCTCGGACCCGCCACCGGATGCCGGATAGACCTGACGCACGCCCCGACCGTAACCGCCGCGCCGGGAGGGGTCCTCCGCAGGCCCTGCGGGCCGGTGGCCGACCCGTCCACGGGGGCCGGCGCGAAATCCACAACAAGTCCCCTAGCCGTCCACAGGGGGCCCTCCGTAGGGTGCGGCGGCGGTCTACGGGAGGGTCCCGGAAGTCTGAGCCCGCGGACAATAAGGTCGGATCCCGGTCGCCTTCAGGGGACGTTGGTGCCGGCCTCCCCAGAATCAAGAGACCAACCCAGGAGCCCCACATGACCCTCGTACCCGACCGTGGAGTGGTCGGAATCGCCCGGCACTTCACCAGCGATGGGGCCGATCCCTACGACGAGGTGTCCTGGGAGCGGCGCGACTCACGGCTCGTCGACCACCGCGACGGCAGCGTGGCCTTCGAGCAGCCCGACGTCGAGGTGCCCGCCGGCTGGTCGGTGAACGCCACCAACATCCTGGCCCAGAAGTACTTCCGGGGCACCCCGGGCACGGCTGGCCGCGAGTCGTCCCTGCGCCAGGTCGCCGACCGGGTCGTCGACACCGTGGCCGCATGGGGCCTGCGCGACGGATACTTCGTGGACGAGGCCGAGGCGGAGGCGTTCGCCGACGAGCTGAAGCACCTGATCGTCACCCAGCGGGCGGCCTTCAACTCACCTGTCTGGTTCAACATCGGGGTGGCCGGTGTTCCGCAGCAGGCGTCGGCCTGCTTCATCCTCTCCGTCGACGACCAGATGTCGTCCATCCTGAACTGGTATGTGGAGGAGGGCACCATCTTCAAGGGCGGCTCAGGTGCCGGAATCAACCTCAGCCGCATCCGCTCCTCGAGGGAACCACTGGCCGGCGGTGGCTCCGCATCGGGCCCGGTCAGCTTCATGAGGGGTGCCGACGCCTCGGCGGGCACCATCAAGAGCGGCGGCAAGACCCGTCGGGCCGCCAAGATGGTCATCCTGGACGCCGACCACCCCGACATCGGCGACTTCATCTGGTGCAAGGCCCGCGAGGAGCGCAAGACACGCGTGCTCGAGGAGGCCGGATTCGACGTCGGTTTCGACGGGACCGACAGCCACTCGATCCAGTACCAGAACGCCAACAACTCCGTGAGGGTCACCGACGCCTTCATGCAGGCGGTCGTCGACGACGCCGACTGGGACCTGAGGGCCGTCACCGACGGATCGGTAATCGAGACGGTCCGGGCCCGGGACCTGTTCAGGCAGGTCTCGCAGGCGGCGTGGGAGTGCGCCGACCCCGGAGTGCAGTTCGACACCACCATCAACTCCTGGAACACGGCCTCCAACACCGGCCGCATCTCGGCCAGCAACCCCTGCTTCACCGGCGACACGAAGGTCCACACAGACAGGGGCCTGGTCCGCTTCGACGAACTGGTCGAACGCCTCAACCGCGGCGACGAGTTCCGGGTCTGGACCCACGACGCCACCAACGCCGACGAGCCCGCCGAGACGGTCACGCTCACCTCGCCCGAGGCCGTGATGCTCACCGGGGTGAACCCGGTGGTCCGGTTGCAGTTCGACACCGGCCACGAGGTGCGCTGCACGCTGAACCACAGGTTCTTCACCCACAACCGGGGCTGGGTCGCAGCGAGCGACCTGACCGGCGACGACGAGGTGCGGGTGCTCGACATGTGGGCTCCCGCCGAGGAGGCGGACCTCGCCATACCCGTGTCGTCCGACCCCGCCGACTACCGCTCCAAGGGCGACCATGCCGGCGACCTCCGGCTCTCCGACGAGTGGGATCCGCTCTTCGCCCACTACCTGGGATGGCTGATCGGCGACGGAAGCACGTCCGGCAACACGACTGCCACTGTCTACGGCTCCGCCGACGACCAGAGCGAGATCCTGCCCCGCCACCACGCACTGGGCGAGTGGATCAACGGTGACCGGCCACTGAAGGTGAGCCACCAGGGAAACGGTACGGCCCAGCTGCGGCTCTCACGTCGACCCTTCAAGCGGTACCTGGAGGCCCTCGGCGTGCGCTCCGTCACGGGTGCGGGCAAGGTCGTTCCGTGGGCGATCGAGCAGGCCCCGGCGGAGATTGCAGGGGCGTTCCTGAGGGGGCTCTTCGACGCTGACGGATGCGTCTACCGCTCTGAGGCGAAGGGCTCATACGTGGGCCTGGGGTCGATCTCGCGCGACCTGCTGGTCGGAACCCAGCGCCTGCTGCAGGCCTTCGGAATCACCAGCCGCATCCACCAGGTGAGACAGGCCGGCCAGAAGTCCTTCAGCTACACCCGTGCCGACGGAACCGAGGCTGAGTACGGGTCGAGCGCCAGCTGGGACCTGCGCATCAGCGGCCGTTCGGTCGACGCGTTCGCCGCCCACATCGGCTTCGAACTGAGCCGAAAGGCCGATAAGCTGAATGAACTGCTGCTGGACCGCAGGCGAGACGGCTATCGGACGGCTGTCACGGCACGCATGGTGGCCCGCATCGACGATGGCGACGAGCCCACCTACAACCTGAGCGAAACCCGCAACCACTCCTACGTGGTCAACGGCCTGCTGGTGTCGAACTGCTCCGAGTACGTCCACCTCGACAACTCGGCGTGCAACCTGGCGAGCCTCAACCTGTTGTCGTTCCTGGGTGCAGCCGACGACGACTCCGCCGCCATCGGGGGTTTCGACATCGAGGGGTTCGGGCACGCCGTCGACGTCGTGTTCACCGCCCAGGAGATCCTGGTCGGCAACGCCGACTACCCCACGGCCTCCATCGGCGAGAACACCAGGGCCTTCCGTCAACTGGGCCTCGGCTACGCCAACCTGGGAGCGCTGCTCATGGCCCTGGGCCTCGCGTACGACAGCGACGAGGGGAGGGCGGTGGCCGCCGCCGTCACGTCGCTCATGACCGGTCGGGCCTACAGGGCCTCGGCCCGGCTGGCCGACCGGATGGGGCCCTTCGCCGGCTACGAGGCCAACAGGGAGCCCACCCTGGCCGTGCTCGACAGGCACCGCGAGGCTGCTGAGCTGCTCGACGAGTCGACCGCACCGGCCCTGGTGGCTGCCGGGCGGGAAGCCTGGTTCGAGGCCTGCGCCCTGGCCCAGAGGGTCGGTGTACGCAACAGCCAGGCCACGGTCCTGGCGCCCACCGGGACCATCGGCCTGCTCATGGACTGCGACACCACGGGCATAGAGCCCGACCTGGGGCTCGTGAAGACCAAGCGGCTGGTGGGCGGTGGCACCATGTCGATCGTCAACCGGACCGTGCCCCGGGCTCTCGAGCGCCTGGGCTACACCGATGAAGAGGCAGCTTCCATCATCGGCTACATCGACGAGCACCACTCGGTAGTGGGGTGCCCCGGCCTCCGGCCGGAGCACGCGGCGGTGTTCGCCACCTCGATGGGCGACAACCCGATCCACCACATGGGCCACATCCGCATGATGGGGGCGGTCCAGCCGTTCCTCTCGGGCGCCATCTCCAAGACCTGCAACATGCCCGAGGACGTCTCGGTCGACGACGTCGAGGAGCTCTTCCTCGAGTCGTGGAGGCTGGGACTCAAGGCGGTAGCCATCTACCGCGACAACTGCAAGGTCGGCCAGCCCCTGTCGTCGGGCGACGGCGCTGCCAAGGGAGCGGCCGAGGCCACTGGCGCCCCGGTTGCGTCCTCGGCGCCCGCGGAGCCGGTCAGGCAGAAGCTTCCGCGCAGCCGCAAGTCACTCACCTTCGAGTTCAGGGTCGCCGACTGCAAGGGCTTCGTGACCGTGGGCGAGTACGCCGACGGCAGGCCGGGCGAGATCTTCGTCAGAGTCGCCAAGCAGGGCTCGACGCTGGCTGGCGTCATGGACGCCTTCGCCATCTCGCTCAGCCACGGACTCCAGTACGGGGTTCCCCTGCGGGCCTTCGTCGACGCCTACACGGGCATGCGCTTCGAGCCTGCGGGCATGACCGACGACCCCGACCTGCGCATCGCTACGAGCCTCATCGACTACCTGTTCAGGCGCCTGGCCGTCGAGTACCTGACCCCCGAGGAGCGGGCCGAACTGAACATCCTCACCAGCAGCGAGCGGATCCAACCCACACTGCCAGGTGTCGAGGAATCGGCCATCGAGACCAGGCAGGGCGGCGAGATCCCGCCCGACCCGCCGACCATCCCCTCGGCCTCCCAGTTCGCCGCCCACCTGGCCCGCAGCGGCTCCAGCTCGGCGCCCATGTGCATGCAGTGCGGCGTGACCATGCAGCGCGCCGGCTCCTGCTACGTCTGCACCGACTGCGGTGCCACCAGCGGGTGCTCGTGATGGTCGCAGGGGACGGAATCGGCTGATGGCCCGGTTGCGGTTCTCGTTCGGCACCATGGGCTCGGGTAAGAGCACCCTGGCCCTCCAGATCCACCACAACCTGGCCAAGCGCGGCCTGCACGGTCTGCTGTGCAGCCAGCTGGACAGGTCGGGGGGCAAGGTCTCGAGTGCCCTCGGCGTCTCGGCCGACGCCGTCGAGGTCGGCCCCAGGCTGGACCTCTACGAGCTGGCGACGGCCATCGCCGACAGGCACGGCCGCCTCGACTACATGGTTTGCGACGAGGCGCAGTTCTACCTGCCCGAGCAGGTCGAGCAACTGGCGCGGGTGGTCGACGAGATGGGCGCCGACGTCTACGCCTTCGGGCTGCTCACCACCTTTCAGGGCCGGCTCTTCGACGGAACGCGGAGGCTGCTGGAGCTGGCCGACGAGAGCGTCGAGGTCCAGGTCGAGGCCCGGTGCTGGTGCGGCATGTCGGCCACCCACAACGCCCGGCTGGTCGACGGCCGGCAGGTCTACGACGGCGAGCTCTTCGTTGTCGACGACCCCGACGACCACCAGGTCACCTACGAGCTGCGGTGCCGCCGCCACTGGCACTCCGGAGAGTCGGGTCCGACCGTTCCGTCGGTTGCCGAGGCCGTGGCGCAGGCCGGCTGAGGCGGCCCTCCCCTCAGCCTCCGGCCAGGTCCAGGACCCGCTCCCAGAGGGCGGCATCCACCTCCACCTCGGCAGCGGGGGAGCGCCTCGAACCGGGAAGCCGGGAGCCCGGCTGTGAGCCGACGGCGTCGGCCAGCCCGGCCAGCCTCTCGGCGAACAGGTCGCCGCTGTAGGCGGACGGGTCGATGACCACGTAGAACTGGCCCAGGTCATGGGGAGGGCCCTCGGCGGCCTTGAGGGGTGGGACGTCGACGCTCAGCCGGGTTCCGGTCAGGGCCGCCGCCAGGACCTCGACCATGAGGCCCAGGCCGAAGCCCCTGTACCCGCCGGCCGACGAGAGGGACCCCTCCAGGGCGGCGGACGGGTCGGTGGTGGGCTGGCCGTCGGGGTCCACGGCCCAGCCGGGCGGGATCGTCTCACCGGCGGCTGCGGCCGCTGTGACCGTGCCCAGGGCCACCGCGCTGGTGGAGAAGTCGAACTGGAAGGCGACCCCGCCGTCGCCGTCGGGCACGGCCATGGCCAGCGGGTTGGTGCCCAGAACAGGGATCGATCCGCCGGGCGGCGACACCCGGGCGGTGGCGTTGGTTGCCCCTATTGCCAGCAGGCCCTCCCTGGCGAACTGCTCGGTGAAGTAGCCGAGGGCGGTGCAGGTGTGCGTGTGCTCCACCGCATAGCCGCAGGTGCCGTTGGCACGGGCGGAGGCGCAGGCCGCATCGAAGCCGGCCTCGAAGGCTGGCTGGGCGAAGCCCATCCGGCCGTCCACGCGGACGGCACCGGGACGCGTCAGGGTGACCACGGGTTCGGCCTCGCCGTCCACCCGGCGGCTGGCCAACTGCACGCAGTAGCTCTCGACGTAGGCCAGTCCGCAGATCCGGTTGCCGTTGGCCTCGGCAGCGCTGACCGCGGCGGCGACGCTTGCTGCGATGTCCCTGGTTGCGCCGTGGCGGACCAGGGCTGTCAGCGTCACCGCCCCGATCTGGTCGACTGAAAAATGCGGCATCCGGTCAGGCCCTCGTGGCGTTCGTCGGGTCACCCGACGTGGCGCCCTCTGCGTCCAGGTCGGCCTCGGATACGAGGAACCCCTGCGCGATCACCACCAGCCGGGTCCAGGCGGCCTGGTCTACATCCAGCCCGGCCGCGAGGGCGGCCCGGTGCCGGGCCCGGTGGTCGGCTGTCCCGTGCCCGGTCCGGCCGTCCGAGATCAGGTCAAGCCGGTCCAGCCGGTCGGTTCCAGCCAGGCCGTCCAGTGGAACGTCGCTGTGCACGCCCCTCCCTGTGGCCTCGTTGATCGCCCGGGCCACCAGGGCGAAGGGCAGGGGAGGGTCGAAGAGGCAGTCCCCAGCCCCGTCGTCAGTGGCGCCGACCTCTGCCACCGCCACCAGGTGGGCCGCCCTCGCCGACTCGGCGAGCAGGCCCGGTTCTCCGTCAGCCAGGTCCAACCAGGCGGCCAGGCCGCCGCCGTTGTGGAGTTCGCAGTAGGCCACGTCCGCCGCCACCCTGTCTGCCAGGGCCGGGTCGCAGCCTCGGACCCGGCTGGCCCGCCAGACCAGGTCCACGACCTCGCGCGGCGCCACCCTGAGGGTGCCGGCGGTCATCCGAACACCTCTCCGAACAGGCGCAGCCAGTTGCCTCCCAGCACGGCGTCGCGCTCGACGGCGGCGAAGCCCACCTCGTCCAGGCCCTCGGCCAGGGATCCGAAGTCCTGCGGGCCCCTGAACCAGTCGGGCCACGGCGGGAAGCCGGGTGCGTCGTCCTGGTCTGTCGGCCTGTCCCAGCGGCCGCTCCGCATCCAGGTCAGGGAATCGGGCTGCCAGCCGAGGACGGCGTCGCTGCCGACAGCCACGTGGTCGACTCCCACCCGCTGGGCCAGGTCGGCGACCATCTGGCACCACTGGGAGCGGGTGGTGGCGGCTCCACCCGTGAAGAGCGGGTAGAGGGTGCACCCAATCACCCCGCCGCGTGCCGCCAGGGCGTTGATCAGGTCGTCGGGCTTGTTGCGCGGCGACGGACAGAAGGAGGCCGGGTTGCCGTGGGTCACGGCTACCGGGCCGGCGGCGGCATCGATTGCGTCGCGGCCGGTCCGGTTTCCCACGTGGGAGATGTCGACGAGGACGCCGGCAGCGTCGAGCGCGGCGACCATCCGGTGGCCTGCCCGCGTCAGGCCGCCGTCGTGGGGCTCCCAGCAACTGGATCCGAGGTGGTTGGCGATGTTGTAGGTGAGCTGCACGACCCTGATGCCGACGTCGGCGAAGATTCCGGCCATCTCGGGGTCGTCGCCGAGCATGGAGCTGTTCTGGAAGCCCAGCACGACCCCCAGCACGCCGTCGTGCACGGCCCCGGTGATCTCGTCGACGTTGCGGACCAGGCGCACGACGTCGGAGTTGGCCCTTGCGAAGTGCCGCCACGCGCCGATGCGCGTCATGGCCCCGGCGGTGTCCTCCCATACGCCACAGGTGGCGTGGACGACGTCCACCCCGCCCGACCTGACCTGCTCGACCACGGGCCGGCTCCAGTCGTTGATCTCTAGGCCGTCGATGATCATCGGCTCCCCCTGTCTGGCCGCGGAGGTCGGATCCAGTCGTCGGACGGGTCGCTTCCGAGGTCGGCGACGCGTGGAGCCCCCTGGAACAGGGTCACCCTGAGCCAGTCGGTCGACTTGGGCGAGTAGTTGTCCATCCCGTAGGCGGCCAGCTGGAAGCGTTGCAGCTGGAGGGGCAGGAAACCGGCGCGACAGGCGTTGTCCCTGGGCTCGCCGTAGGGAAGGCCGCTGCCGAGCAGGCGACGGGCGCCAGGAGCGTGCTCGGGGTGGTCGGCCAGCACGGTGGCCAGCCGCATGCCCCCGGGCAGGCCCTCGAGGTGTTGCCGGAGGGAGCCCAGCTGTAGGGCGACTCCGATCGGGACCTCCCTCTGCCCTGGCCCCAGTTCCCTGCGGACCGCCCGGCGGGGCTCGTCGGTGTTGTCCGACACCACCCACCAGTAGTGGTCGCTGCCTGTGTCGTCCAGGCCCAGGCCGTCCAGCCAGCCGTAGCCGTCTGCCAGCAGTTGGCGGAGCTGGTCGACCGTTGTGGCCGGGTCCATCCGGACCTCCTCGTCGACGAGCAGCATCGAGTCGGCCTCGTCGTCGGAGATTCGATCGTCCAGGTCGACCAGCATTGACGCCACCAGCTCACAGGTCTCGACGTCCTGTTCCTCGGCCCACCGGTAGAGGGCGTCGAAGGGCCTGCGACGGTCTGCCACCTCCTCCAGGCGTTCCCGGGTCCGCTCCACGACCAGCGCCAGCGAACTCGGCCCCAGCCACGGCGGCCTGTCGGGCCCGCCGAGTGCCGAGTAGTGGGCGTGCGCCCGGTCCAGTCGGCCGGTGAGTTCGGCCAGGCGTTCCGGTGTGCCGGGCGCGGCCCGTACCCCGGCCAGGGCCAGCTCCCGGATGCCGGCCCAGGCGTTCAGGATCGCCGGGTGCCTGAAGGCGAAGGGGACCAGGCCCAGGCCGGTGGCGTTGCCCAGGCCGAAGTACCGCCTCCAGCCCCCGTCGAAGGGAACCGCTCCCGCTCCTCCCCGGGCGCGGGCACAGTGCTCGACCGAGTCGTAGCTCAGTTCCCGGAAGAGCCAGGCCGCGAGGAACTGTGCACGGTAGGCAGCCCGGAGGGGGTGGTCGTCGGGGTAGCCGAGGAACGACCGCATCCCGAACTTTCCGTTTCCGTAGAAGGCCGTGCTGCGCATGATGTAGTCGGCGTCGGCCACCTCGGTGGCCTCCGGCTGGAGGCCCGAGGCGAGCCGGTCCACGAGGTGTTCGTAGAACCGGACGCTGCGGTTGCCGCGGGCCAGCACCAGAACCCGGGAGTCGAGGCGGCCGTGCTCCTGAAGTGGCACCGAGCGGCGCAGGTCGTCGAGGAAGGTCCCCGAGGGATCTGAGTCCACCAGGGCGCAGGTGACCTCCCAGGCGTCGGCCACCACCCGGTCGGTGTGGGTGGCCTCGTCCAGAGTCGTCGTGAACGCCACGAAGTGCAGGTCGTGGCCGCCCGCATCCACCCGGTAGATGGCCTCCCCCCGACCCTCAGCGTCGAGGTCGAAGGACGTGCGTTCCACCGTCCAGGAGTCTCGTGCCATTCGGCGGAGGAGGGAGCGGGCGAAGCTGAAGCGTGTCTGGTGTGCCGCCCCGAGGTGCTCAGGTGACATGACGACGGATGGAGGCCGTAGCTCGTCGCGGTGGGCCACCAGCTCGGCGGCGAGGTCGCGCCGAGTAGCCCCAGTGGCCGTCACCGGCACTACGTGCCCCAGGAGCATCGCGGCATCCGGGGAGCGTACCGGTCGGCCCGGAGCCGAAAGAGGCCGGACACGTGGTGGCGCCTGGAGGCATTTGCCCCGGCCGTCCACCTGACCGGGCCGACACGGGGTACCGGGGGTACCCTTCGGCCATGAGCGACTTCAGGCCCCCGATCGAGGACATCCGGCTGGTCCTGGGTGAGATCAGCGACCTGGCGGGCATCTGCGAGATGCCCGGTTTCGAGCACGTCGACGTCGAGACAGTCGACGGGGTGCTCGAGGAGTTGGGCCGCTTCGTGGCGGAGGTGGTTGCGCCCAGCAACCGCCTTGGCGACGAACAGGGTTGCTCGGTCGCCGACGGGGTGGTGACCGTTCCCGAGGAGTTCCACAAGGCCTGGGACATGTACGTGGAGGCCGGCTGGGGGGCCATCTCCCAGGATCCCGACTACGGGGGAGGGGGCTTCCCGGGCGCCATCCAGACCATCCTCACCGAGCTGCTGGCCACCGCCAACCGCTCCTGGTCGATGGGCCCAATGCTCACCGTCGGTGCCCTCGACGCCCTCCACGAGTTCGGCGACGAGGGCCAAAGGGAGACCTACCTGCCGAAGATGGTCACCGCCGAGTGGTCCGGCACCATGAACCTGACCGAACCCCAGGCGGGTTCCGACGTCGGGGCCCTCACTACCCGGGCCGTTCCCCAGGACGACGGCACCTACCGCATCTTCGGCACGAAGATCTTCATCACCTTCGGCGAACACGAGCTGGCCGGCAACATCATCCAGCTGGTGCTGGCCCGCACCCCCGACAGCCCCCCGGGCACGAGGGGCATCTCGCTCTTCATAGTCCCCAAGTTCATCGTGGGAGACGACGGCTCGCTCGGGGAGCGCAACGACTACACCTGCCTCTCCGTCGAGCACAAGCTGGGCCTCCACGCCAGCCCCACGTGCGTCATGTCCTACGGGGAATCCGGCGAGGGCGCCGTCGGTTACCTCGTCGGCGAGGAGCACCAGGGGATGCGGTACATGTTCAAGATGATGAACAACGCCCGCCTCGGCGTGGGGGTCGAGGGGCTGGCCGTCTCGGAGAGGGCCCTGCAGCTGGCCTCGGACTTCGCCCACGAACGCCGCCAGGGGAGGGCGGTGGGGGCGCCCCCCGGGGAGCAGTCGCCGATCGTTGACCACGCCGACGTGCGCCGGATGCTCATGACCATGCGGGCCTACACCGACGCCATGCGCTGTGTCCTGTACGCCAACGCCGCGGCCCTCGACGTGGCGGCCCACCACCCCGACCCCGACGCTCGGCAGGCGGCCGCCGAGAGGGCTGAGTTGTACACGCCCATCTCGAAGGCCTGGTGCACCGACCTGGGGGTGGAGGTGGCCTCCCTCGGGATCCAGGTCCACGGGGGCTACGGCTACATCGAGGAGACGGGTGCGGCCCAGCACCTGAGGGACGCCCGCATCTCGCCCATCTACGAGGGCACTAACGGCATCCAGGCCATGGACCTGGTCGGTCGCAAGCTGCCGATGCGGGCAGGCGGCGTGGTAGGCGACCTCCTGGCCGAGATCGCCGGCCTGGACGCCGACCTGGCCGAGGCAGGCGAAGGATTCGCCTCGATCCGGTCCGGGTTGGCCGACGGGCTCGACGCCCTCACCGAGGCGACCTCATGGCTGGCCGAGAACGGGCTGGAGGACCCCAACCAGGCCCTGGCCGGAGCCACCCCCTACCTGCGCATGTTCGGGCAGGTGGTCGGCGGCTGGCTGTTGGCCCGGCTGGCCCTGGGGGCGCAGCGGCGTATCGACGAGGGGGTGGGCGACCCCGAACACCTCGGTGCCAAGGTCGTGGCAGCCCGCTTCTACGCGGAGCAGCTCATGCCCGTTGCCCGTGCCCAGTTGGGTGCCGTCACGGCAGGGGCCGGTGACCTCTTCGCCGTTCCGGCCGGGTCGCTGTCGGCCTGACTGGTCCCGCCTTGATGTCCGTCGCCGCCCTGCTTGCCGCCATCCCGAGCCCGTCGACGGGCTCGGTCGACCTGGGCCCGATTGAGCTTCGGGCCTACGGCCTCATGATCGGCCTGGGGGTGTTGGCAGCGGTCTGGACCAGCCAGCGGCGCTGGACGGCCCGGGGTGGCCACCCTGATGACATCTCGACCATCGCCATGTGGGCCGTACCGGCGGGCCTGGTCGGGGCCCGCCTCTACCACGTCGCCACCGACTGGAAGCGCTTCAGGGGTCGCTGGGAGGACGTGCCGGCCATCTGGCAGGGTGGACTCGGCATCCCCGGAGGCCTGGCCGCAGGCGTCATTGTCGGCGTCCTGGTGGCCCGCCACAGGGGCATCTCGATGTCGGGTGTGCTGGACGCCGTGGTCCCGAGCCTGCCGATCGCCCAGGCCATCGGGAGGGTGGGGAACTGGTTCAACCAGGAACTCTTCGGGGACCCGACGGACCTGCCCTGGGGCCTGCGGATCGACGCCGCCCACCGCCCGGCCGAGCACCTCTCCGCCACCACGTTCCACCCGACCTTCCTCTACGAGGGGCTCTGGAACCTGGCCCTGGCGTGGCTGCTCGTCCGCGTCGACCGGCGGGGGTTGCTGCGTCCGGGCTACCTGGTCGGCCTCTGGGTGTTCGGCTACGGCCTGGGGAGGCTCTGGGTCGAGGCGCTGAGGGTCGACAGCGCCTCCCTGCTCCTGGGCCTGAGGGTCAACACCTGGATGAGCCTGGTGGCCGTCGCCGTCGGAGGCGCAGTGGCCGTCTCAGGACGTTCGAGGAGCGCCGTCCCGGAGCCGCCGACACCCGCCGACCCGTCGACCGGGTCCGGCCCGTCAGAGCCTCCGTCGGGCCCTCACTAGCCTCTTGACCATGGCAGACCTCTCCGTCTCGGGCGGCCGCGTGGGCAAGCGGGTGGACCGTACGTTCGCGTTCATCGACCTCTCCGGTTTCACGGCCTTCATGGACTCGGAGGGCGATGCCGCCTCCGTCGACGTGATCACCGGCTTCCGTGCCGTCGTACGTCGCATCGCCGGCGACAGGGGGGTGCGGGTCGCCAAGTTCCTGGGCGACGGCGCCATGCTCGTCGGGGTGGAGCCGGAGCCGCTCATCGAGACCGTCGTCGAGATCGAGGCCTGCATTGACGCTGCCGGGTCGGTGCTCCCGCTGCGGGCCGGCATAGCCAGGGGTTGGGTGCTGCTGATCGAGGGCGAGGACCACATCGGCGACGCAGTCAACCTGGCCTCGCGGCTCTGCGACAGGGCCCAGCCGCACGAGGTGTTGGCGCCCGCCTCGATCCTCTCAGACCTGCTCGTGAACACGGGGCACCGCGACCTGGGCTCGCACCAGGTGAACGGCTTCGCCGAGCCCATAGCCCTGGTCCAGCTGGTCCCGAACCAGGGGGAAGCCTGATCGCCGGAGGCGACGGAACCGGATACCGGGGGGATGACGGCCCCTCCTGCATGACGCCGTTCGAGGCGGCTGTCGCCGAGGTGCTCGGCCACCTCGCCGAGGGAGAGGTGGTCACATACGGCGAGGTGGCCGCTGAGGCTGGCCATCCCGGTGCCCATCGTGCGGTAGGGCGCTTCCTGGCCGCCGTGACGGGGTTGCCGTGGTGGCGGGTCGTGACGGCAGGAGGACGCCTGGTTCCGGGGCTGGAGGCAGAACAGGCGGTCAGGCTGGCTGCTGAGGGGGTCCACGTGGTCGACGGCCGGATCCGGCCGGCCGGCCCGTCGGCCCGATAGGCTTGGTTTCGCCCGCCCGGGCCCAGTCGGCCGCCTGTGTGTCGACCCCGGGCCGGAATCGTCACCCGGGCAAGGCGGTGGCGGTACCCGCACCAGACCGCGGGTGACGAACCCGGTGGCACGGCCGCCGAGAATCGAAAGAACACATGACGACGACCCGGTTCGCCGACCTGGGTGTCGACCAGGACCTGGTCGACGTGCTGGACGAACGGGGCATCAAGGCCCCCTTCGAGATCCAGGCCCTCACCATCCCCGACGGGCTCGCAGGCCGGGACGTCTGCGGTCGGGCCAAGACGGGCTCCGGCAAGACGCTGGCCTTCGGCCTGCCCATGGTCCAGCTCCTCTCCAAGGCACGTCCGGGGAGGCCGACGGGCCTGGCCCTGGTCCCGACGCGCGAGCTGGCCGTCCAGGTCTGCCGGGAGCTGGAGCCCCTGGCGGCCCGACGCGGGATCCGCGTCCTGGCCGTCTACGGCGGGGCCCCAATTGAGAAGCAGATCTCAGCCCTCGAAAAGGGGGTGGAGCTTGTGGTCGCCACGCCGGGACGGGTCATCGACCTGATCGAGCGCAAGGAGCTGTCGGTCGCCGACGTGGAGCGGGTAGTGATCGACGAGGCCGACCGGATGGCCGACATGGGCTTCATGCCCCAGGTCGAGTGGATCCTCCGCAGGGCGGAGTCGGACCACCAGACCCTGCTGTTCTCCGCCACCCTCGACGGCATGGTCGGCGGGCTCATCAGCCGCTACCAGAGGGACCCCGTCATGCACGAGGTCGCCGCCAAGGAGGTGACGGTGGCCGAGATGGAGCACCGCTTCCTCGCAGTCCACGAGATGGACCGGGTGCGGGTGGCCGCCGCCATCATCAACTCCTCCAACCGGACAATCGTGTTCTCCCGCACCAAGTGGGGTGCCGACAAGCTGACACGCAAGCTGGTGGACGAGGGCGTGAAGGCGGCCGCCATCCACGGGGACCTGCGCCAGAGCCAGCGAGAGAAGGCCCTTGCCGACTTCTCCAAGGGCAGGGTCAGGGCCCTCGTGGCCACCGACGTGGCGGCGCGGGGCATCCACGTGGACGACGTCGACGTGGTCATCCACTACGACCCGCCATCCGACGCCAAGACCTACCTGCACCGCTCGGGCCGCACGGCCCGGGCCGGCGAGTCGGGCGTGGTCGTGAGCCTCGTGCTCTGGAACGAGGAGCTCGAGGTCCGCAAGCTGCTGCGCCGTCTCGGGATGAAGCAGCCGATCGTGGAGGTCTTCTCAAACGACGACCGGCTGGCCGACCTGCAGGGCTGGGACCCCGCCGAGGAAGCCGCCTGAGCCTGCTCCGGTGAGCGGCCCGACCAGAGGCGCCACCAGAGGGGCTTTCACGGCCTGGGCCCGGGCCGCCGTGGCCGACGGGGCCTCCGCCGAGTTGGTCCTGGCCACCGCCGCTGCCCACCTGGGCGGCCCCGACTTCTGCCTTGGGGACCGGGTGGTCGAACCCGCTGACGGGCCAGCGCCGGACGACGCCCCGGCCGGGGTGGATCTAGGCGAGGTCTACGAGGCCGTGATGGCGTCTGACGAGCGTAGGTCCCGCGGCGCCTTCTACACGCCGAGGAGCGTGGCGGAGGGCCTTGTCGCCGAGGCCGTTGGTGGATCTCCGGTCGTGGACCCGGCCTGCGGGGCCGGGGCGTTCCTGCTGGCAGCAGGAGAGAGGCTCGTGGACACCGGGGTGGCGACCCCGGAGCAGGCGGTCACCGGCCTCCTGTTCGGCGCCGACACGGACCCGGTGGCGGTGGCGGTGGCGCGTTGGAGCCTCGCCCGCTGGGCCGGGGTTGGGCCACGCGAGGTAGGAGGGGTCGTCGTCGGCGACCCGCTGGCATCGGCGCCGGGACTGTGGGAGGAGGCGCCGGCCGCCGGTTTCGGGGCCGTCGTGGGCAACCCGCCGTTCCTCGGCCAACTGCGGAGGTCGACTGCCTACGGCCGGGAGCAGCGGGACCAGTTGCGCAGCCGGTTCGGCGGCCTGGTCGGCGCGTACACGGACGTGGCGTGGCTGTTCGCGGCCTTGGGGGTGGACCTCCTGGCACCCGGTGGACGCCTGGCGCTGATCCAGCCGCAGTCCCTCCTTGCGGCCCGCGACGCGGCACCTGTCCGCGACCGGCTCCTCTCGACCGGTCGCCTTGCAGCCCTCTGGTTCGACCGGTCGTGTGTCTTCTCCGGCCGGACCCACGTGTGTGCTCCCGTCGTCGAGCGCACGTCCTCCACAGGGAGCGTCAGACTGCTGGCCGACGGCGAGGTGCGGCAGGCCGGAACCGCCGACCCCCCCGAACCGGGGTCAGCCTGGGGTGGGTTGGTCGCCGGCCTGGTCGGGATTCCCGAGGTGCCGGAACGGGCATCTGGCGCCGGCGTGGTCGGCGACGTCGCCGCGGTGACGGCCGGATTCAGGCAGCACTACTACGCCCTGGTCCCTGCGACCAGGGAACTGGGCCAGGCGACCGGTGGGGAGCGGCCGCTGGTCACCACGGGCCTGGTCGACCCCTTGCGGTGCGAATGGTCCAGGCTTCCCGCACGGTTCGCGGGGAGGGACTGGGAGGCGCCCGTCGTGGACGTGGCCGCGGTGGCCGGGGAGGATCCGAAGGTCGCAGCCTGGCTGGAGGAGCGCAGGCGCCCGAAGCTGCTCGTGGCGTCCCAGACCAGGGTCGTCGAGGTGGTGGCGGACGAGGTCGGCGAGCTGGTACCGCTGACACCGGTCATCGTCGTCGAGCCCGACGAGGAGCGCCTGTGGGACCTGGCCGCTGCCATCTCCTCGCCTCCGGTGGCGGCCCACGCAGCGCGCCTGACCCTCGGCACTGCCAGGGCCCCGGACCGCATCAAGTTGGCGGCGGTACAGGTGGCCGACCTGCCCCTGCCGGCCGACGGCGCGGCGTGGAGCGAGGGCGCCGAAATGGCCCGGCGCCTCTCCGACGCATCGGGAGGCGCCGACGAGGCCTCATGGCTGGCGTTCGGGGCCGTGATGTGCGAGGCCTACCGATTGCCCGCCGAGCCCCTTCTGGCCTGGTGGTGGGACCGCCACCCCGCCTCAGGGTCTTCCCCCGCGGGAAGGGAATTGGCTGGGCGGGGCTCCGGTTCCCCTACACTCTCCTGAAGGACATCAAGAGCGGCCCGGCCAAACGGGTCCGGCAACCTGGGACGGACACCCAAGGTGCCCTCCCGCCCGAAAGGGCGGGGATGTGGCCCCCGCAAGGGGCAACGAAGTGTCCGGTGACGGCGCCAGCGCCGCTCCGCCGGCGCAGGGCCCGGAGTGGTGCACCCCCTCGGAGGAGACAATGGTGCGCGATGAGGCGAGCGGAACCGGGGCCGATCCCGGTGACCTGCCCCTCCACCCGCGCGCATATGACGCCGACCTGCCCGTGTCCGGGGCATGGCTGCCGGGCGACCCTGTCGGCAACCGCAGGTTCGTGGACGTCGCACACGGAAGGTCGTTCGTGCTGGAGGGCGGCGGGGTGCTCGAGGAGGTCACCATGGCCTACGAGACCTGGGGAGAGCTGTCGCCAGCCGCCGACAACGCCGTCCTGGTCTGCCACGCCCTCACCGGCGACTCGCACGCCGTCGGCCGCAGTGGCCACGGGCATCCCACCCCGGGCTGGTGGAACGGCGTGATCGGGCCGGGCTGCGCCCTCGACCCGGCGCGGCACTTCATCGTGTGCATCAATGTGCTGGGAGGGTGCCAGGGCTCGACCGGCCCTGCGTCCATCGACCCTGCCACCGACCGCCCGTACGGCTCCAACTTCCCGACCGTCACGGCGAGGGACATGGTCCGCTGCCAGGCTGGCGTGGCCGACCACCTGGGAATCGACCGCTGGCTGAACGTGGTGGGCGGCTCGATGGGTGGGATGCAGGTGCTGGAGTGGGGGGTCATGTTCCCCCGGCGCGTCCGGTCCCTCGCACCCCTCGCCACGGCCCTGGCCGCCAGTGCCCAACAGATCGCCTGGAGTGCCATAGGAAGGACCGCCCTGGCCCTCGACCCTCGCTTCCGGGGCGGCGACTACTACGACGCCAAACCCGGCCACGGTCCCTCCGCCGGCCTGGCCATCGCCAGGTCGGTCGCCCAGGTCACCTACCGGAGCAACCAGGTGTTCACCGAGCGCTTCGGCCGCGACCTGGTCGACCCGCGTGCCCTCTACGACCTCTGGGACCGCTTCCAGGTCGAGTCCTACCTCGACTACCACGGCACGAAGCTGGTGCGGCGCTTCGACGCCAACAGCTACCTGCTGTTGAACCGGTCCATGGACCTCCACGACATCTCGCGGGACAGGGGCAGCCTCGAGGCCGCCGTGTCCCGCTTCTCGCACGCGCCGGTGCTGACGCTCAGCATCTCGTCCGACTCGCTCTACCCGCCGCTCCAACAGGTGGAGCTGGCCGGGGTGGTGGAGGCGACGGGCGGCACCTGCGAGCACCACGTGGTCGACAGCCCCGACGGGCACGACGGGTTCCTCCTCGCCACGCGCGAGGTCGGAGGGCATCTGGCAGGCTTCCTGGAGAAGGTTGAGGGCGATGGCTGAGGACGAGACGGCAGGCGGCACGGGGGACGGTGGAACGTCGGCCGGCCTGAGCCCCGAGACGAGGGCGATCCTGGCCGGGCGCGGCTCAAGCGAGGGTGCCCTCGCACCGGCCCTGTGGCCGACCACTGCGTTCGCCTACGGGTCGGTCGACGAGGGCCATGGCCTCGCCACTGCCAGCGCACCCGAGCGCTTCTACACGCGCTACGGCAACCCGACCATCAACGCCTTCGAGGAGGCCATCGCCGACCTGGAGGGTGCCGAGGCGGCGCGTGCCTTCGCCTCCGGCATGGGCGCCATGAGCGCCGTCATCCTGGGCCTCTGCTCGACGGGGGACCACATCGTGGCCCAGCGCCAGATCTACGCTGGCACGCAGCTGCTCCTGCAGACGGTGTGTCCACGGTTCGGCATCGACGTGACCTTCGTGGACGGGACCGTGCCCGGGGCCTTCGCGGAGGCGGTCCGGCCGGGGAAGACGATGCTGGTGTTGGCCGAGACTCCGGCAAACCCCTGCCTTGACATAGTCGACCTGGACGACCTGGGCTCGCTGGCCGGTCCGATGACCGTGGTCGACTCCACCTTCGCCACGCCGCTCGGACAGCAGCCGATCGCACACGGAGTGGACCTGGTCCTGCATTCGGCCACCAAGGCCATCGCCGGGCACAACGACGCCACCATCGGCGTCGTGGCCGGGGCAGGCGAACTCATCTCGTGGCTGTGGAGCTTCGCCGTGCTGCACGGGGCCAACGCCTCGCCGTTCGACGCCATGAACGCCCACCGGGGCGTCCGCACCCTCGGGGTGCGCCTGGCCAGGCAGTCGGCCACGGCCCTGGCGCTGGCTCAGTTCCTGGAGGCCCACGGGTCCGTTGAGCGGGTGTGCTACCCGGGGCTGGCCTCGCACCCCCAGCACGACCTGGCGGCTCGTCAGATGCGCCACATGGGCGGGCTCATCACCTTCGACCTGGAGGGCGGGCGGGCTGCCGGAGAGCGCTTCGTGGAGGCCACGAGCGTGGCCATTCCCGCATCCACGCTGGGAGGTCCCGAGACCCTCGTCACCCACCCGGCCAGCACCACCCACGTGGGCCTCACCCCCGAGGAGCAGGCCGCCACCGGAATCGGACCCGGCACGATCCGGGTCTCGTGCGGGCTGGAGGACACTGCCGACGTGGTCGCCGACTTCGAGCGGACCGTGGGCGCGTCTGCCGGTTGACCCCGGGGACACGGTCGGGTCGCTCGGGCCTCCCGGGGTGTCGGCCTCCACTACGCTGTCGGGTCGGGACTTGATGCCGACGATGGGGTCGCAGGTGCACGGAACTTCTCGGAGGGTGCTCGCCCTGGTGGTGGCGGCGGCCTCGGCCGCCGCAGCGGTCCTGTTGCTGTCGGACCCGGCCCTGGCGCAGGTGACGACCATCGAGACCATTCCACCGGCCGTCGACGAGAACGGCCTCACGGCCGGTGAGAGGGTCGACCAGGTGGTGTTCTACCTGCGCATCCTGGCCGTGGTCCTGCTGGCCGCCACCGCGGGCTTCTGGTGGCACACCAGGCCCAGCAGGCGCCTGGCGGCCACCGGCAGCGATCCTGTGGCCGAGGAGGTACCGGAGGAGGCCCCCGTCGTGGAGGTCGAGGCCGTGGCGCACGATCCGGAACTGGAGGCCCTGTTGTCGCTGCACCTGGGCGTGGACGCAGCCCCCGCCGCCAGGGAGGAGGCGGGCCTGGTCGCAGGCTCAGGGTGACGGGCCTCGGGTGACCGGACGGTGACCAGGTGAGCGAGCCGGAACTGGACCTGGAGGCCATGCTGGCCCGCTTCCGCGAGCGGGCGGCGGCGGTGCGGTCCCGCAACCTGCCCCCCGTGGGCGGCGAGGAGCGCCAGCGGTTCCTGGACCAGGCCCAGGCCGACTTCATGGACTTCGCCATCATCGGCGACGCCGAGGCCACCCTCGAGGACGGCGTCCTGACGCTGCGGGTGGACCTGACACCGGACGGGGGCTGACCCGGCCGGGTCGGGAGCGGCATGGGCCTGCCCTGCCGCTACAGTTACGCCCCGACGCGGACGTAGCTCAGCTGGTAGAGCATCACCTTGCCAAGGTGAGGGTCGCGGGTTCGAATCTCGTCGTCCGCTCCACATGAACCCCCTGCCCAGCAGGGGGTTCTGGTGTCTTCAAGGTCCGGTCGTCACTGGTCGGGCACCCGGCGCCGCCTGCGCGGTGGGAGCCGCCACGGGGCGAGCACATAGTGTCTGCCCGACGCCGACGGGTGCCGACGAACGGAGGGTCCCTTGGAGGTCAGCGAGTTCACCGATGTGGCCTACGAGGTCGACGACGGCCTGGCCTGGATCACCATCGACCGCCCAGAGCGGTTCAACGCCTTCCGGGCGCGCACGGTCGACGAGCTGATAGCCGCCTTCAAGGCGGCCTGGGCCGACTCCGAGGTTGGCGTGGTGGCGCTCACCGGCGCCGGCGAACGGGCCTTCTGTGCAGGCGGCGACCAGAAGCAGAGGGCCGAGACCGGCGACTACGGCCCCTCCGAGACCGGCCTGTTCGAGGTCGAACAGCTCCACCGCGTTATCAGGGACATCCCCAAGCCGGTCATCGCAGCGGTCAACGGCTACGCCATCGGCGGCGGCCACGTTCTCCACGTGCTCTGCGACGTCACCATCGCATCCGGCAACGCCGTGTTCGGCCAGACCGGCCCGAGGGTCGGCTCCTTCGACGCCGGCTTCGGTACCGCCTACCTGGCCCGCATGATCGGCGAGAAGAGGGCCCGCGAGGTCTGGATGTTCTGCCGCCAGTACGACGCGAACAAGGCCCTGGAATGGGGGCTCGTGAACGAGGTCGTCGAGCCGGGGGAACTGCGGTCCACAGTCAGGGCATGGGCGGACGAGGCCCTGGCCCTCAGCCCGACCGCCCTGCGGGTACTCAAGCACAGCTTCAACGCCGACAGCGACTCACTGGTCGGGGTGGCTGCAATGGCGTGGGCCCACCTCGACCAGTTCGTCTCATCGCCCGAGGCGGCCGAGGGTGTGGCAGCCTTCAACGAGAAGCGCGACCCCGACTTCTCGCCCTGGCGGTGAGGGATCCAGGGTCGTGAGGAACTCTCGGCGATGACGCCCCACGGTCGGGTGGCCCTCGTCACCGGCGGCGCCGGCGGCATCGGAGCGGCCGTCTGCACGAGGCTGGCTGCAGGTGGCCTGGCCGTCGGTGTGGCGGACCTGGACGCCTCTGCCGCCACCGCCGTCGCCGGCTCCCTCCCGGGAGCGGACCACGTCGGCCTGGCGATGGACGTGGCCGACCTCGACGCCGTGCGCGCCGGCGTGGACCGGGTGGCCGCCGAGTTGGGCCCGGTCGACGTGCTGGTCAACGTGGCCGGCTGGGACAGGTTCCACCCCTTCGTCGAGACAACCCCCGACTTCTGGGACAGGGTCATCGACGTCAACTACCGCGGGGTGCTCAACACCACCAGCTGCGTCGTGCCGACGATGGTAGAGCGCGGCTCGGGGCGGATCGTGAGCGTGGCGTCCGACGCCGCCAGGGTGGGCTCCTCGCTCGAGACCGTCTACGCGGGAGCCAAGGGTGCCGTCGTCGCGTTCTCCAAGAGCCTGGCCCGCGAGGTGGCCACCTCCGGGGTCACCGTGAACGTGGTCTGCCCGGGCCCCACCGACACGCCCCTGATCAGGGCCATGGCCGACGAGTTGCCCGACGGCGAGCGCTTCATCGGCGCCCTCACCAGGGCCGTCCCGATGGGGCGCCTGGCCGCACCGGACGACATCGCCCCTGCGGTCGAGTTCCTAGCCTCGGCCGACGCCGGCTACATCACCGGCCAGACCCTGTCGGTCAGCGGTGGGCTGACCATGGCCTGAGAGGCTTCAGGAGGGCCGCATCCGGCAGCCACCGGAGTGTGAACGACTCCGGCGCTGTGCCCGTAGCCTCTCGGTGATGTCCTCCACAGCCCGCCTCAGCCGCGTAGCCCTGGGGGCCACCCTCCTCCTCGTCGGAATCGGCGGGTTCACGCGGGGAAGCGGCAGCGGCTACGGCTGCGCCGACCGGTGGCCCCTCTGTGAGAACGGCCTCCTGGGCGGCCTGCTGCCCCGGGCCGAATACCACATGGCCATCGAGTGGACCCACAGGTGGGTTGCCGCCATCGTGGGCCTTCTGGTTCTGGGCACGGCGGTGAGCGCATGGCGCCACCACCGCGGGAGGCTGGCCCTGGTGTGGACGGCGGTTGCCGCCGTGGTCGTGGTCGGCATCCAGGCGTGGATCGGCCGCATGGTCGTCAAGGCCGACCTGGACGCCGATCTGGTCGTCCTCCACCTGGCCATCTCCATGGTCGTGGTCGGGCTGCTCACCCTCGTGGCGGTGTGGACCAGCCCACGGGGAGAACAGCCCGGGGCCGACCGGTCATGGACCGCCCTCCTGGCCCTTGCCGCCGGCGGGTCATACGCGCTCCTGCTGCTCGGCGCCTACGTGCACGACATGTACTTCTCGGGCTGGCCGCTGGTCGGGAACCAGCTGGTACCCGACCTGTCCAACTCCTACACGGCGGTCCACTTCGCGCACCGTCTTGTGGCGGGCCTGGGCCTCGTCTACCTCGTCCACCTGACGAGGGCGGCGGGCCGGAACGGCCGGCCAGCGGTCGAGAGGCGCCTGCTGCACGCCGCCACGGGCCTCTACACCGTGAACGTGGCGCTGGGCGCTGTACACGTGTTCACCGAGGTGGACTGGAGCGGGGTGGTCGCCGCCCACCTGCTGGTGGCCGGCCTGGTCTGGACCTGCCTGCTCGCCGCCACCGCCCTGTCCCGGCCGTCGGCGGTTCCGGGAGGCTGACGGCCGTGTCGATTGCCCCGATTGTCGGCGCGGACCGGCTCGAGGAGCTGATCGGAGGGGTCGTCGTCTGCGACGTGCGCTGGTACCTGGACGGCAGGCCCGGAGAAACGGCCTACGCCGAGGGCCACATCCCCGGTGCCGTCTACGTCGACCTGGATGACCACCTGGCGGCGGCCCCGAGCACGGCCGACGGCCGGCACCCCCTCCCGTCGCCCGAGGCATTCGCGTCGGCCATGGGGTCGCTCGGCATCGCCGCAACCGACACGGTCGTGGCCTACGACGACTCGGGAGGGCTCAGCGCCGGCCGCATGGTCTGGATGCTGCGGGTGCTCGGCCAGCCGGCAGCCCTGCTGGACGGCGGGCTGCAGGCCTGGGAGGGACAGCTCGAGACGGGTGCCACGAACCGCCCAGCCGTCGACTGCCCTGTGCGGCCGTGGCCAGAGGGGGCGTTCGTCGGAGCCGACGACCTCGCCGCAGGGGTGCCGCTCCTGGACGCCCGCTCGCCAGAGCGTTACCGGGGGGACAAGGAGCCGGTCGATGCCAGGCCCGGCCACGTTCCCGGGGCCCTCAACGCCGCGTTCACGGAGAACCTGGCAGACGGACGCTTCAGGCCGGCCGCTGAGCTGGCCGAGCACTACGCCAGGTTGGGCGTGGTGGACGCCGCCGAGACGGTCGTCTACTGCGGCTCAGGGGTGAGTGCCTGCCACAACCTGCTGGCCATGGAGCACGCCGGCCTTGGCCGGGGCCGGCTCTACGTGGGGTCGTGGTCCCAGTGGAGCGCCACCGACAGGCCGGCGGCGACGGGTCCAGACCCGGGCTGAGTCGGCCGGCTGCGGGCGCCTGCACGGACCACCGCCGGCTCAGACGTAGGTGCTCCCCTTGGGCGCGCCCTCGTCGGTGCGGATGCGCACGTTGACTAGCGCCGGCTTCCCCGAGGCGAAGGCCCGCTCCAGTGCCGGTCGGATCTCCTCGGGCCGCTCGCAGTGCTCGCCGTGGCCTCCCAGGGCCTCGACCACCTTGTCGTAGCGGGTGTCGGCCAGGTCAACGGCCACCTTGCGGTCGGCTCCGTAGAGGCCCACCTGGGGTCGCAGCATCTGACCCCAGGCCGCATCGTTGCCCACGATGCCCACGATCGGCATCCCGAACCGCACCGCCGTGTCGTACTCGAACCCGTTCAGGCCGAAGGCCCCGTCGCCGTAGATGATGAGAACCCGGCGGTCCGGGAAGCTGTGCTGGGCTGCCAGGGCGAAGGGCATGCCGACACCGAGCGTGCCAAGTGGCCCCGGGTCCATCCAGGCGTTCTCCCTCAGAACCGGTATGACCTTGGCCGCCTGGGCGACGATGTCACCGCCGTCGCCGATGAGGATGGTGTCCTCGTCAACGAAGTCCCGGATCTCGGCGGCGAAGCGCAGCGGGTCGACGGGGCTCTCGTCGGAGCTGAGCTGTGCCTCCAGCGCGGCACCCAACTCGTCCTCCGTCGAGCGCAACTCGGCGCTCCAGGCCCCGAAGTCGGGGACCGCCCCGGAGCGCCCGGCCCCCTCCAGCATCATGTCGAGGGAGGCCCCCAGGTTGCCGACCACCCCCACGTCGGCCGAGCGGTTCTGGCCGATGAGGGAGGCGTCCATGTCCAGCTGCACGATCGTGGCGTCGGCGGGCACCGACGCCCCGAACCGCAACCGGAAGTCCAGTGGCGCCCCGGCCAGCACGAACACGTCGCAGGCCTTAATGGCCTCCCGGCGGGTGCGGTTGAAGAACTGGGGGTGGTCCGCTCGCAGCATCCCCCTACCCATCCCGTTGAGGTAGGTGGGAATGCGGGTGGCCTCAACGAAGCGGGTCAGCGCCGGGCCGCCCTGCGACCACTTGACCCCCGTCCCGGCCAGCAGGATCGGCCGCTCTGCCGCCGAGACGGCCTCCACCGCGGCGGCCACGTCGGCGGGATCCGGGTAGGTGGTGGGTGGCGTGGTGCGGAATGCCGGGAAGGCCGCCTCCTCCAGCGAGGCAGGCCCCATGAGCACGTCCATGGGAATCTCCAGGAAGGCGGGGCCGGGAACGCCCGACATGGCGTTCCTGACCGCCATCTCCACGTACTCGGGTATCCGGGCGGTCTCGTAGCAGGAGTCGGCCCACTTGCTGATGGGCCTGACCATCCCCACGTGGTCCATCTCCTGCAGCGACCCCCGTCGCAGGTTGGTGAAGGGGCCCTGGCCGCCGATCACGATGAGCGGGCTGTTGGCCCTCCAGGCGTTGGCGATGCCCGTGACACCGTCGGTCACGCCGGGCCCGGCGGTGAGCACGGCGCAGCCGATGCGCCCCGGGTTGAGGCGGCTGTACGCGTCGGCCGCGTGCACGGCCGCCTGCTCGTGGCGCACGTCTATGACGGGGATGCCCTCGTCGAGGGCGCCGTCGTAGACAGGCATTACGTGGCCGCCCGTCAGCGTGAAGATGGCGCCGACTCCGGCCTCCCGGAGTGCCCGGGCCGCCAGCTTGCCCCCGTGGGTCACGGCGCAGCCGCCACGGCCAGCAGGGTCTCCCAGTCGGCGACGCTCAGCTCACCCGACACCCTCAGGCGTACCTGACCCTCGGGGCCCACGACCACGAAGAAGGGGAAGCTGGTGAGGCCGTAGCCGGTGGCGATGGAGTTGGCCGGCGAGTCGCGCAGCACCAGCTCGGGCCAGCCGACCTGGTCGAACCAGGCCGAGGGCGGGTAGTTGGGGGCGCCGGCCTCGACCGACGTCGACACGGCCACGACCTCGACCCCGTCGGGCGGGTCGTTGGCGCGCAGCCACGCCGTCAGGCGGGGCAACTCGGCCTGGCAGTGGGGACACCAGTGGGCGAAGAAGCCGACGACGAGGGAGCGTCCGCCACCCGGGACCATGTCGACCCGCTCGTCGGCGAATGTCATGGCCCTCACGGTCGGTGCTGAGACGCCGATGGCCGGATCGGTGCCGGACCTCGGCATCGGGGGCAGCACGCCCCCGGTCGTCTCGGCGAAGCCGACCTCGGCGACCTCCCTGGCCTCGGGGCCGCCTCCCATCGTGAGGGCCGCCACCAGCGCCGCAGCCACGATGGCCGCGACCGTCAGCGCCACGACCAGGCCCCGCCGGCCGCCGCTCCGTCCCTCTGCCGCTCTGCTCACGCCGCCTCCCCGTCCCTGGTAACTCCCGCCACTGCCGTGCACCGGTCTGCCAGCACCAGCGCCGCCACGGCGGCGAAGCCGGCCAGCGCCATCAGCGGGATGGAGATGAAGCCGAACTGCTCGACCCACCTGTAGGCACATGATGCACCGGGCTCGCATGTCGAGCCCTGGTCGGGGAAGGCCTGCAGCTGGTAGTGGTAGGCCGACACGGCGGCCCCGCCGACGGCCAGGGGCAGGACGAAGGCGGCCACGTCGGCCCGGCGGCGCAGCAGGGCGGTTCCGAGCAGCACGGCCAGCGGGTACATGGCTATGCGCTGGTACCAGCACAGCTCGCAGGGGGTGAAGTGGGCCACCTCCGAGTAGTAGAGGCTGCCCGCCGTCGACGTGGCTGCCACGGCGAAGGCCAGGCCCCGGGCCGTGTTCCCGCCGGCCGCCAGCCACACCCGCCCACCGGGCGTCGCCAGGGCGGCGAAGGCGGCAACGGTGATCCCGGCGGCGACCAGGGCCAGCAGGGACAGGAAGGTTGAGGCCTGGTCGACGCTCATGGTGGGGGCCAGCCTATTGGGGGTGCCCCGCGGGTGGCCGGGTCGCCGCCCGGACGCGGCTCACAGTGCCCAGGGGGGAGTGCGCTTCTCCAGGAAGGCCGCCATGCCCTCCTTCGCCTCTTCGCCGGCGAACAGCTCGGCCGACATCCGTGCCGTCCACTCGAAGGCCTCGTCGGTTCCCATTCTGGGCACCCGGTCGAGCAACCGCTTGGTGGCGGCCAGGGCCCCCGGGGCGCCGAGCAGCAGGTCGGCCACGACCTCGTCCACGGCCGCATCCAGCTCCTCGGCGGGCACGGCTGCGTTGACCAGGCCCATCCGGGCGGCCTCGTCGGCTGTGAGGCGCCTACCGCGCAGGAAGGCGTCGCTGGCCTCGGCTGACCTCATCCGGGGCAGGCAGAGCACCGAGATCATGGCCGGCGCCACGCCCACGCGCACCTCGGTGAATCCGAACCTGGCGTCGTCGGCCGCTATGGAGATGTCCATGGCGGCGGCCAGGCCCATCCCGCCGGCCACGCAGTGGCCGGCTATTCGGCCGACGTAGGGCTTGGGGGAGTGCCTGAACCTCCCGAACAGCTGCTGTGGGCTGAACACCCGCCCCGAGGGGCCCTTGGAGGACCTCTCCGAGAGGTCGGCCCCGGCGCAAAAGACACGGCCTCTGTTGGTGAGGACCACCACCCGCACGGACGGGTCGGCATCGACCTCGTCCAGGATGTCGACCAGCTCGGTGGTCAGGCGGGAACTGAGGGTGTTCCGGTTCTCCACGTCGGACAGGGTGACCGTCACCACCCCGTCTGAGCGCTCCACCTCGACCAGCGACATCAGGACCTCCTTGGAGCCGGCCCGTCGGTCGGCGGGCCGGCGAAGGCCTGGGCCATTGTCAGCCACTCCCTAGCGGCGTCGCCGACCACGACCAGGTCGGTGTCGTCCAGGCTTCGCCTCTGGGTGACGACAAGGCAGAAGTCCTCCGCCGCACCCGTGACGGACCCGGTGGCGCCACCGGGCCCCCACGTCCACTCCGCACCCGAGGGTGCCGTCAGCACCACGTCCAACTCGGCGTCCGGGGGCTCGAGGCCGCGGTTGATGTAGCTCCAGCCGCGGGTGATCACGCCCAACTGGGCTATGTGGCGGAGCCGGTCGGTCGGCGCCCTCTCGGAGCCGACGGTGTCCACGATGTCCTGGCCGTGGGCCCAGACCTCCATCAGCCGGGCCGTGAGGAACGAACGCGCCCCCATCGACGGCCCGTACCAGATCACCCTGGTCTCGTCGTCCAGGGTCGATGCCGCCTCGGCCTGTCGGGCCCGCCCGGCCCTCCACTCCTCGAGGAGCCCGGCCGGGTCCATGGCCCGGTAGCGGGCCAGCGTGAAGTCGTCCACTGCCTCGGGGCCGCCGGCGGCCGCTCCCCTCAGATCGTCGACCATTGTCCTGAACCGGTCCGGATCGGTCATGGCCGTCGTGGCTGCGTGGTCGAAGTAGGCCAGGTGGGCCACCTGGTCGGCCACGTTCCACCTCGGGCTGGGAGTGGCCGCCGACCAGGCGTCGTCGCCCAGGGGGGTCAGCACCGCGTCCAGGTCCTCCTGTTCGGCGGCCAGGTCACCGGCCACCTCGCCGACCGTCACGCCTGCCATCGCGCCCTCCCGTCGTGTCCGTCCATTGCTACCCACGCCGACCGTCACCGTCGCCAGGTGGCGGCTCGGGGGTCGTGAGCCCCCTCATGATTATCCCCAGCACGGCGTCGGCGGCCTCCTTCGGGGAGGAGCGCAGCGTGGCGAACACGCCGGCCAGGGCGAAGTCCCGACCCAGGCTGGCCATGACCCTCGCCACGGCCGCCGAGTCCACGTCGGGGATGTCACCGTGCTCAACCGCCAGGTCCAGCAGCCTCCGGGTCACCGCCACCAGGTAGTCGGAGTGGGCGTCGCTCAGGTGCTGTGCCGCCGGAACGGCGTCCATGTCCCGTGCGAAGGCTGCCGTTGTGCCCGCCACGGCGAAGTTGGCGGCCTCCAGGTACATGCTGATGGCGTCCAGCGGGGCCATGTCGTCGCGGATCGCCCCCATGGCGCTGCGGCCCACCCGCCAGAGGTTGCGGTCGATCACAACCAGCACCAGCTGCTCCCTGCTGGGGGCCAGCTCGTAGAGGGTGCGCAGTGAGCAGTTCAGGCTGGCCGCCATGTCGGCCATGGTCAGCTCGGCGAACCCACCGTCGAAGAGCCTGCCGAGCTGGTCGAGGACGTCGCGCTGCCTCGCCGTGAGCGCCCGTTCCCGCTCGCGGCTGAGGACGGGCCTCGGGGCGGGCACGTCCCTGAGCAGGTCCGTCAGGCCGGTTGCCTCCCGTGTGGCGGTGTCGGCGGCCACGGGTCAGCGCCTGGCCTCGGCCCATGTCAGGCCCTTCTCCACGTTGAGGTCACGCGGGAGGCCCAGGACCACCTCGGCGATGATGTTGCGCTGGACTGCGAAGGTGCCCCCGCCCAGCGTCAGGGCCGGGGAGAACAGGTACCCGTAGTGCCAGACCGGCTCCACCCCGGGGAACTGGTCGGAGCCGAGGTTGATCTCGGTGGTGCCGGTGGCCACCACCCGGTCGAGGCTGCCCACGGGCCCCGAGCCCTCGAGCATCCCGCCCGGGCCTGCGACCTCCTTGGCCATCGACAGGACGTGCTGTCCGTGTTCGTCGGACATGGCCTTTTGCACGGAGGCCTCGGCGCCGGGGGTTCGGCCTGCCAGGCGGGCGCTGAGGGTCCGCAGCCTGTTCAGGCGCAGCACCTCGGCCTCGCACCACAGGGCGGCCAGGCGCTGGCGCTCGACCGGGTCGTTGGTGCCCCCGGCCCCCCTGACCAGGTCCAGCAGGTCTGCCGCCGACGGGCCGGAGCCCCACAGCGACCCGGCCGACGACAGGGAGACGCGCTCGTTTGAGAGGGTCATCTTGGCCAGGCGCCAGCCGTCGCCCTCCGCTCCCACCAGCAGGTCTGCCGGGATGCGCACGTCGTCGAAGAACACCTGGTTGAAGGAGTGCGCCGTCGTCATGTCGACGATCGGCGTCATGGTCAGGCCAGGGGAGTCCATCGGGCATATGAGGTACGAGATGCCGCGGTGCTTGGGTACGTCGGGGTCGGTCCGGGCGATGAGGATTCCGAAGGAGGCGTGGTGTGCGCCGCTGGACCAGATCTTGGAGCCGTTCACGACGTACTCGTCTCCGTCCCGCACCGCCCTCGTCGCCAGGTTGGCCAGATCGGACCCGGCGTCGGGCTCGCTGAACAGCTGGCACCAGACCTCGCTGCCGTCCAGGATCCCGGGCAGGTACCTCTCCCTCTGGGCGTCGGTGCCCTCGGCCAGGATCGTCGGGCCGGCCCAGCCGATGCCGATCGGGTTGGTCGGGGTGGAGACCCCGGCCCGGTGCAGTTCGTCGTCGATCACCAGCTGGTGCATCGGGTCGGCCGACAGGCCCCAGGGGGCGGGCCAGTGCGGCACCACGTAGCCGGCCTCGACCAGGTCCCCGGGCGACGGCTCGGGATGGTCCGCCAGCCAGGCCCTCACCTCGAGGCGGCGGGGGTCGTCGTCGCTGGGAAGGTCGAAGTCCACGGCTAGCCCAGCAACTCCACGGGCACGTCCACCTCACGCGCCCTGAGCCACTCGCCGAGGCTCTTGGCCTGGCCGTCCTGGCGGGTGGATGCGGCCACCCCCTCCTGTAGGAGGCCGTGGATGACGAAGTTCAGCGACAACAGGTTCGGGAGCCTGAAGCGCTCCACCACCAGGTCGGCCGCCTCCGGTAGGAGCGTTCGCAGGCGGTCGGTGGTGAGGAACCAGTCCAGCCAGGCCCAGGCCTCCGGGGTGCGGGCGAACACCCCCAGGTTGGCGTTGCCTCCCTTGTCGCCGGAACGGGTGCCCACGACCCGGCCGATCGGGGCCCTGGTCGTGGGGTCGGTCGGCCGGCCGGCCTCTGGGCCGGCCACCGGCTCCACCTCGACGGGACCGCCCGGGCAGGTGGAGTCCACGACCGTGCGGTCCCCGCCGAGCACGACGACGTGCTGTGGCACCAGCTCGGACGGCACCAGAGCGGGCCTGAACACGCCGAAGGGCCGGGCCCGGCCGCCCCCGCCCATGCCGAACATGCCGGGGATGGTGGCCAGGGCCAACTCGTTCACGGCGTCCGACACCACCCGGCCCACCTTGCGCTCGTCGGGGTCCTTCACGGTGAGCTTCCAGAAGGCCACGGCCTCCTCGTTGGTCGGGGGATCCGGCTTGTCGCTGCGCAGCACCCGGGAGGACACCTCGGCGTAGTCGTCGGGGCCGTAGGGGCAGGCCAGCCAGAAGGCCCGCTCGACCAGGTCGGCCTTGGCCTCGATGTCGAGGCCGGCCAGGGCCACCGACACGTCGCCCCGGTAGCCGCCCAGCTCGTTCATGGAGACCTTCAGGGTGGGAGGCGGCGGCTCGCCCCGGGTTCCTGTGACGGCGACCCTGTCGGCGGCGACCTGCTCGAGGCCCACCGTGTCGAAGCGTGCGGTCACGTCGGGGCCCAGGTAGGCGGGGGAGCCGATCTCGTAGAGAAGCTGCGACGTGACCGTCCCGACCGAGACCTCGCCGCCCGTGCCGTCGTGCTTTCCGATTACCGAGGAGCCGTCGGCGGCCACCTCTGCCCACGGGAACCCCGTCCTCTCCATGCCCGGCACCTCGGTGAAGAACGAGTAGTTGCCACCGGTGGCCTGGGTGCCGCACTCGATCACGTGTCCGGCCACCACCGCACCGGCCAGGCGGTCCCAGTCGTCGCGGGCCCAGCCGTGGTGCCATGCGGCCGGGCCACAGACCACGGCAGCGTCGGTGGTGCGGCCGGTGACCACGATGTCGGCGCCCCTGTCGAGGGCCTCGACCACCCCCCAGCAACCCAGGTAGGCGTTGGCGCTGATGAACCGGGAGGTGTCGCCGATCGGCTCTCCGGTCTCCATGTGCCCCAGGTCCACTCCCGCCGCCACCAGGTCGTCCAGCCGGGGCAGCAGGTCGTCGCCGGCCACCCAGGCGATGGATGGCGAGAGGCCCAGCCGGTCGGCCACCTCGGCCACCGCTGCGGCGCAGCCGTTGGGGTCCAGGCCGCCGGCGTTGGATACGACCCTGATGCCCCTGTCAAGGCAGGTGCCCATCACCTGTTCCATCTGGGCCACGAAGCTGCGGGCGTAGCCGCCACCGGGCCGCTTGGCCCTCGTCCTGGCCAGGATGAGCATCGTCAGCTCGGCCAGCCAGTCGCCTGTGAGGAAGTCGATTTCACCGCCCTCGACCATCTCAACGGCTGCCGAGAGGCGGTCACCGTAGAAGCCAGAGCAGTTGGCGATGCGGACCGGCCGGCTCACGGGCTGCCCCCACCTTCGTCGGCCATCACCAGCAGGGGGGCGCCGGCCTCGACCTGTTGGCCCGCCGACACCAGGACCTCGGCCACGGCGCCTTCGGCGGGGGCGTTCACGTGGTGCTCCATCTTCATTGCCTCCAGGACAATGAGGGTCTGGCCGGCCGAGACCGGGTCGCCGGCAGCGACCCTGACCTCAAGGACCACGCCAGGCATGGGGGCCGTCAGGCCTCCGGCGGGAGCGTCACCTCCGGGAAGGGTGAACCGGGGGAGAACCTCGAAGGCCAGGGTCCCGCCCGGCACCTGCACGTGCACGTGGCCGTCCACCCCGGTCACGGGGCCGGCCGTGCGCCTGCCGTCGACCTCAAGGTCGATCGACCCTTCCGACCAGGCCAGCACCCGGGCCGTCGTCCCGTCGTCGAAGGCGAAGCTGCCGTCGCGCCGGCGGCCGTAGGCCAGGTCGATCCTGGCGTCGCCGCGTGCCAGCGACACCTGCTGGTCGGGCAGCCGGGCGTTGCGCCAGCCGCTGGGGACGCCTCCCAGCACCGTGGCCCGGTCCCTGTTGCGTCCCTGCAGCCACATGGCCGCCACCACGGCCGCACGCGCCATGCCGTCGTCGTCCACCTCCAGGCGGGTGGCGGGGGAGTGCCTCTCGATGAAGTCGGTCGTCGTGTCGCCGGCGAGGAAGGCGGGGTGGCGCAGCGTGGCAGCCAGGAAGTCGCGGTTGGTCTCGACCCCCGCAAGGTGGAGGCGTTCAAGTGCCAGGGCCAGGCGTCCGGCGGCCTCGGACCGTGTCGGGCCGCTCGCCACCACCTTGGCCAGCATCGGGTCGAAGTCGGTCCCGACGCGTGTTCCAGAGGCGACCCCGGCCTCCCACCTCACCTCGGGCGACCCGGCGGGGGCGAAGGCCACCAGGGTGCCCGTGGCTGGAAGGAAGCCGACAGACGGGACCTCGGCATAGAGCCGGGCCTCGACGGCGTGTCCCGCGAAGGCGACCTCGTCCTGGCCGTAGCCCAACGGCTCGCCGGCGGCGATCCGGATCTGTTCCCTCACCAGGTCGATCCCCGTGACCTCCTCGGTAACCGGGTGCTCGACCTGGAGCCTGGTGTTGGCCTCGAGGAAGTAGAAGTCGCCCGAGTCGTCGTCGAGCAGGAACTCGACCGTGCCGGCCGACGTGTAGCCGATTCCCTCGGCCAGGCTCAGGGCGGCAGCGCCCATGGCCCGGCGCAGGTCGTCGTCGACCGCGGGCGACGGTGACTCCTCGATGACCTTCTGGTGTCTGCGCTGGATCGAGCACTCCCGCTCGCCCAGGTGCACGAGGTTGCCGTGGTCGTCGCCCAGGACCTGGACCTCGACGTGCCTGGACCTCGGCAGCCAGCGCTCCAGGAACACCGTGTCGTCGCCGAAGGCGCCGGCGGCCTCCCGGCGGGCGGCGGCCACGGCCTCCTCGAGGCCGGCCTGGTCCTCGACCAGGCGCATTCCCTTGCCGCCGCCGCCTGCGGCCGCCTTGACCAGCAGCGGGAACCCGACTCCCTCCGGGTCGGAGGGATCGTCGCTGGATGGCAGGACCGGCACCCCGGCGTCGATGGCGGCCCGCTTGGCGGCCAGCTTGTCCCCCATCTGGGCGATCACGTCGGCGCCTGGTCCGACCCAGGTCAGGCCGGCATCGGCCACCGCCGAGGCGAAGTCGGCGTTCTCGGCGAGGAAGCCGTAGCCCGGGTGGACGGCGTCGGCACCGGCGGCCAGGGCGGCTGTGATGATCGACCCGCCGTCGAGGTAGCCACCCGGGAGGCGTACCGCCTCGTCGGCCTCGGCCACGAACGGGGCGTCCGAGTCGGCGTCGGCGTAGACGGCCACACACCGGACGCCCATGGCGCGGGCCGAGCGGAAGACCCGCCTGGCGATCTCGCCCCTGTTGGCGACGAGCAGCGACCTGATGCTCACAGCCGGAACACCCCGTAGCCCCTGGCCCCCGCTATCTCCGTGTTCCCGACGACTGAGAGGCACATTCCGAGCACAGTCCTCGTGTCGCGGGGGTCGATGATTCCGTCGTCGCTCACGGCGCCGGTCGCCACGAGGGCGAGGGAGCCCTGCTCCTGGATCTCCTCGACCATGCGCACGATCTCGGCGTCGGCCTCCTCGTCGAACTCCTCACCCTTCCTGGCAGCCTGGGCGCGGCGCACCTGCGACATGACCCCCGCGATCTGCTTGGGCCCCATCACGGCGATCTTGGCGGTGGGCCACAGGAACGTGAAGCGGTTCCGGTATGCGCGCCCGGACATTCCGTAGGTGCCGGCGCCGTAGGAGGAGCCGATGATCACGGTCAGGTGCGGCACCGTCGAGTTGGTGACGGCGTTGATCATCTGGGAGCCCTTCTTGATGATGCCGGCGGCCTCGGCCTCCCGTCCGACCATGTAGCCGGTGATGTTCTGGACGAACACCAGCGGGGTGTCCTGGCGGTTGCAGAGTTGTATGAAGTGCGCGGCCTTCTCGGCAGATTCCGGGTGGATGACGCCGTTGTTGCCGAGCAGGCCGACGGGGTAGCCGTGGATGGAGGCCCAGCCGCAGACCATGTTGGGCCCGTAGCGGGGCTTGAACTCCTCGAAGCGCGAGCCGTCGACAACGCGGGCGAAGACGTCCCTCACGTCGACGGGCTGGCGCAGGTCGCGGCTGACTATTCCCAGGAGGTCGTCGGGGTCGTGGGCCGGCTCGTCGGCAGTCAGGCTGGGTCCGGGTGCCGGCTTGGACCAGTTCAGGTGGGACACCACCTCCCGGCAGATGCGGATGGCGTCCATCTCGTCCTCGGCGAGGTAGTCGGCGAGGCCGGACCTTTCGGCGTGCATCTGGCCGCCGCCCAGCGTCTCGTCGTCGGACTCCTCGCCGGTGGCCATCTTGACGAGCGGAGGACCGGCCAGGAAGACCTTGGAGCGGTCCCTGATGAAGATGTTGTAGTCGGACATCCCGGGTTGGTAGGCGCCGCCTGCAGTGGAGGAGCCGAACACGACGCACACCGTCGGTACCCCCAGCTTGGACAGCTCGATCATCTCGTAGAAGAAGCCACCGGTCTCGGCGAAGTGGTCGGTCTGGACCCGGCGCTTGTTGGACCCGTCGCCGGTGGGTACCCGCAGGTCGGCGCCGGCCGACTCGACGAAGCTGACGTAGGGGATGCGGTTGTCGCGGGCGATCTCGATGGCCCGCATCCACTTCTTGCCCGAGTACGGCGTGATGGCGCCGCCGAGGACGGTGGGGTCGTTGCCCAGCACGACGCACTCGACCCCGGCTATGACGCCGATTCCCACGACCAGGCCGCCGCCGATGGCGTAGTCGGATTCGTAGCCGGCGAGCGGGCTGATCTCGAGGAACGGGCTGTCGGGGTCGAGGGCGTTGGCTATGCGCTCGCGGATGGGCATCTTCCCCCGTGAGCGCATCCGCTCCATGGCGGCCGGCCCGCCGCCGCCATCGGCCTCGTCCAGCAGGCCGTCGATCACTTCCAGCTGCTCGAGCATGTCGGCCCGGTTGGCGGTGAAGGCCTCGCTTCCGGTGTCGAGCAGGTTGGGCAGGGGAGGGGCCAGGAGGTCGCGTCGCACTACCGGTGGAACCGCAATGGTGTTGTCTCGCACGGCCAGATGATAGGCGTGGTAATCCAACAAGCGCAATATTACCGCAGGGAGCGACCCTACAATCCAACCCGTGAGCGACCGAGAGTGGGGATTCCGGACCCGGGCCCTCCACGCCGGCGGCGGTCCCGACCCGACCACCGGGGCCAGGGCCGTTCCCATCTACCAGTCGACCAGCTTCGTCTTCGAGGACACGGCCGACGCCGCCGACCTGTTCGCCCTCCAGAAGTACGGCACGATCTACTCCAGGATCTCGAACCCCACGACGGCCGCGTTTGAGGAGCGCATGGCCAGCCTCGAGGGCGGCATCGGCGCCGTCGCCACCGCCAGCGGCCAGGCCGCCGAGTTCCTGACGGCTGCCTCCCTGGCTGAGGCCGGCGACAACCTGGTCACCTCCTCCTCGCTCTACGGCGGCACCCACACCATGTTCGACACCACCCTCGGCCGGTTCGGCATCGAGGCCCGCTTCGTGGACGGCGACGACCCCGGGGCCTTCGCCGCCCGGATCGACGACCGGACCAGGTTCCTCTACACCGAGGTCATCGGCAACCCGTCGGGGGCAGTGGCCGACCTGGCGGCCCTCGCCGCCGTGGCCCACGCCCACGACATGCCGCTCGTGGTCGACTCCACCTTCGCCACCCCCTACCTCTGTAGGCCCATGGAGCACGGTGCCGACATCGTGGTCCATTCGGCCACCAAGTTCATCGGAGGCCACGGCACCTCAATCGGCGGGGTGGTTGTCGAGTCGGGACGCTTCGACTGGGGCTCGGGTCGGTTCCCGCAGATGACCGAGCCGGCCGCCGGCTACAACGACCTGCGCTTCTGGGAGAACTTCGGGGAGTACGCCTTCTGCACCAGGCTGCGGGCCGAACAGCTGCGTGACGTGGGCGCCAGCCTCTCGCCGTTCAACGCCTTCCTGCTGCTCCAGGGCCTCGAGACCCTGCCCCAGAGGATGGACGAGCACGTGGCAAACGCGCAGGTGGTGGCCGAGTTCCTGGAGGCCCATCCGGCCGTCTCCTGGGTGGCCTACGCCGGCCTGGAGTCGTCGCCCTACCGGGAAATGGCCCGGCGCTACCTTCCCGCCGGCCCCGGGGCCATCTTCACGTTCGGCGTGGCGGGAGGGCGTTCGGCGGGGGCGGCCTTCATCGAGGGCCTGACCATGGTCAGCCACCTGGCCAACGTGGGCGATTCGCGCACCCTCGTGATCCACCCAGCCAGCACCACCCACCAGCAGCTCTCCGACGCCGACCTGGAGGCCGGTGGCGTCACCCCCGACATGGTCCGCCTCTCGGTCGGCCTGGAGGACGTGGAGGACATCTGCTGGGACCTGGATCGGGCCCTGTCGGGAGCGGCCGCGTGAGCGCCTGCGTCGGATCGGCCGGCGGGCTGCGCCCGAACCCGGTACCCGCTGGGGCCGTCACGTGATCGGCCACGAGCCCGTCCCGGGCTGGGAACCGCCCTCCGCCGCCGAGCGTCGGGACCTGCTGGCCTCGGTAGGCACGGTCGCCATGGTCGGCGTCTCGGCCCGCCCCGACCGGCCGTCCAACTTCGTGGCCACCTACCTGCTCAGTTCCTCCACCGACTACGACGTCCACTTCGTGAACCCGGCCGCGGACGAGGTGCTGGGGAGGCCCTGCCACGACAGCCTCGCCGACCTGCCCGTGGTGCCCGACGTGGTCGATGTGTTCCGCCGGCTGGAGGATGTGCCAGCGGTGGCCGAAGAGGCCGTGGCAGTGGGGGCCCGGGTGTTTTGGACCCAGTTCGGCCTGTGGAGCGTCGAGGCCGCCCAGGTGGCGCTGGCCGGCGGCATGGAGGTGGTGATGGACCGCTGCCTGAAGGTCGAGCACGCCCGGTTCCACGGAGGCCTGCACCTGGCCGGCTTCGACACGGGCGTGGTCGACTCGAGGCGCCGGCCCGGCTGAGCCCCTCCGAGGCTGCCGCCACTAGGGCACCAGCACGGCGTGCACCGGTGGGGGCTCGGGTCCCTCGCCGGCCATGGTCGCCAGCAGGTCGGCCGCTCCCTCCAGGGTCGCCACCCTGCGTGGAACCGTGCGGAAGGGGTAGCGGTCGGATGCGACCAGTTCCAGGGCCCTCCGGTAGGCGGGTGCGTCGACCCCGAGGGCGCCGATCAGGTGGAGCTCCCTGTAGACGACCAGGTCGGGGTTGAAGCCCGGCGTCTCGGCGCTGTTGCGGGTGCCTGCCAGCACGATCCGGGCCCCGGTCGCAGCCAGGGAGACCGCCTGGCCCAGCGCCTCGGGGGCGTTGGCGGTCACATCCACCACGACGTCGGCCAGGCGTCCCCCTGTGGCGTTGCGAAGCGCCTCCACCGGATCTGCCTCGGCCACGTCAGCGACCAGGTCGGCACCGAAGCCCGGAGCGGCCTCCAGGCGCGGGTGGTCGTTCCTGCCCCTGCCGGTGACCATCACGAAGCCCGCCCCCGCCTCACGGGCAGCGGCTGCCGCCGCCAGCCCGCGGATTCCCGGGCCGAGCACCGTCACAACGTCGCCCGGCCCGGTGGACGGGAGCTCGGCACCCCAGCGGATGCCCGCACCCACGGGGTTGAACAGCGTGGCCTCTACGGCGTCCAGCCCGTCAGGAACCGGGATCAGCATCGAGTCGGGCCCCAGGTGGTGGTATGCGGCCCAGCCGCCGCTGGGTGCCGCCCCGACCTCCAGCCCCGACAGGCCGTATGCGGTCCTGAGGCCGTGCTCCCGGCAGCGCCTGTAGTCGCCGGCGCCGCACGCTTCGCACCTGCGGCAGGACTGGAAGCACTCCACGGCGACCCTGTCGCCGGCGGACACCCCCCACAGGTCGGCGGCCCGCTCGCCCACCTGCTCCAGGACGCCGACGGTCTCGTGTCCCGGCACCAGTGGGCTGGCGGCCGGGAGCCGGCCGGTGAACATCTCGTGGTCGGTGCCACAGACTCCGCAGGCCTCGACCCGCAGGAGGCCCGTGTCGGCCGTCGGCTCCGGTATCTCGAGGTCGCGGAACACCAGGCTCCGCGGTCCCTCCAGCACGAGGGCCCTCGCCACGCCCGACGGTCCGACCATGTCCACCTCCGCTCGGTTGCGTAGCGTAAGCGCCCGACCATCGCCGCGAGCAGGGGGAGTGGGGTGACCGAGCCGCAGGGCGCACGGGTGGGTCCGCTGGCCGCCGACGAGGCACGTGCCGCGGCCGAGGCCCACGGGATCCCGGCCGGGATGGCCGACCTGAACGTGTTCCGGATCCTCCTGCACAACCCCAGGGTGGCCTCGGCCCTCAACGGCATGCTGCACGGCCTCCTCTGGAGGGGGGAGCTGGACGCCAGGCTCCGGGAGCTGGTGATCATGAGGATCGCCTGGGTCAGCGGGTCGGTCTACGAGTGGACCCAGCACTGGCACGTGGCCGTGGGCCTCGGGGTGGACGAGGCCGACGTTGTCGGGGTGAGGGACTGGCGGGCACACGGGGGATTCGGAGGGGTGGAGCGTGCGGTGCTGGCCGCCGTGGACGAGACGCTGGCCGACGGCACGATCGGCGACGCCACCTGGGAGGACTGCGCAGCCCACCTGGGAGAGCCCCTGCTGGTGGAGCTGGTCGCCGCCATCGGCAACTGGGGCCTGTTCGCCCGCCTGCTCCGCAGCCTCGACGTGCCCCTGGAGGACGGGGTCATGCCGTGGCCGCCAGACGGGGTGGGGCCGCGGTGAGCGGCCTCCGGGGCCGACGGCTGATGGGATCGCGAGGACTGGGAGGGGAGCGATGAGCAGGCCGGACCTGGAGGTGGCCAACCCGGGGTTCCTGGAGGGCCTCATCGGGCACAGGTCGGACCGTGGCATCGACGGCTACCTGGGCATCCACGTGGTCGAGTTCGAGGCCGGCCGGCTGGTTGCCGAGTTCGAGGTGGCCGACGACCACGTGACCTACATCGGGAACATGCACGGTGGCTGCCTGGCGGCCTTCTGCGACCACTGCCTCGGGCTCGTCCTGTATCCGGTGATGCCACCCGGTTCGTGGGCGGCGACCACCGAGTTCAAGGTCAACTACGTGCGGCCGGTGAGCGGTGGCACCTGCAGGGCCACGGCGGAGGTCAGGTCGATGACGAAGCGGTCGGCCGTGGTGTCGATCGAGGTGGAGAACGAGGGTCGCCTTGTGGCCCTGGCACAGGGAACCTGCACGGTGAAGCTGGCCGAGGAGAAGGCCTCCGGCTGACCCCCGCCTGCCTGTGCCCCGCCGGGGGCCGCGGTCGGCCCGGCTGGGGCGCCACCGCCCGGCGATACGCTGGCCCCGTTCCCACGCCGGTGGGAGCAGGCACCGGTGCCCGAGCGGACCAAGGGAACGGCCTGCAAAGCCGTAAAGCCGCGGGTTCAAATCCCGCCCGGTGCTCGTACAGGTCGGATGGCCTGCCCGGTGGCCCGTTAGCCGGGGCGCAGGGCCGGTCGGTACCTTGGAGAACCTATGACGGACCAGGTGGGCGGTGTCGGGCCGGAGGACTCCGGCGCTGGTCCGCCTCTGCCGCACACGCCACCGATGGGCATCAGGGCGGTCCACCCGGGCGACGAGCCGCCGGTGGCGCCACCCGATCCTCAGCCCCGGCCCAGGCGCCGCGAGCGACCGGCCCCCAACTGGCTGGCGGCGCTGGTGGCCTCCACCGGTGTGGTGGCCGCCATCATCGGGACGTTCCTGTCGTGGCGCGTGGAGGCCCACGACACCGGCTACTCCACGCACCTCATCGGCTGGGACCAGGCGGGCGACGCCGTCCTGGTGCTGGTGGTCGGCCTGGTGGCAGCCGGCGCCACCGGGGCCCTTTGGACCGGCCTGCGGGGCCTGGTCCTGAAGCTGGTCCTGCTGGCCACCGGTGCCGTGCTGGTCGTGGCGGCGGCCCTCGAAATCGCCGACGTCGCCAGCCTCGACCCCTTCGACGGCTACGAGTACTCGGTAGGGGTCGGCCTGCCTGTGGTGGTTGCTGGGGGTCTGCTCCTCGTGCTGGCAGCCCTCCTGGACCGGGGTCCCTGGTCGTTCGGGGAGGGTTCGGGGACCTGACCGCCCGGTGCGCCCGTATTGGGCCACTGGTACGCTGCTGCGCTCCGGGGCCGTTAGCTCAGTTGGCTAGAGCACCTGCATGACGCGCAGGGGGTCGGGGGTTCGAGTCCCTCACGGCCCACTCCCCGCTGCTCCCTAACCGGCTTCCCTGAGCGCCGGGTTGGCCGCGGCAAGCCACGGCGCCCGGCCGGCCGCAAACAGCGCCCGTGCCGCCGCGCCGACAACACCGACGTTGACGGCGTTGCCAAGTTGCTTGTAGGCGGTGGTCGCGGACACTCCTGAATCGGTGATCGAGTCCGGCGGTACCCCCTGAAGGCGTGCTGCCTCACGAGGGGTAATGCGACGCATGCGAGAACCGATCACCGAGGTCTGGGTAATCGCCACGAGTGCTGGCAGGTAGGTGGGTGGCTTAACCCTGATTCCACTTGGCCGCATCTGGAGCACCAGTTCGGACAGGTTCCGCTCAGTGCGAGTTGGTTGGGCCTTGCGGGCCTGCCACTCGAACTTGCGGCGTGAGGAGGGGAACTCCCCGACCCTCTGTCCGTTGTCCCAGACCTCTGTCATCCACTTGTCGATTATCTGTCGGTGTTGGCGGTAGAACTCGGCGTTCTTCTCGAGGAAGTTGGACTTCCATCTGGGAGTGTCAAGCGGAATGTGCGGCCTGTCCGTAAACGCGTCCACCCAGATTGGAAAGCCTGGCAACTGGTCTGCTTCGATTCTCTCCACGAACGCCTGCCAGGCAGCCACCCAGGCGAGTTCGTCGACGTTCAGTCGATAGTCGGCAATGTCGACGATGTCATGGTCGTCGTCCAGGTAGTCCTCAATTCGCCAGTCATCCGGGTTCCACCCGAGCGACAGTTGGCGATCCAAGAGCGGGGTCGCGTCAACTTCGAACACGTGACTAGTAGGCCTGTAGGCGAGAATGAACACGCGGTCCCGAACCTGGGGGGCACCGCCGTCAGACGGTGAAAGCAGATGCGGAGACAGGACTAATGGGTCGCGGGCCACCAGGTAGCCCTGACCCTGGAGAGAGTCGATAATCCCGTTCCACGTGTCGATGTGGCGCGGTCCGGCGAGGTTCCTCACGTTCTCCAGGATCACGAACCGTGGCTTCTTCGCCATCACGATCGTCATCACGTCGTAGAAGAGGGTTCCTCTGCTTCGGTCGCGGATGCCCTCCTGAAAACCCGACTTGGAGAACGGTTGGCAGGGGAAGCCAGCACAGAGCACATCGTGGTCAGGGATCAGCGCCCCAACTTCGCTTAGGTCCCGGTCATTGCCGTCCTCGTCTCGTGTCAGCGAGCGGATGTCATCGACAAGAGGCGTCCCCGGGAAGGTGTGTCGGTAGACCCGTTGGCAGTCTCTGTCACGCTCGACTGCCAGAGCGCAGATGCCGCCCTCAACTGCGAGTGCGTGGTGGAATCCGCCTATGCCAGCGAAGAGATCGACAAAGCCGAACGCCTGTTCGTTCACGGCAGGGAGCTTAGCTCGGGGTAGTGACAGTTGGCGCGGACCGACCTTCGTGACGGCGCACCACCTCCAGTTGTCTTCTCAGGGCCGAATGATCAAGGAGCCCTCTCTCACGGGCGGCTGAGTTCCGACCGGGCTACGTTCGCGTTCCGGGAGGTCCATATGGGGTTTGGCCGGGAGCGAGCCTTCTTCGCTGAGTATCGGGCAGGGATGCTCGGGGACCAAGGCGTGTCTACGGCGGTGGTAGGTGCAATTGGCGAAGTTCTGAGTCGCTACAACACGGTCGTCTGGGAGAACCGGTTCATAGTGGGTGGGGTGGTCGAGCAGGTGCTCGGCGCGTCGGCGAGGGCGCTTGGGATCGATGTTCTGAACGCTGGCAAACGGAATCAGGGCTACGACCTTGAACTGCCAGGCGAGGTGCCTGCTGGCATTTCGGTCAAGGGTGTCTTTGCCAGCACAGGCGGCAAACACAACCTGGTCAATGTGAGGAACACGGGCGGGAAGATAACTCTGACCGATTGCCACAAGAAGTGGTCAAGGGCCACGATGTTCGTTATGGCCGGGGTCGGCATCGGCTATGCCGATCGCGAGATGAACGCTGACCTCCTGTCACCGTCAAGCGATGCAGTTCAGATCAGTGGGCGGGGTCTCAAGGAATGGTGGCGGGAGCATCCGGCCTGGGTGATCGAACTCGCCATTCCTGCCAAGCAGTCCGGGCCGGCTGTCAGGGTTGCGAGTGATGCGGTCAGTATGGACGTACTCGCTGACTTCCCTGCGCTGACCGATTTCTTTATCCCCGAGATTTGACGCCACCAGTCACCTACAGCAGATGCATCCCAGTGGCTACGGGTGATCTCTTGTGAGGTTGGGGCCATGAGGGCCCTGGCGGTCTTGGTTGCCCTGACGGCACTCGTGCCGGGCTGTGGCGACGGCGGTCAGGTGGCTGGGAGGGTGCAGCAGCCGGCCGTGTCGCAGGTCGGTTCGATTCCTGATACCACCGCGTCGACACCGGTTGCGGAGCCGCCCACGACAGCCCAACGGGGACCGACCTCGACCAGCGGCACGCCAGCGCCAGCCGTTGAGGCCACGGCTCCGGCCACTGCGCCGACGACCACCTCGGCTGGTGCCCCGGCTCCGGCCACGGTGCCGACGACCACCATCGCGGCTTCGCCAGCAGCCCCGCCCAGGCTGGCCTCCCACCTGTTCATACCGGTGGGGGAGGCCAGGAGCATCGCCGGCCTGGGCGACCTGGTCGAGGTCGTGGCCGTCGAGGGGACCGGCGTGGTGTCACTGGGAGGAGCCGAGGTCGAGGCGACCGCCGGCGGAACCGCCTGCCTCAGGTTCGCCTACCGGGACAACCCGGGCGAGAACGGGGTGCAGACGCTCTGCGTGGTGTCCTTCGACGAGGTGGGTGACTGCGTGGGGCTCGAGTGGCTGGGCCTCGACCTTGAGGGGTTCGCCGACACCCCTGATGAAGCGGCCGGTGATGCGAACCTCCTCGAGGCAGGGGCCGGGCGCTTCTACGCCGTGTGCAGGACCGGCGACGGCCTGGTCAGGCTCCAGCAGCCGACCGGGGTGCTTCCGCCCCTGTTCTTCCACATGGTCGACGCCCTGGGTGATGGTCCCTACAGCCTGGGAGACGAGGAGATGGAAAGGCAGCGGGCCGGTCATGTGACCACCGCCGACGGGACCACGATCACCCCGCCGTGGATCCTCCCGGTGTCGTGGGAGGTCAGCCAGCTGGAACTGGACGGGGGCGGCGTGAGGGTCGTGTTCGATCCGTGCACGTCCTCACCCGGATGCACCACCAGGAGGGATGCTGTCCGGCCGGGCGACATCCTGTCCATCGGCCTCGGCCTTCCGGCCGACGCCGGCAGCACCCTCATGGGCCTGCCGGAGGCCATCCTCGACGACTTCGTAGGCCGGCGGACGGGCATTCCCTGGCAGGAGGTCCTCGAGAGGGACCCGGCCATGCACCAGGCCGTCCTCTACAGGCTGGTCAACGCTGGACTCATGTCGCAGATGGTCCCCTGGTTCGACGACGTCCACGGGCTGAGGGAGCGCGGAATCAGGGTCGCCTACAACTCGTGGCAACCGTCCCTCATGCCCCTCTGTAGGCCCGAGCCCGAGAACGTCGTCGAGTGCACCCGCCTCGAGGACGCGGTGGCTGCATTCGAGCTGGAGCAGGTAGAAGGCCTCCTGGACGCCGGACACGACCTGTGGGCAGGGGTCTCGCTCGACTACCGGGATGACGGCGCCTACCACTCGGTGGTGTCGGACCACCGGCCACAGCCGACCGCCTTCAACGGCGTGCTGGCACGCGTCTCGGCCAACGACACCTGGCTCGCGCCGGATGTGGCCTTGGCGATGGCTGAAACCGTCACCGGCCTGGCCGCGGAGCTTCCCGGCGGGCAACCAGTGGTGCTGATGGCCGCCGGACCGCCGATCACAGCCCAGACGGGCGCGGGTGCCTTCTGCGAGGCGGAGATCTGCCCGTCCGACTTCGACGCCGCCTACACGCAGTTCGAGGCGTGGCTGGGGGCCGCAATCGACGCCTTCGACACCGACCGGCTGCTCGGCGTGGGCATCGCCCTCTACGAGGGATCCCACTTCGACCTGCGCCGGCCCGTCGAGCAGTTCGCCGGCTTCGGGCTGAACCGCGTCGGCGAGACCGGGTACAACCACCCGGGCCTCAACGTGTGGAGGGCCGCCCGGGCGGAGAACCTGGTTGGCGGGTGAACGGGCCCTAGAACAACCCGCCTGTCCGAAAGCCCACGCCCGCCACGACCATGAGGACGGCCACGACCGTAATGGCGACGATGTGGGCCGCCAACGGCCTCAGGGCGCCCTCGTCCAGCCTGGGCACGAGCCGCAGCCGTGCGTGCACCGCCAGGGCCAACGTGGCGGCCAGCAGGACCAACTTGACGCCCACCGTGGTCTCGATCGGGGAGCCGAACGAGAACCACGCTCCGACGTCGGGTACCAGGTTCCGGGCCAGCCAGATGCCGGTCACAACCTGGACCAGCAGCGAGGGCAGCTCGATGCGCTCGTAGGTCGACTCGAAGTCCCGGACCGTCCCCGGATCACCGGTGCGGAGGGCACGGGGTAGCACGCTGAGGGCGAGCACCAGGTGGCCGCCGACCCAGACCGCAGCAGCCAGGACATGGAGTGTCATCATGAGGCGGAACAAGACGGCTTGCCTCCTTGGCCTTCCGGACGCCCCGACCGTAGCGGCGGCCGGTGAGCCACCCCCGGTCCCGAATCCGGCAACAGCCTCCCGGCAGGTGACAAAGGCAACCCAAGCCATCGGTCACATGGCCACATGCCACCACCGGTACGGCCGTAGCGTTCCCGGGTGGCCATTCGCTCAGACCTCCGCAACATCGCCGTGATTGCGCACGTCGACCACGGCAAGACGACGCTGGTCGACGCCCTCCTGCGCCAGTCAGGAGTGTTCCGCGCCAACGAACACGTCGCCGAGAGGGTCATGGACTCCATGGACCTGGAGCGCGAGAAGGGCATCACGATCCTCGCCAAGAACACCGCCGTCAGGCGTGGTGACGTGAAGATCAACATCGTCGACACCCCAGGCCACGCCGACTTCGGTGGTGAGGTTGAGAGGGCGCTCAACATGGTCGACGGTGTCCTCCTCCTGGTCGACGCAGCTGAGGGCCCCCGCCCGCAGACCCGCTTCGTGCTGCGCAAGGCCCTCGAAGCCGGCCTCACGATCGTCGTTGTGGTGAACAAGATCGACCGGCCGGACGCCAGGCTGGAAGAGGTCGTAGACGAGGTCTACGAGCTGTTCATGGACCTGGACGCAACCGACGAACAGATCGACTTCCCGATCGTGTACGCCGACGCCCGCTCCGGGATCGCCACACATGATCCCCGTGTTCCCGGCACCGACATGGACCCCTTCTTCGATGTCGTGCTCGAGAGCGTCCCGCCGCCGTCCTATGACCCCGACGAGCCCCTGCGTGCCCACGTCACCAACCTGGATGCCTCCCCCTACGTGGGGCGGATCGCAGTCTGCCGTGTCGACAGCGGCACCCTCCGACGCGGAGAGGCCGTCGCGTGGTGCCGCACGGACGGCTCCATCCAACCGGCAAGAATCGGAACGATCAGCGTCACCGAGGCACTCGACCAGGTGGATGTGCAGGAGGCCGGCCCCGGAGAGATCGTCTATGTGTCCGGAATAGAGGGCGTGACCATCGGCGAGACCCTCGCCGACCCGGACGACCCCCGGCCGATGCACGAGATCACAGTTGACGAGCCGACCCTCTCGATGGCCATCGGGGTGAACACCTCGCCGGCGGCAGGATCCGACGGCGACAAGCTGACCGCACGCCAGGTCAAGGCCAGGCTGGATGCCGAGCTTGTCGGCAATGTCTCCATCCGGGTGCTTGCGACGGAGAGGCCCGACACCTGGGAGGTCCAGGGCAGGGGAGAACTACAGCTGGCGGTCCTCGCTGAGACGATGCGACGTGAGGGATTCGAGTTGACCGTCGGAAAGCCGGCGGTTCTCCTCCGCGAGGTGGACGGGGTGCTCAACGAGCCCACCGAGAGGCTCTCAGTCGACGTGCCTGAGGAGCACATGGGGGCCGTCACCCAACTGCTGGGCGAGCGAAAGGCCCGCATGGAGGGAATGACCAACCATGGCACCGGATGGGTCCGCCTCGACTACGTCGTCCCAGCCAGGGCCCTGATCGGCTTCAGGACCGAGTTCCTGACCGAGACCCGGGGAACAGGCCTCCTACACCACGTGTTCGAGGGCTGGGAACCGTGGAAGGGAGAGCTCAGGACCCGTCAGACCGGCAGCATCGTTGCGGACCGGACGGGGGCCACGACCGCGTACGCCATCACCTCCCTCCAGGAACGCTCCACCTTGTTCGTGGGGCCGACCGAACCGGTCTACGGCGGCATGATCGTCGGCGAGAACCCGAGGGCCGAGGACATGGACGTCAACATCTGCCGCGAGAAGAAGCTCACGAACGTCCGGGCTGCAGCCTCTGACGACACAATCAGGCTGACACCGCCGCGTCGGCTGTCGCTGGAACAGGCACTCGAGTACGTGGCCGACGACGAGTGCGTCGAGGTGACCCCGACGGCAATCCGCCTCCGCAAGGTTCTGCTCGACGCCGGTGAGCGGGCTCGGAACCTCAAGAAGCTCAAGAACGCCAGGGCCTGACAGCGAGGCAACAACCGCTCGGCGGCGGTTACCGTCCCGGTTGTGAGCAGCACCCCGGGCGTCCTCTTCCTCTGCGTGCACAACGCCGGTAGGTCCCAGATGGCCGCCGGCTGGATGCGCCACCTCGGCGGAGGGGCAGTGAGCGTGTTCTCCGCGGGGTCCGCCCCGGCGGAGTCGGTCAACCCCGTCGCGGTCGAGGCAATGGCCGAGGTGGGCGTCGACATCTCCGGAGCCGAGCCGGCCGGGTGGACCGAGGAGATGCTCGGCGAGGTCGACGTGGTCGTGTCCATGGGATGCGGCGACGCCTGTCCCGTCTATCCGGGGAAGAGCTACCTGGAGTGGCCGGTAGACGACCCCGCCGGACAGGGCCCGGAGATGGTCGCCCGGGTCAGGGACGAGATCCGGGACCGGGTGGTGGGCCTCCTGGCCGACCTGGCCCGTTAGGGCCGCGGCCGGCGGGTAGCGTCGCAGCGAGGCCGATGGGGCAGGTGCGGATGGCCAGTTACTCAACCGACGTCCTGCACGTGGCGGCGGGAGACCATGGGGGCCTCGTGGCCGCCATCCACACGGCGCTGGCCTCCACGGACGCCTGGTTGAACGTGGAACCGGTCGTGGACGACGACCAGCGCACCGACGTACCCGGGATCTTCGCCTGGTTCTCGGCCAGGGGGCCCCAGGTGCCGGTCGGCACGTTCGTGTCCGCAGGTCCCGAAGCGGTCGCCTCGGTCGGGCTCGACCACGGCACGGGCCGGGGGGCGGGTGATCGCCTCTCCGCCGGCGGGGTTGTGGCGCCTCCGACATGGGCACTCAGGCAGGACCACCCGAAGCGTGGCCTCGTGTGGGAGGTCCCCCGGGGTGGGGTGGATGCGGTGGCTGTGGTCCGGCTGCTGCTGGAGGGCACCGCCATGCTGTGCCCGCTACCCGTGGAGGGCCAGTGGACGGCGACCCTGCACCACCCGCGCTGAGCCGGGCCGGCTGCGCCGCCTCAGGCCTCCCTGATCGCCTGCATCACGAGGTCGACCGCGGCGACCGGGTCCACCCCGAAGGCGACCCGGCAGTTCGGCTCCCCGGCCGCCGGACCGCGCTCGTCCACGAGGGTCTGGCCGCGCGTGTGGGTGCCGTCCAGCTCGACCACGACCGTGCGGGGAGCCGACGTGACGAGCTCGGGGTGGGTGACGGCGAGGATGGCGCACGGGTCGTGCATGGCGCTGGTGGCCGATCCCTCCCACTCGTGGTGGATGGCCACAAGGTGGTCCAGCAGGCCCGACACGACGTCGCCGACCCTGTTACCCATCCCCCTGCACGACTCGGAGTGGTCCCGCCCCATCCTGACCCGGTTGGTGAGGTTCAGGCCCACCATGTGCACCGGGCCGCCGCAGCGGAACACGACGTCGGCGGCCTCGGGATCGGCGAACACGTTGAACTCGGCCGCGGCCGTCACGTTGCCGACGGCCGCCCCGCCGCCCATGAGGGTTATCGATGCCACCCGCTCGGCCAGGCCGGCATCGGCCAGCAGTGCGTCGGCGATGTTGGTGAGCGGTCCGATCGGGACCAGGTGTAGCCCCTCCTCGGCCCGGGTGGCCTCCACCAGGTACTCGACGGCGTCGTCCGAGTCCGGCCCGCCCTCGGGATCCGGCAGGTCAACGCCGGCCAGGCCGTCCTCACCGTGCACGTGGCGGGCGTCAAGGGGTTCGGCCACGAGCGGGCTGGCCGCCCCGCGGTGAACCGGGACGTCGAAGCCCAGCAGGGCCCTCATGCGAAGGGCGTTGGTCGTGGTCTGGTCGACCCCGACGTTGCCGGCGACGGTGGTGATGCCGACCAGGTCCGCCCACCTGGCGGCCGTGATGATGGCTATGGCGTCGTCCACCCCGGGATCGCAGTCCAGGATCATCCGGGGCCTCACACGGCCCTTGTCCTGGCTGCGGCCGACCGGCCTGTCAACTGCGGTCATCGGGACCTCCCGCTCGTCGTGCATGCCCGGTCAGTACCCGGCCGTCCGGTCCACGACCCCCTCCAGGGGCTCGCCGTCGAGCCATCGTCCCAGGTTGGCCGCGAAGGTCCCGTAGACCTGGTCCAGGGCATCGGGGCAGGCCCAGGAGACATGGGGGCTGAGCCGGACCTGCGGGTGCCCGTAGAGCCAGTGCCCCTCCGGAAGGGGCTCCGGTTCCACGACGTCCAGCGATGCCAGGCCCACCTGCCCCGACTCCAGGGCCTCCCGCAGCGCCTCCTGGTCCACGATCGAGCCACGGGCCACGTTGACGAGGTGGGCCCCCGGCTTCATGGCGGCCATCAGGTCCTGGTCCACCAGGCCGCGCGTCTCGTCGGTCCCGGGCATGCCCACCACCACGTGATCGGCTCCAAAGACCGCCTCCCCGGGCGTGGCGGCCGACACCACACCGTCCACCTCCGGGTCGTCGCCCGAGTGTCGGACCGCAACCAGCCGGCACCCGAACGGTCGGAGCCGCTCGGCCACGGCCCGGTTGACCGAACCGAACCCCAACAGGGCGACGGTCTGCCCCTCCAGGTTCTCCAGGTCCGTCCAGTTCCAGCGGTCGGGCGGCTCCTCCACCCAGCTGGCCGGGAGGTCCTTCACGGCTGTGAGCAGCATCGCCACCACCCACTCCGCCATCGGCGTCGCCGACAGACCCCTGGAGCAGGTCACGACCATCCCCTCCATCAGCTCCAGGGGCAGGTGGTCGACGCCGTGTCCGGCGCTGTGCACCCACTGCACGCCACGGCCGAGCACCGCTTCCACGTTGCTGGGGCGGAAGGTCTGGGCGAAGAGCACCTCGCCGGCCACCTCGGCGGGAACGGGCTCGTCGGGGTCGACCCTGACGAACCCGACATCGGGGAACCGGGCCTCCAGGGCCTCCATGCGCCGGCCCCAGCGGGTGGAGTGGACCAGGACCGTCGTCACGCCATTCCCCCCATCAGCACCCGTCTCAGCGGTTGAGTTCCCTGAACAGGAACTCCTGGGCGATGCTCGCAACGTGCATCCCATCCGCCGAGAAGACCTCTCCGGTGGACAGGCCCCGTCCACCGGTGAGCCCGTGGGACCTCAGGTCGTGCAGTTGCCACTCGTCCGCCGGGGCGTACCGGTGGAACCAGATGGCGTGGTCCAGGCTGGCCCCCATGAACTGCTGGTGCCGTTCCTCGCGGTCCATTCCCGTCTCCAGCACACGCGGATGCGAGCTGACCGAGGCGTCGCTCGGCAGGTCGTCCGACAGGAACGCCAGGGCGCACTCCTGGAGCACCCTGTCGTCGCCCAGGTCCCCGACTATCCGCAGCCAACTGGCCGTGTGGCCCGCCTCCTGCAGCGCCCGGCGGCGACCCAGCAGGCCCCAGTCCTCGTCGACCCCCTCCCCGGGGGCGCCCATCCCGTCGGGCAGGGCCGACTCCTGCACGTCGATCTGGTCCTCCACCACCTGGAAGGAACACGAGAGGTTCAGAATCGCCCCGTCCGACTGCCGGGCCACCACCCGCCTGGTCGTGAACGACCTGCCGTTGCGGATCCGGTCGACCTCGTAGCGGATCGGCTCGTACGGGTTGCCGCCCCTTATGAAGTAGGCGTGAAGCGAGTGGACGTGGCGGTCGGCGTCGACCGTTGAGGCCGCCGCCCTGAGCCCCTGAGCCACCACCTGGCCCCCGTAGACGCGGCCCCAGGGGTACTCGGGGCTGAGCCCCACGAACACGTCCGGTCCGTGGGCCTCCAGCGCCATCAGTTCCCTGAAGCCGATCTCATCCGGGTCCACCGCCTAGGGCCTCCTACCCGTCCAGGGCCATGCCGTGTGCGAGGGCACTCTCGTTCAGCCTCATCCTGTTCGAGTGGCAGGGGGGTGCGGTCCGGGCGTCGGTCACGTCGTCGGGACAGACCCCCAGGAAGGCCATGGCCCCGGGCACCCGGCCCAGCACGAACGAGAAGTCCTCGGCTCCCATCATCGGCGCCGGCAGGGCCACATGGGAGCCCTCTCCCAGGGTCGCCTCGCAGACGTCGCCGAACCGGGCGGCCTGGGCATCGTCGTTGACGGTCACCGGGTAGCCGGACTCCAGCCTGAACTCGGCGGTACAGCCGTGAGCCTCTGCGATCCGGTGGCAGGCGGACTCCAGGGCACCGGCCACCAGCGAGCGGGTGCCCTCCGACACGGTCCTGATGGTGCCCTCGAAGAACGCCGTCTCCGGGATCACGTTGGTCGTGGTCCCGGCGTCCACGTGGGTGGTCGTGACCACGGCCGGGTCGAAGGAGTCGACCCGGCGGGTGACCACCGTCTGGAGGGCTCCGATCATCTCGGCCATTGGCGGCACCGGATCCGTGCAGAAGTGGGGGGTGGAGGCGTGGCCGCCCCTGCCCATGACGGTCACGTGGAAGGTGTCGGCCGACGCCAGGATCGGGCCACCCCGGCAGGCGGCCCGGCCGACGGGGATGTTGGGCGTGATGTGGAGGGCGAAGGCCCGGTCCACGCCCTCCAGGACCCCCTCGTCGATCATGATGGCCGCCCCTCCGCTGCCCTCCTCGCCCGGCTGGAACATGAACCGGACCCGACCGGCCAGGTCGGTCCGGCGGTCGCAGAGCAGGCGGGCGGCGCCGACCAGCATCGCCACGTGTGCGTCGTGGCCGCAGGCGTGGGCCCTGCCGGGCTGGGCCGAGCAGAAGTCCTCGTCGCTGTCCTCGGTCATGGGGAGTGCGTCGGTGTCGGCCCGCAGCAGCACCGTCGGCCCGTCCGAGGAGCCGTCCAGGTCGGCCACGACGGAGGTCAGGCCGTCGCCGGTGCGCACCTTGAGCGGCAGGCCGTCCAGGGCATCCAGGATGAGGCCCTGGGTCGCCGGGTTGTGCAGGCCCAACTCGGGATTGCGGTGGATGGCACGGCGGAGGGACACCGCATCGTCGGCCAGCAGCCCGGCCGATTCGAGCAGGCCGTTGCCCCGGGCGCCGTTGGTCTGTTGGTCGTGCATCGGGACATGATGGCCGAGACCGGCGCCCAGTGTCGGACTCGGGGCACCGCTTGGCAGACTGGGCCCCATGGCGACCCGGGTCGAGCAGATCCACGAGGCCCTGTCGGAACTGCTCCAGGGGAGGGACCCCGAGGCCTCCTCGACCGTCCTGGGCGCCGGCAGCGACGACCTCGAGGCCGGCCGCCGCTACCTGGCGGCCCTGGTCGACGGCGGCTGGATGGTACCGACCTGGCCCTCCCGGTTCGGCGGCCGGGACGCCGATGCCGAGGAGGCTGCGCGCGTAGCTGCCGCCCTGGGCGACTACGAGGTGGCCGACCTCTACCCCTACGGCGTCGGGCTGAACCTGGTCGGGCCGGTGCTGCTTGAGCGGGGGACCGACGAGCAGCAGGAGCGCTGGCTGAGGGCCATCGCCGACGGGAGCCAGATCTGGTGCCAGATGTTCTCAGAGCCCGACGCAGGTTCCGACCTGGCCAACGCCGGCATGAGGGCGGAGCGGGACGGCGACGAGTGGGTGCTCAACGGCTCGAAGGTCTGGACCTCACGCGGCACCTACTCGACCTGGGGCATGTGCCTGGCCAGGACCGACCCCGGCCAGGCCAAGCACAGGGGCCTGACCATGTTCGCCGTCGACATGGCCTCGCCGGGAATCGAGGTGCGGCCCCTCGACCAGATTAACGGTGACCGCCACTTCACCGAGGTGTTCCTGACCGACGTCAGGGTCCCCGACTGCGACCGCATCGGCGACCTGGGCGCAGGCTGGGGGATCACGGTCGAGACCCTCGCCCACGAGAGGGCCTCGATAGGTGGAAGGGCCTTCGGCGGGGGAGACGACGACGAGTCTGGGCTCCCGTCCTGGCTGGAGGACTGGCGCTCGGCCGGCCACCTCGACCACCCGGTCGCCCGCCAGGAGGCCATGCGGGCCTTCATCCTGCACCGGGTCAACCAGCTCACGGTTGCAAGGGCGGCCCAGCTGGCGGCCGGTGGGTCGCCCGGTCCCGAGGGGTCCGGGGCCAAGCTGCGCAGCGTCGCGGCCTTCAAGGCCAGGGCCTACCTCGGGAAGGACCTTGCCGGTGCGGCGGGGATGCTGGTCGGCTCACCGGGCCACCTGGGCTTCCTGACCGCCCCCTCCATGTCGATCAGGGGCGGCACCGACGAGGTCCAGCGCAACATCGTGGGCGAGAGGGTCCTGGGCCTCCCGGGCGAGCCGAGGGTCGACAAGGACGTCCCCTACTCGGACCTGAAACGCAGCCGCTGAGGCCGGCGGTCCGCGGCGCCGGAGGTGGCGCCAGGCAACCGGTGGAGGCCTCGACTGGGGGGAGGAACCATGAGAGCGATAGTGCTTGAGGAGAAGGGCGGGCCTGAGGTGCTCAGGTTGGATGACATCCCCGACCCCGTGCCCGGTCCGCAGGAGGTCCTCGTGGAGGTCGCCGCCACGGCAGTCAACCGCGCCGACATCCTCCAGCGGAACGGGCTCTACCCGGGTCCGCCGGCGACCCACGAGGTGCCCGGCCTGGAGTTCGCCGGAACCGTCGCCGCCACGGGCGGGGAGGTGGAGCGCTGGTCGCAAGGGGACCGGGTCATGGGAATAGTGGGCGGGGGCGCCTACGCGGAGCGCCTGGTCGTCCACGAGGACCAGGCCGTACGACTGCCGGCCGGAATGGACCTGGCCACGGCCGGGGCCCTGCCGGAGGTGTTCGTGACCGCCTGGGACGCCCTGGTCCTGCAGGGCGGCCTGGTGGACGGCAGCCGGGCCCTGGTCCACGCCGGGGCTTCCGGGGTCGGCACGGCCGCCATCCAACTGTGCCGCAACCTCGGCGCCGAGGTGTTCGTCACGGCCTCGACGGCCAAGTGCGGGGCCTGCCTCGACCTGGGGGCCGACGCTGCCATCGACTACACGTCGCAGGACTGGGTTGCCGCCGTGGCGGACCTGACCTCGGGGAGCGGTGTCGACGTGGTGCTCGACGTCGTGGGCGGCGACTACCTGGACGGGAACCTTGACGCCCTGGCTGTCGGCGGCACGATCGTCCAGGTCGGCGTGATGGCGGGTGGATCCGCCACCTTCGGGCTGGGGAAGATGCTGCCCAAGCGGGCCACCCTCGTGGGAACGGTCCTGCGGGCAAGGCCCCTCGACGAGAAGGTGGCACTCAGCCGGGCCTTCGAGGCCGAGGTGGTTCCGCTGTTCGAGGACGGCTCCATGCGCGTGGTGGTGGACCGCAGGTACCCCCTGTCGGAGGCCGCCGCGGCCCACGCCTACATGGAGACAAACGCCAACGTGGGAAAGATCGGCCTGGACGTGCTCCAGCCAGCCCGGGGCTGACCGGCACCCTCAGCGCTGGTCTATCGCCGGAACCGTGCGCTCGTTCGGGCCCACGTAGGTCTGGCGGGGCCTGGCGATGCGGGAGCCGTGCTCGAGCAGCTCGTCCCAGTGGGCCAGCCAGCCCGGCGTGCGGCCGATGGCGAACAGGACCGTGAACATCTCGACCGGGAACCCCATCGACTGGCAGATCAGGCCCGAGTAGAAGTCGACGTTCGGGTACAGGTTCCGGCTGATGAAGTAGTCATCGGCCAGGGCCACCTCTTCCAGCTTCAGGGCGATGTCGAGCAGCGGGTTCCTGCCGGTCACGTCGAAGACCCGGTGGGCCGCATCCTTGATGATCCGGGCCCTGGGGTCGTAGTTCTTGTAGACGCGGTGGCCGAAGCCCATGAGCTTGTGGTCGCCGGCCTTGACGCCGGTGATGAAGTCGTCGACCTGGTCGAAGGAGCCGATCTCCTCGAGCATCCGGACCACCGCCTCGTTGGCTCCGCCGTGCCGGGGGCCCGACAGCGCCGCGGCCGCCGAGGCCACGGTCAGGTAGGGATCTGCGTGTGAGCTGCCCACGACCCTCGCCGTGGTGGTCGAACAGTTCTGCTCGTGGTCGGCGTGGAGCACGAAGAACAGGTCCATGGCCTCCCGCAGCACCGGGTCCAGGTCGTAGGGCCGGTCGCTGTGCCTGAACATCATCGACAGGAAGTTGCCCGTGTAGTCGAGGCCCGGGTCGGGCTGCACGTAGGGAGTGCCCACGCTGCGCCGGTAGGCGCTGGCGGCCAGCGTCGGCATCTTGGCGATGAGCCGCACGATCTGGTTCCTGCGGCAGGCCGGGTCCTCGACGTCCTTGCCGTCGGGCCAGAAGGTGGACATGGCTGCGATCCCCGATACGAGGACGCCCATGGCGTGGGCGTCGTCGCGAAAGCCCTCCAGGATCCGCTTGTGGAAGTTCTCGTGGATTGCCGACTGCTCGGCGATCTCGTCGGACCAGGCGGCCAGCTGCTTCCGGTTGGGCAGCTCTCCGAAGACGATCAGGTAGGCCACCTCGAGAAAGCCCGCCGTGCCTGCCAGCTCCTCGATCGGGTAGCCCCGGTAGCGCAGCTTCCCGGCCCCGCCGTCGAGGTAGGTGATGGAGCTGGTGGCCCCCGAGGTGGCCGTGAAGGAGGGGTCGTCGAACCAGATTCCCGGGAGCAGCGCGGACCACTCGGCCGCGGCGACCCCGCCGTGGCGGATTGGGATCTCGATCGACTCGCCGGTCCGGTTGTCGGTGATGGTGACGCTCTCGCCCACGTCGTCCCTTCCGTGGATTCAGGGCTGGTAGCCCCCATTGCCACCTCGAATGTACCCCCGGCGCCGCGGCAGACCTCAGCCCGAGGACCTCGAAGAACCGCTGGAGTTCGGCCCGGCCGTGTGAATCAGCCGGCTTCGCCCCGAGGGAAGGGTCAGTGAGGGTCAGAGGGGGGAGTTGTCGTGGCGCCGGCGGGGGAGCCGCTCCCGCTTGCCCGACAGCACCTCCAGGCCGGCCGCCAACTCCGCCCTTGTGTCCGCCGGGTCGATGACACGGTCGACCGATCCACGCTCCGCCGCCACGTAGGGGTTCAGGAGGCGCTCCTCGTAGGCCGACTCGAGGCGTGTCCGCTCCTCGGGGTCGGCGTTGCGGTGCAGGATCTCGACGGCCCCCTTTGCCCCCATGACGGCGATCTCGGCGCTGGGCCAGGCCAGCATCAGGTCGTTGCCCATGTAGCGGGAGTCCATGACTATGTAGGCGCCGCCGTAGGACTTGCGCAGGGTGACGCAGACCCTGGGAACGGTCGCCCTCGCGTAGGCGAACGCCAACTGCGCCCCGTACCGGATCATTCCCCGCCACTCCAGGTCCTTTCCCGGGTAGAAGCCCGAGGTGTCCACGAACGTCACCAACGGCAGGTTGAAGGCATCACAGAACGCCACGAACCGGCCGCCCTTCTGGGAGGCCGGAATGTCGAGCGTCCCCGCCATCGACTGGGGCTGGTTGGCGACCACCCCGACTGGCCTGCCCCCGATCGTGGCGAACGCCGTCACCAGGTTGGTGGCCCATCCCGCCCGCGGCTCCAGCAGATGGCCGTCGTCGACTACGCATGACACGACGTCCCTCACGTCGTAGCTGCCGGTTGCGGTGTCCGGGATGAGAGCGCCCGCCTCGGGGGTGGACCTGTCGACCGGGTCGCCGGTAGGCCAGCACGGCGGGGTCGTGTCCGTGTGGTCGGGCAGGAAGGAGAGCAACTCGCCGATCAGGTCCACTGCCGCATCCCGGTCGGCCACCGTGAAGTGGGCCACCCCCGTCGTACGGTCGTGGGTGGCGGTCCCACCGAGGCCCTCGCTGCTCAGGTCCTCTCCTGTGAACTGGCTGACCATCCGCGGCCCGCTCACGAAGGCGAAGGTCCCCTCGACCATGACGACGATGTCAGGCAGCCCCAACAGCAGGGCCGGGCCGGACACGGTCGGACCCGTCACGCAGAAGATGGTCGGAACGACGCCCGAGCAGGCCACGAACTCGCGGGCGGCCGTTCCCCAGCCGTGGACCGCCCCCACGCCCTCGTCGACGGCCGCTCCACTGGATGCCATGAAGCACACGAGGGGCAGCCGCTGCTGCCGTGCTGTCCTGGCTGCCACGGCCAAGTTCTCGCCGTCGGCCGGGTGGAGGGCCCCCAGGTTCTCGCCACCGACCTGAACCTCCACCACGCGTCGGCCATGGACCTCGCCTACGCAGAAGCTGACCGCGCCACCCGTTCCTGAGCGCAGGCCGACGCGCGCGGGGGGCCCGTTCATGCGGCCTCCTCGGTTCCGGTCGGGTGTGTTCCTGTGTTCGTCATGCCTCGAGGGTCACGTGGATTCCTGGTTGGTCGGGTCCGATCTCCCTGATCACGTCTATCAGAACCTCCCGCACGGCCATTGCCGGCATGGACGGAGTCGTGCGGCCGTTGCGTGTCAGCCCCACCGACCGTCGTGCCAGGCCCTCGACCCGGATGACCGACCAGTGTCCCCCCGGGAAGCCGGAGGCGGCACCGGCCGGGAGGAGTGCCGGGGCGTACCCCTGGTACGCCAGCGAGGTCAGCAGGCGCAGGCCGTCGATCTCGGCCGCCGCGCGCAGCCTGAGGCCAGACTCAGCCAGTTCCCTGTCGACGGAGTCGCGGAAGGTCGTGCCGACCGGGGTGAGCATCACCTCGTGTTCGACCAGCTCAGAGACGTGCACGGTGTCGAGGTCGGCAAGCGGATGGCCTACCGGCGCCACCACGATCCGCTCCTCGTCGAACAGGGGCTCGGTCACGAGCCCCGCCTCTGGCACGGGGGTGTTGACGACGGCCATGTCCAGGTCTCCGGTGTCCACCCCGGGGGCGAGGGAGGCCGTGGTGGCGTCGACCAGCACCGGGTGCAGCCCCGGGGCGGTCTCGTTGAGGCGCCTGAGCAGGGGGGTGGCTATCCAGCGGGCCGTGGTCCCGATGCAGCCGAGGCGCACCGAGCCGGCCACCTCGTCGTGCATCGAGACGATGTCGTCCGAGATGGCCTGCAACTCCGTCCTGATCCGCCGGGCCCGCTCGATGACCGCCAGGCCCTCGGGTGTGGGGTGCATCGTGGATCGGTCCATCAGCTGGACCCCCAGCTCGCGTTCCAGCTTGGCCACATGGGTGGAGACGTTCGACTGGACGGTGTGGAGAGCCCTGGCGGCTGCCGAGAAGCTGTGGTTGTCGGCCACGGCCAGAAGGTGGTTGAGCTGTCGCAGGTCCATCGCCGACAAGGATGCCACGGGTGGGAGCCATGCGGACGACCGATGGCCGGTTACTGTCCCCCGGGGCGCCGGGGAACCGTCATGGTCGTGCCGGTGGGTCGACCGAGCCTCTAGTCTCGACTGCCATGGTGGGCCCGCCGGGCCGCCACCAGACCCCCAAAGAGCATGCCAACCGTCCTCTCGATCCACCTCGCCCCGACCTCGGCCCATGCCGCTGTGGACCGTGACGGCAGGATCGACCTGGTGGCCCTCGGCGAGAAGGAGGCCGCCATGCCGGTGGACCTCCATCTGGGGGAGGACGGGTCGGTGGCCGTCGGACCTGAGGCTCGGCGACGTGCCGGCCCGGAGCCGGATGGTCTGGTGGACGACGCCGTTGGATGCCTGCTGGACGCCGACGAGGTGGAGGCCGCAGGACGGTCACTGGGGGCCGAGGCTGTCCTGGCCTACCTCCTCGCCCACGTGTACTCCCGCTGCGTCGCCGTCCTGGACGGCGTGCCGGACGAAGTCGTGGTGGTGTTGACGGCCGGCGGCCCCGGAGCCTCGGTCCACACGGCAGCGGCCGAGCGGGCCCGGGTCGGCGACTTCTCCGTGCTGGAGGAGACCAGGGCCCGGTCGGCAATGGCTGCACACGGGCCCGGTGGGATCAGGGCTGAACTGGCGGGGGCCCTGGGAGCGCTCTTCTGGCGTCGGTACGGCGACAGCCCGTCCGGTCCCCAGCCGATCGTCACGCGCGAGGACCTGGGCGTCGTGCCGCGCCAGCCCCTGAGGCCACCGACTGCGCCGTCCGTGATGTCGACCGGCAGGCGGTCGGTCTTCGACGAGCCTCCGGTGCCGGATCCGGGGCGGCGCACGGCCGGCCGGGGGGCGGTCACCGCGGTGGTCGCCGTCCTGGTCCTGGCCGGCCTTGCCGCCCTGGCGGCCTTCGTCGTCCCGTGGGGTGGCGACCGGGGTGCCGACGGTCCCGGGGAGGTCGGCACGGCCGCACCCTCCACCACTGAGCCGGCGAGCACGACAGCGACGCCGACCACGGATCCGGCCCTGACAGCGCCCGCGACCAGCCCTCCCACAACCACGCCGCCCCCGACTGCCGCACCGGCCACGACGCCGCCTCCGACCACGACGCCGCAGGCAGGGGTCGTGTCCACGACCCTCCCACCTGCCCTCACCACGACGACCCTGGTACCGCCGCCCACAACCACCACGACGCCGCCCCCGACAACGAGCACCCGGCCGCCACTCGGGCCGCTGACCCTCTCGCCCGTCGGCATCGTCACCAACGCCACGACCGACGCCGAGTCGCTGGTGGCGCTGGGCGACTCGGCCGAGGCGGTCGTGGCTGCCCTCACCGCCCTCCTCGGGGCGCCGCGGACCGACACGGGCTGGCAGGCCGACGAGGCATGTGCAGGTGACCTGGCGAGGCGCGTCACCTTCGGGGAACTGGAGGTCGTGCTCGCCGACGCCGACGCCACTGAGGGCGTACCCGGCACCGGTGCCACGTTCACCCAGTGGTTCGCCACCGGGCCGGATGCCACGGCCACCAGCCTCTGGAGCTACGAGAGGATCGGCGTCGGGACCACGGTGGCCTACCTGAGGGAGGTCTACGGTGACGGACTGCTGCTCACCTCACCGGTCGAGGACGACCCGGCCGGATCGTTCAGCGTCGAGGGGTTCGGTGTCAGCGCCGGCATGCGGGGCGTGACCAGCAACACGACCGAGATAGGTCGCGTCCTCCAGGTGTGGGCCGGGGACGGTTGCGCCAGGTGGCCTGACTGACGGTCGGTTGCTCAGGTCCCTGCCAGCGAGGCGACCAGGGCCACCTCGACCGTCGGATGGGCGAACTGGAAGCCGCTCTCGAGGAGCACGCCCGGCACCGCCCGGGTGCTGGAGAGCATGAGCTCCCTGACGAGCCTCCGGCCGAACGGGAGCGACGGGAGCATGGCTGGCGTGCGCAGCCGGGCGGGCCTACCCAGGGCCTCGCCCAGGGCCATCGCGAAGTGGGCGTTGGTGACCGGCTCCGGCGCCACCAGGTTGACCGGACCGCTGACCTCGTGGTCGATGAGCCAGCACAGGGCGCTCACCTCGTCGTCCAGCGAGATCCAGGGCATCACCTGCCTTCCGCTGCCCAGGCGACCGCCCAACCCGAGCCTGAAGAGGGGCAGTTGGGCGGCCAGGAGGCCACCCTCGGCTGACAGCACCACACCGGTCCTGGCGTGGGCGACGCGCGCTCCGGCGACCTCTGCCGAGGAGGTGGCCGCCTCCCAGGCTGCGCAGACGTCGGCCAGGAACCCTCCGCCCCTGGGGGATCCCTCGTCGAGCAGTTCGTCGGAGCGGTCGCCGTAGAAGCCGGTGGCCGAGCCGCTGACGAGCACACGCGGCCCTCCCCGGGTGAGGGCGGCGGCGACCGCCCCGGCGACCAGGTGGGTGCCTCGCGTCCGGCTGCCGAGGATCAGGTCCATCCGGGCCCGCGTCCAGCGCCGCGAGGCCACCCCGGCACCGGCCAGGTGGACCACGGCGTCGACTCCCTCCAGGGAGGTGGGGTCCAGCCGGCCGCGGTCCGGGTCCCAGGCGACCTGGTCGGGCCCTTCCGGCCTGCGCCGGACCAGTCGGAGCACCCGGTCGCCGCGCTCCTCCAGCCGCCGGCAGAGGGCCGTGCCGATGAGGCCGGACGAGCCCGTGACCGCTACCTCCATTGCCACATCCTTCCCCGGATCGACCCGCCCCGGCCTGATGTCGGCCCTACCGTGTCCCGCCCTGTCACTCCAGGCCCCTGTTCAGCCACCCGTGATGGGCACCGGAACGGGCGCGCCCTCGGGCCACATGCTCAGCACGATGCCCAGGGCCAGCAGCACGCCACCAGCCAGCACGACGATCCTCCACCACACCGGGGGCCTGTGGCCACCGGGATCCCCGCCCGCCGTCAAGAGGACACCGCCCCGATGCCGGCCAGCAGCCGCTCCGCGAAGGAGTCGGGTCGGGTGACGGGTGCTGCGTGGTCGCCGCCGAACTCCACCACGTGGGCCCCGGGTACCGCCACGGCCAACTGGCGCTGGCGGGCCGTGGCGACGACGGAGTCGTCCACACCGACCAGCACCGCAGACGGCACGTCGACCGAACCGATCCAGGAGCTGGAGTCGAAGCGGCCGATCGCCGCACCCGCCCTTAGCACCTGGTGCAGGTCGCCGGACCTGACCTGTCGGGCTGCCCACCGGTCGAACGCCGGGTCGACCAGCGGGTCGGTTCCCGAGCGCATCTCCGCCACCCGCTCGGCGAGCCTCCAGCAGGCGTCGGGGAACAGGGCCGACGGCCACGAGGCCAGCCCGATCAGGGCGAAGTCCCGGTATTCGGCGGCCGTCTGGCGGAACCGCATGGCGCTGGCACAGAGCACCAGACCGGCCACCAGGTGGGGGTGCCGCCTCCAGAGCAGTTGGGCCACGGCGCCGCCCATCGAGTAGCCCACGGCCACCACTGGTCCCACGCCCGTGGCACGCAGGAGGGCCGCGGCGTCGTCGGCGCAGTCCTCGAGCCGGAACCGGCGCCTGGACCTGATGCCCCCCGGTCCGTGTCCGCGCTGGTCCCAGGCCATGACCCGGTGGTTGTCCGTGAGGTACGGGTAGGTCCGGCACCAGTTCAGGTCGGAGCTGGCCGTCCAGCCGTGGAAGAGGACGAGGGGAGGCGCCCCACCGTCGGCGTCCGCCGGCTGGCCCGAGTCCCGGATCCGCAGAGGACCGCGGCCGGGCAGGTCGATGGTCCGCCAGGGCGGTGCCGCCGCTGTCGGGTCCGGCGGATCGGCGACCAACGGAGTTGCCCCGGGGCGTGCAGGCCCGGCCTAGTGCTCGAGGCCCACGACCCGGACCCTGAGCTCGCCGCCGGGGGCCTCGAAGCTGACGTCGTCGCCTACCGATGCCCCGAGGAGCGCCCCTCCCAGGGGAGACCCCGGCGAGACCACGGCCACGTCGTTGCGCTTCTCCTCGATCGAGCCGACCAGCATCCTCTCGGGCTCGTCGTCACCGTCATAGAGGATCGACACGATCGTCCCGGGGACGACGGAGTCGGCCCCTGCATCCGGGGCCTCCACGATCTGGACGTTCTCCAGGAGCTGGTGGAGGCGCATGATCCGGCCCTCCATCTTGCCCTGCTCCTCCTTGGCAGCGTGGTAGTCGCCGTTCTCGGAGAGGTCGCCCAGTTCCCTGGCGGCCTCGATCTTGCGGGCGATGTCAATGCGGCCGCGCGTGGTCAGGTCGTCCAGCTCGGCCACCAACCGGTCGTGGGCGCCCTGGGAGAGTTGGTGGACGTCTGCCATCCACCGAGCGTACCGACGGCGCCGGCCGGGCTGCACCGGATTCCGGGCCGCCGCCAAGTCGGTTGATCACGGTCGTGTGGGGCTTGGTAGGATCGGGCCTGTGGCTGACGGACACCGAGTGATTGTGATCACCTAGCGCACACCAACCAGGTGTGCGCCCCGACCGTCCACCTAGGTGGGCGGTTTTTTGTTGCCACGCCGACCTATCCGGGAGCGAGACTGCCTTGGCACATCGAATAGGAGTCATAGGGGGCGACGGGATCGGCCCCGAGGTGGTCGCGGAGGGCCTAAAGGTCGTCGAGGCCGCCGGGGTGGCCCTTGAGACAACCGCCTACGACCTGGGCGGCAGCCGCTACCTGCGTGACGGGGTTGTCCTGCCCGACGAGGTCCTGGAGGAGTGGAGGGGCCTTGACGCCCTGTTCCTGGGGGCGGTGGGAACACCAGAGGTCCCGCCGGGCGTGATCGAGCGCGGGCTGCTGCTCAAGATGCGCTTCGAGCTGGACCTCTACGTGAACCTCAGGCCGTTCGTCCACCCGGCCCAGGGCATCGACTTCACCGTCGTGAGGGAGAACACCGAAGGTGCGTACGCAGGCGAGGGGGGCTTCCTGCGCAGGGGCACCGACCACGAGGTCGCCACCCAGGGCTCGGTGAACACCAGGAAGGGGGTCGAGAGGGCCATCCGCTTCGCGTTCGACCTGGCCGAGAGCCGGGGGCGGCACCTCACCCTCGTCCACAAGACCAACGTGTTGACCTTCGCAGGCGACCTGTGGGAGCGGACCTTCGAGGATGTCGCCGCCGAGCACCCCGACGTGGACACGGCCTACAACCACGTCGACGCCGCCTGCATCTACTTCGTCGAGTCGCCCCAGAGGTACGACGTGATCGTCACCGACAACCTCTTCGGCGACATCCTCACCGACCTGGGGGGTGCGGTCTCCGGCGGCATCGGCCTGGCCTCGTCGGCCAACCTGAACCCCGAGCGCACGGGCCCGTCCATGTTCGAGCCCGTCCACGGCTCGGCCCCAGACATAGCCGGCCAGGGCGTGGCCGACCCGACAGCGGCGGTCCTCTCGGCTGCCATGATGCTGGACTTCCTCGGGGAGCCGGGTGCGGCGGCCAGGGTGAGGTCGGCCTGCGCCGACCCGACCACCCGGGTGGAGGGCACGGCGGCCATCGGCGACGCCATCGCCGGGATCGTGGCGGCCGGCGGAAACGGCTAGTCCGAGACCGACGCGGGAAGACACGGGAACAACCAGGGACCACCGGGAACTACGAGGAAAGAGCGAGGGAGAGAGCAGATGCCGATCGAGAAGGCAGCCAAGATCTGGATGAACGGGGAGCTGGTCGACTGGGACGACGCCACCATCCACGTGCTGACCCACACCCTCCACTACGGCAACGGCGTGTTCGAGGGCATCAGGGCCTACGAGACTGACAGCGGTCCGGCGGTGTTCAGGCTGACACCGCACATCGAGCGCTTCTTCATGTCGGCCAAGATCCTCTGCATCGACATCCCGTGGACGGTCGACCAGATCGTCCAGGGGGTCAAGGACACCGTCAGGGTGAACGAGCTGCCGTCCTGCTACATCAGGCCGCTGGCCTACCTGGGGTACGGGGAGATGGGCCTCAACCCCTTGCCCTGCGAGGTCGACGTGTCGATTGCCACCTGGCCCTGGGGTGCCTACCTGGGCGACGAGGGCATCAGGAACGGCGTGCGCATGATGATCTCCTCCTGGCAGCGCCACGATCCCAACTCCATGCCGCCGGCCGCCAAGGGTTGCGGCCACTACATCAACTCCCAGATGGCCAAGGTCCAGGCGCTCAAGGCCGGCTACGACGAGGCCATCCTGCTGTCACCGCAGGGCCACGTGTCCGAGTGCACGGGTGAGAACCTGTTCGTCGTGCGCCGGGGGACGATCGTCACGCCGCCGGTCAGCGCCGGGGCCCTGGAGGGCATCACCCAGGACGCGGTGCGCCGGATAGCAGGCGACCTGGGGATCCCCTATGTGCAGGGAAACATCCTGCGCAGCGACCTCTACACGGCCGACGAGGCCTTCCTCTCTGGAACCGCGGCCGAGGTGGTGCCGATCCGGTCCGTTGACGACCGCGAGATAGGCGACCCCGGGCCGGTCACCAGGGCCGTCCAGGAGGTCTTCTTCGAGGCGGTCAGGGGCAAGAGGCCCGAGTATGCGGAGTGGAACGAGCATGTCGACGGCTGAGCCGCCGTCGCAGGTGGCCCTTCCCGACTCGGTCGACATCTACGACACGACCCTGCGCGACGGGGCGCAGTTGGAGGGCATCTCTCTCACCGTCGCCGACAAGCTTCGGATCGCCGAGCAGCTGGACCTGCTCGGGGTGCACTTCATCGAGGGCGGCTGGCCCGGTGCCAACCCCAAGGATGAGGAGTTCTTCCAGCGCGCGGGCGAGGAGCTCCGGTTGGAGCGGTCGAGGCTGGTCGCCTTCGGCTCGACCCGCCGTGTCGGTGGCGACACCGACGGCGATGCGACCCTCGCGAACCTGGTCGGATCCGGAACCGAGGTGGTCTGCATCGTCGGCAAGGCCTGGGACTACCACGTCACCGAGGCGCTACGCACCTCGCTTGACGAGGGCGTGGCCATGGTCGCCGACTCGGTCAGGTTCCTGAAGGCCCAGGGCCTCGAGGTCTTCTTCGACGCCGAGCACTTCTTCGACGGCTACAGGGCCGATCCGGGATTCTCGACTGCGGTCCTTGAGGGCGCGGCCGAGGCCGGCGCCGACTGCCTGGTCCTGTGCGACACCAACGGCGGCTCCCTGCCGTTCGACGTCGAGCGCACGGTGGCAGAGGTGGTCGGCCGGTTGGACGCGCCGATCGGCGTACACCTCCACAACGACACGGGCTGCGGCGTGGCGAACGCCCTCGCCGGCGTCAGGGGTGGCGCCACCCAGGTGCAGGGGACCATCAACGGCTACGGAGAGCGTGTCGGCAACTGCGACCTGGTTCCGATCATCGCCAACCTGAGCCTCAAGATGGGCGTCGCAACCATCCCTGAGGACGGCATCAGGCACCTCACGGCCGTCGCCCACCACATAGCCGAACTGGTCAACTTCACGGCCAACCCGCAGCAGCCCTACGTTGGGGCGACGGCCTTCGCCCACAAGGCCGGCCTCCACACCAGCGCCATCGCCCGACGCCCCGACGCCTACGAACACGTCGACCCCGACCTGGTTGGCAACGGGACCCGCTTCCTCGTGTCCGAGATGTCGGGCAGGTCCACAATCGAGCTGAAGGCCCAGAAGCTGGGACTGGAACTGGACGGCGGGACCCTCGGCGAGGTGGTGGAGACCCTCAAGCGCCTGGAGCACGCCGGCTACCACTTCGAGGCGGCCGACGCATCCCTTGAGCTCCTCATGCGGGCGGCCGGTGGTTGGCAGCAGGACTTCTTCGAGCTGGACTCCTTCTCGGTCCAGGTTGGGCACCGTTCGGGCAGCGGGGGAAGGGCCTGGAACGACGTGGCCGTGGACGTGGAGACCGAGGCGACCGTGCGGATCACGGTCGGGGGTGAGCCGAGGCAGGCCACAGGTGAGGGCAACGGCCCCGTGAACGCCCTCGACGCAGCCCTGAGGGAGGCCCTGGGCGACAGCCAGCCGGCCATCGACCGCCTCCACCTGACCGACTTCAAGGTGCGGGTGCTCGAGACGGCGAGGGGCACAGGGGCGGTGACACGGGTGCTCATCGACACCACCGACGGAGACCGCACCTGGACCACCATCGGCGTCTCGGAGAACATCATCGAGGCCTCCTGGCAGGCACTCGTGGACTCGATCGTCTACGGGCTGTTGCACGCCGGGGCGTGACGGGGTGAGTCCGGCAGGGGCAGGGGGCCAGCAGGAGCGCGGTCGGCCCTTCTCCCACACACTCCTGGCCGAGGCCGTCGGGACGATGTTCCTCCTGATCGGCGTGGTCGGGTCGGGGATCATGGCCGAGCGGCTCAGCCCCACCGACGTGGGCCTCCAGCTCCTCCAGAACGCCGCGGCCACAGCGGCGGTCCTGATCGCGGTCATCTCGGTCTTCGGGACCGTGTCGGCGGACTTCAACCCGGCGGTGACCGTCGGAGCGTGGCTCCTCGGGCACCGCAGCGGCCGGCAGGTTCCGGCCATGCTGGCCGTACAGGTCCTCGGGGGATGTGCGGGGACGATCCTGGCCAACCTCATGTTCGACCTGTCCTGGGTGGACCTCTCCACCAGGGCCCGCAGTGGTGGCCACCTCTGGTTGGCCGAGGTCGTGGCCACCGTGGGCCTGCTGCTCGTCGTCTTCAGCCTCCTGCGCACAGCGCGCCCGACGGCCATCCCGTACGTGGTCGGCACCTACATCGGCGGTGCCTACTACTTCACCTCGTCGACCAGCTTCGCCAACCCCGCCGTCACCGTCGCCAGGATGCTGTCCGACACGTTCGCGGGGATCCAGCCCTCGTCGGCACCGATGTTCGTGGCCATGCAGGTGGTGGGGGTGGTGGCGGCGGTCCTGCTCGTGAGGACCCTGTTCCCTTCGGGCCGGTGGTCGGAGGTGCCCGCCTAGGCACTCAGCCTGAGCACTGGTCTAGGGCCGGAAGGCCCGAAACCCGGTCCTCCAACCACCCGACCAGGTCGTCGAAGTAGTCCAGGACGGCCGAACTGTGGTCGGCGCCCGGGTAGACGCGTCGCTCCACCGGAGCGTGGTCGGCCATCCCGCAGAGTTGGCTCAGGAGGAACTGGCTGCTCAGGATCGGGATCTGCTCGTCCTGGTCGCCGTGCAGTATGACCAGGGGTACCTGGTTGGGGAGCTGGTTGGTGTCGTTCTCGGCCAGCCTGGCACCCCACTCGGGAAGGGCGAAGATGTCGTCCACGGTGAGCAGGTCCTCGAAAGGGATCGGGTTGACCAGGTCCATGATGTGGCCCGTGCAGCCCTCCTCCAGCTCGTCCAGCAGCCAGAGCATCTCGGGGTTGACCACGGCCTCGAGGTCCAGCTCCGGGTAGGCGACCGAGAGGCCGGCCCCGACCATGACGATGTAGCCCTGGAAGTCGGAGCCCTGGAGGAAGGTCGACAGCAGGCTCAGCTGGGACGGCGGTGCGCCCGCGGCCACCCCGACCAGGTCCAGGTCGGGGGCCAGGTCCTGCCAGCGTGCCGCCGCGTGCATGGCGGCGTGGCCGCCCTGGGAGTGTCCCCAGACCACCACGGGTCCGTCGGCCCCCAGCCCGGGGATGTTCCCGGCGGCGCGCACGATGTCGAACACGCCGCGGGCCTCGCTCTCACCGACGATATAGGCGTGGAGGCCCGGTCCGCCGAGGCCCTCGTAGTCGGTGGCCGTCACCACCCAGCCGCGCTCCAGGAATGGGGCCAGGGCTGCCAGGTCGAACACATCGGGGAAGCTCGCCGAGGGTGCGCACATGTCGGCCAGGCCGGTCGTGCCGTGTGCCACCGACAGCACCGGCCTGGGCCCGGGGGCCTGGTCGTCGGGGGCGGCGATGATCCCCGTCACCTCTATCGGGTCGCCCGCGACCGAGGCCGATGTGTAGGTAATGCGCCAGGCCACCCCCAGGTCCCCGATGTCGACCGGTTCGGCGGAGAGCACCTCGCCCGTGTCGGGTGGCCCTGGCGGCTCCGTGGTCGGGGGTGCGGTGGTGGTCGCGGTTGCGGTGGTGGTCGGGGCCGCGGTGGTGGTCGGGGCCGCGGTGGTGGTCGGGGCCGCGGTGGTGGTCGGGGCGGTGGTGGTGGTCGGGGCCGCGGGGGTGGTCGGGGAGGTCGTCGCCGGTGGGGCAGCGGTCGTGGTGGTTTCAGCAACTGCCGTCGTGGTGGCCTCCGAACAAGCTGAGGCTGCCAACAGGTAGGCGAGGCACAGTGATGCGGCCCGGGTCGTTCGGGTCCGTGGGTTACGTCTCACGTTCGGCGGCCTCCGAGATCGGATACATGGCGGCCGACCGGGCGGCCGCCGCCACAAGTGTGGACCAGTCACGGCCAGGTCACACGCTCGGGGGCCGCCCCGTCACCAGTAGCGTGCCGCCGTGACCGCTGCCTCGACGACAAGCGCCGAGAACCGGCCGTTCCTGCCGCTGGACTGGTTGCTGCTGGCCACGGCTGCCGGGATCTGGGGCGCCTCGTTCCTGTTCATGGAGGTGGCCCTGAGCGCCGAGCACCCGGGCCTCGTCACCTTCCTGCGGCCGGCCCTGGGCCTGGCTGCCCTGATGCCACTACGGGCCTCGTGGCGGCCCGTCGAGCCTCGGGACGGGGGCCGCATCCTGGTGCTGGGCCTCACCTGGATGGCCTTTCCCCTGACCATGTTCCCCCTGGCACAGCAGTGGATCGACTCGTCGCTGGCCGGGATGATGAACAGCGCCATGCCGGTCACCACCATCCTGGCGGGGCTGGTCGTGTTCGGCGTGCGCCCGGGGAGGGTCCAGGTTGCCGGCGTGCTGGTCGGCCTGGTGGGCATCCTCCTGATCGGCCTGCCCACCGCCTCGGCTGGCGGGACCAACGCCCTGGGAGTGGTGCTGGTGCTGGCGGCCATCACCTCCTACGGCGTGGCGGCGCACATTGCCGGGCCCCTGCAGAGGCGCTACGGCTCACAGGCTGTGCTGCTGCGGGTCCTCGCGGTGGCGACGGTGGCGACCCTGCCCTACGGGGTCGTGGGCCTCGGGTCCTCCTCATGGGCCTGGTCGTCCGTGGGCGCCAACGTGGCCGTCGGCGTGGGCGGCACCGGCCTCGCTTTCCTCGCCGCCGCCACCCTCGTCGGCAGGGTCGGCCCTGTGCGCATGTCGATCGTCACCTACCTGGTTCCAGTGGTGGCAGCGCTGCTGGGAGTGTTTGTCCTGGGCGAGAGGCTGAGTGCCTGGCAGGCCGGTGGTGGTCTGGTGCTGCTCCTCGGCGCCTGGCTTACCACCCGGCGGGTTGCCTGAGGCGCTGCTCGGAGGGACCTGCCCCGGGAACCGGGGTTGGTCAGAGCACCTGGCAGAGGCGCCGGGCATCGTAGATGGCCGCGTGGATGTCTCTGCCGGCCAGCGCGTCGCCTATCCGGTAGAGGCGGAAGCCCCCGTCCGCGGCCGGCTGGGGGCGTAGCTCGACCAGGGCGTCCACGTCCAGCACGCCCCCGTTCGCCGACAGCGGCACCAGGTCGTCGAACAGGCCGCTCTCCGGCACCACACCGTGCTCGATGACCACCAGGTCGGTCTCGTGCCCGTGCTCCATGCCCGTGTACACGTTGCGCAGCACCGCCTCCAGGCCACCCCCGCTTCGCCTCACCGTGACCAGCCGGTGGTCGGGGACCAGGTCGACGCCGTCGCGGTGGAAGCGCTCCAGGAAGGCCGGATGCAGCGTGCCGTCCAACTCGTGGCCCACGGCCCTGTCCGGCGTGATGAGGCTGACCGAGGCACCCCTGTCGAGCAGGTACTCGACGCAGGACAGGGCTGCGATGTTGCCGTGGTCGTCGAACACCAGCGTCCGGGCTCCGGCCCCGACCGGGAAACTCCCGGCGACCACGTCCGCTGCGCTGACCACTAGGTTGGCCCCCTCGGCGCCCGCCGGCATGACATCGGTGTCCGGCCAGCCACCGGTGGCGACAACGACCACGTCGGGGCCACAGGCCAGCACGTCGTCTGCAGATACGGGGGAGTCCAGCCTCAGGTCCACCCCCGCCAACCTGACTTCCCGCTCCAGCCACTCAACCACCCCGACCATGTCCCGGCGTCGCTCCGATGCGCGTGCGGCCAGCCTGACCTGGCCACCGGTGACCGGCCGTGCCTCGAACAGGACCACCCCGTGGCCCCGCTCCGCACAGACGCGGGCCGCCTCGAGGCCCGCTGGCCCGGCTCCCACCACGACGACGTCCAGTACCGGACCCCGGCTGGGAACGGTCAGCTGGGGGATGGTGGCCTCCCTCCCCGTGGCCGGGTTCTGCACGCAGAGCGCCTCCTGGCCCAGGTAGAGGCGGTTGATGCAGTAGGAGGCGCCCACGCAGGTGCGGATCCGGTCCTCCTCGCCCCGCTCCACCTTGGCGACAATGTGGGGATCGGCCATGTGGCCCCTGGTCATGCCGACCATGTCGACCAGGCCCTCGGCAACCACGTGGCGTGCGGTCGCCACGTCGGGAATGCGGCCGGCGTGGAACACCGGGAGATCGACCGCTTCCTTCACGGCTGCGGCGACCGGCAGCTGCGGAGCCAGCGGTGTCCCAATCGGGGGGATCGCACCGGCCAGGCCGGGGTGGGTGATCAGGTTCCCGCTGATCACGTTCACGAAGTCGATCAGGCCCGACCCGGCCAGCCGGCTGGCGATCTTGCAGCACTCGTGCGCCGTGAGCCCGTCGCGCAGCTCCTCGTCGCCGGTCATCCTGACGCCGACGGGGAAACCGTCCCCCACGGCCGCCCTGACGGCCTCCAGCACCTCGAACCCGAACCGCATCCGGTTGTCGAGGGACCCGCCGTACTCGTCCGAGCGGCGGTTCGCCACAGGGCTCCAGAACTGGTCGATGAGGTGGCCGGTGGCGATCAGCTCGACACCGTCGAGGCCCGCCCGCCTCACCCGCGAGGCTGCCGCTGCGTAGGCGCCTGCGACTCGGCGGATGTCCGCTGCGTCCATGACCTTCGGGAAGCTCCTGTGCATGGGCTCCCTGACACGCGAGGGGGCGATCGTGGGCAGCCAGTCGCCGTCGTCCCAGATGGTCCGCCTTCCCATGTGGGTGATCTGGCACATGACGGCCCCACCGTGGGCGTGGACGCCGTCGGCCAGGGCCGACAGCCCCGGGACCACGTCGTCGTCGCCGGCGTACAGCTGCCCCCACACAGACGGCGAGTCACGGGCCACGTTGGTCGAGCCACCCACCATCGTCAGGCCGATGCCGCCCCTTGCCTTCTCCTCGTGGTAGAGCCGGTAGCGGTCCGTGACCAGGCCGTCGGCCGTGTAACCGGGGGCGTGGCTGCTTGAGAAGACCCTGTTGCGCAGTGTCAGGCCTCCCACGACAAGGGGTAGGAGGAGCGGATCCGACATGATCCCGGTATCCCTCCTCCCTGTCCCCGGCCCGGCCGGGAGCATGCCCGCCCCGACATCAACGTCCCCTCTTCCTAGCACTCCTACCGCGAGCGCTGCCGCTAGGTTCGAGCCGGTGGAGTCGATGGAGGTTCACAGGCACCGCGACGTCCAGGGCGGTGCGGCCAGGGCCGCAGTCTTCGGCGTGAGCGACGGCCTGGTATCGAACGTGGCCCTGATCCTGGGGATCGCCGGCGCCAGCACCGACCCGGCCTTCGTCAGGGTCGCCGGGGTCTCGGGCCTGCTGGCGGGGGCCGTCTCGATGGCGGCCGGGGAGTACATCTCAATCAGGGCCCAGGCCGAGCTGGTGGAACGGGAGCTGGCCATCGAGAGGGCCTCAATAGCAGAGGATCCCGAACTGGAGACGGCCGAGCTGACGGCCATTTACATGGAGCGCGGCCTTGACCGGGAGCACGCCGAGCGGGTGGCCGCCGAGTTGATGTCTGACCCCGAGGTTGCGCTGGAGGTCCACGCCCGCGAGGAACTAGGCGTCGATCCCGACCGGTTGGGAAGCCCGATGCAGGCGGCCGCCTCCAGCTTCGTGGCCTTCTCCCTAGGGGCCTTCGTCCCCCTCGTCCCCTGGCTGGTGGGTGGGGGAACGGGGGCGGTCTGGGCCTCAGCAGTCGTCGGAATCGCCACCGCCGCTGTCGTCGGGGCAGTCCTGGCACGGCTGACGGAACGCTCGATGTTCCGCACCGTCGTGCGCCAGGTGCTCGTGGCGGCCGGGGCCTGTTCCGCCACCTACCTGATCGGGAGCCTGCTAGGGGCTTCGGTGGCCTGAGCGGCCCGGTCGTTCAGCCCGGGGAGGCCTGTCCGGGGGTAGGCCGGCGGTCGATGTCGGGTTCCACGTAGATCGGGTCTGCGTTGGGCACCACCCGCCTGACGGCGTTCTCCACGGCGTCTATCGCCGTGGCGATGCCGGCGGTGTCCAACCCGGCGTCGAAGGCGACCTTGGCGCCGACCAGGATCTGGTCGGGTCCCAGGTGCTGGGTCCTCAGGTGGATGAGCCCGTCGACCTGGGGCACCGACGCCACCGCCGCCTCGATGGCGTCCTGGTCCGCCCGGCCTGCAGCCTCTCCTATGAGGAGGCTCTGCATCTCGCGTGCCAGGACGATGGCAATCACGCCCAGCAGCACCCCGATTGCGATCGTGCCCACTCCGTCCCACCTGGGTTCTCCGGTCAGCTCGGCCAACCCCACCGCTGTGAGGGCCAGGACCATGCCGAGCAGCGCCCCCATGTCCTCCAGCAGCACCACGGGCAGTTCCGGCTGCTTGGACTTCACTATGAACTGCCGCCACGGCACCCCGGCGCGGTGCACCTCGGCTTCCCGGACCGCCGTCCTCAGGGACAGGGACTCCATTGCGAGGCCAGCCACCAGGATTCCCACGGCCCACCGCACGTTGTCCAGTTCGTGGGGATGCAGGACCTTGCGTACCCCCTCGTAGACGGCGAATGCGGCTCCGGCCGAGAACAGCACCATGGCGACCACGAACGACCAGAAGTAGCGCTCCCGCCCGTATCCGAAGGGGTGCGAGCTACTGGGCGGGCGGCTCGCCCTCCTGGCGCCCAGCAGGAGGAGCGCCTGGTTGGCCGAGTCGGCGGTGGAGTGGATGCTCTCGGCCAGCATCGAGGCCGACCGGGTCACCACGAACCCGACGAACTTGGCGACTGCGATGCCGAGGTTGGCCAGAAGGGCCGCAAGAACTGCCTTCGAGGCGCCGGTGGCCATCGGGCGGACCTCCTCCGTTCTGGGTCGGGTTGGTCCGACACGCCCGCCGGACCGGTCGCAGCGTAGTGTCCGGCCTGGTTCCGGCAGACGGCCGGCCGCAGGCCCCGAGGTGCGTGGAGTCGGGGGAGGGAGCGACGAGGATGACGACGGTGTTCGAGAGCCCGCACGACCTGCCGGGAGCGGTCGGGTCCCACCTGGGCTACAGCGACTGGGTGACCATCGACCAGGAGCGGATCAACCTGTTCGCCGACGCCACGGGCGACCACCAGTGGATCCACATCGATGAGGAGCGGGCGGCTGCCGGACCCTTCGGTGCGACGATCGCCCACGGCTACCTCACGCTGGCCCTGACGGTCATGTTCCTGCCCGAGCTCGTGGAGGTGAGGGGGGTCTCGATGGGCATCAACTACGGGACCAACAAGGTCCGCTTCCCGTCGCCCGTCCTGGTGGGATCCCGTGTGAGGGCCGGAGCCGAGCTGATGGACGTGGCCGAGGTGGTGGGCGGCTACCAGACCGTCATGAGGATCACCATCGAGATCGAGGGCAGCGACCGCCCCGCCTGCGTCGTGGAGAGCGTCAGCCGGTTCGTGATCTGACCTGGCATCCGAGGTCCCCGGCCACCGGTAGCCTCGCCGAGTGGCCAAGCGCAGGAACAGGACGGCGGCACCCCCGCCCCGCTCCGAACCTCCGGTGAGGCCGGGCCTGGTCAGCCCGGGTCGGGTGGTGCCCCCCGAGGTCCCCAGGCCGCCCTACGCCGCCGGCGGCGATCCGGGACCCTCCATTTCGTCCGACGTCAGGACCCCCGAGGAGGTGGACCGGATGCGTCGGGTCTGTTCGGCTGCTGCCGAGATCCTGGTAGAGGTGGCGCCCCACGTGGTGCCGGGGACGACGACCGATCGCCTCGACGAGATCGTCCACGAGGCCACCATCTCGAGGGGCGGCTACCCGAGCCCCCTCAACTACAGGGGCTTCCCGAAGTCGGTCTGCACCTCGGTGAACGAGGTGATCTGCCACGGCATCCCCGACAGCAGACCCCTCGCTGACGGCGACATAGTGAACGTCGACGTGACCATCTACCTGGACGGCGTCCACGGTGACACCTCGGTCACCTTTCCCGTCGGGGGCATCGGGGACCATGACCGCCGCCTGGTCGAGGAGACCTACGCGGCCATGAACGAGGGGATAGCCGCTGTGGCGCCGGGACGGCCCGTGAACGCCATTGGCAGGGCCATCGAACGCCATGCCCGCAGGAACGGGCTCGGCGTGGTCCGGGAGTTCATCGGACACGGGATCGGCACCGAGTTCCACAGCGGCCTCCAGGTTCCCCACTACCACGATCCCCGGGCCACGAGGACAATCGAGGCCGGCATGACCTTCACGGTTGAGCCGATGCTCACCCTTGGTGATCCCGCCTGCGCACTCTGGGACGACGACTGGACCGCGGTGACCCTCGACGGCCGCAGGACCGCCCAGTTCGAGCACACCGTGCTGGTCACCGAGGAGGGCGTCGAGGTCCTGACGCTCACCTCCGACGGTTCTGTTCCCGCCGAGGTACTGGTGCCGGGGTTGCCCCGGGGCTGAGAACCGCCGCCCAGGTCAGCTCGGGCGTCAGGTTCTCAGCGGAGGGTCGCCGAGTCGGCCGGTGCCAGGGCCACCCAGGTCCGACCCGGCGTCAGGTGGACCGGTTCACCGCCGGCCGTGAGCCTTGCCGGCAGGTCGGCCGACGTGCGCCGCCACTCACCGCGGACCACGTGGCCGTCGGTGAGCACCCATGCCTGGCCCGAACCGGTGGTGACGGCCTCGGGCGAGCGGGCGTCGGCGGCGCTGGTGCCGTACTCGGTGAACATGATGACCACATTCGGGGGCGCCACCCTCGTGCCGTCGCTGTCAACGTGCGGCTCGCCGTTGTGGGTCCGCTGCCAACCCGAACCGTTCCACTCGTAGTCCACCTCGGTCCTTCCGAAGTCGACGAAGACACCAGCTGCGGGTTCCGCAGCGGGGTGCAGGTCCTGTCCCTCGAACCTGAACGTGAAGGGTTCCGGCGGCACCTCCCGCCGGTCGAGCGCCAGGGCCCAGAGAGCGTCGGCCGACGTGAACAGGTTGTGGGGTGCCCGGCGGTCCTCCGACCTCCAGTAGAGGTCTGGTTCGGCGTCGTGGCCCACGTCCAGGAGGGTCGAGGCGTCCACCGCCTCCTGGGTGCCGCGGTTGGCCCCCGAATAGGCGAAGAGCGGCCTGTCGAAACCCTCCAACAGGGGCGGGTCCGAGGTACGCGCCGAGCGTACGGGACCTACCACCGGCGCATCGGTGGACTGGAAGACGGCCACGAGGCGGCTGATGCCCGCCTCGACGAGCTCCTCGTAGACCACGTCGGCGGCGTTGACACCCGACTGCGGGTGTGCCCGGGAGACGTTGTCGATCTTCACGGCCAGCACCGGCCTCTGCACGTCGGTTCCTACCTTGCCCGTCCAGCGGGTCGTGATCGACATGACCTCCAAACGCTGGATCTCCTCCTCCAGGCGCCGGATCTCCGCCCTGGCCTCTGTGATCCGGCTCTCCACATCGGGCATTGACTCCCGCACGGCCGCCAGGGCGTCCATGGCCTCACGCTGGCGGTCCTCGGCCTCGGCCACGAGGACCCTGAGTCCGTCCACCTGGTCGGCGGCGAGGCGGAGGCGGGCATCGACCACCTCCAGGCGGTCCATGGACACCTCGATGACCGCCTCGTAGAGCATCCGGTGCCTGACGTCCTCCAGGGCCCGCTCCGCCAACTGCGCCGACTGGTTCAGCACGGCGTTCAGGCGCTCGTCATTTCGTACGTACGCGTCGATCGCCATCTGGTGCCTCAGCGCAGCCGGTTCGTCTCGGGTCACGAGGATGTCCACGAACTCGTCGGCCAGCAGCTCCAACTGCACGGGGAGTACGGCCAGCTCGTCGTCGCGGGAGGCGATCAGCGCCTCGGCCTCGGCGATCCGGTTCTCGGCCGTCACCAGTTCCCTGCGGGCAGATGCGATCAGTTCCAGTTGCCCGGCTATGGCCTCCTCGTGGGCGGCGATCTCGCCGTCGTAGGGCCCTGCCGCCGCCACCCCGACACCCAGGACGCCAGCCACCGCAGCGGTGAGGCCCAGGGCCACTAGTCGGAAGCGACGCACGGCTGCGAGCGTAGGTTGCGGCCGCCCGGCCATCGGTGCACCCGTCGTGTCGGTGGAGGTGCTGATGGAACGGGTTTCTGCAGCGGCCTGCGGCCTGGACCTCACCTGGCCTGGCAGGACGGGCACCACGTGGTCGTGCGCTGGTCCAACTGTTTGCTGACGAGCATGGTCCCGCAGGCGGTACAGGGCTGTCCGGAACGCCCGTAGCAGGTGAGGCGGGGCCTGTTCCTGCCGGCTGCCCCGTCGGGGGTGCGGTAGTCCCGTAGCGTCGTTCCGCCGTTGTCCAGAGCCTCGGTGAGCACATCCCTAATGGCGGCCAGCAGGTCTGCGGCCCTTCCCGGTCCGACCCGGCGGGCCGACGGGTTGATGCGGGCCCGCCAGAGGGACTCGTCGGCGTAGATGTTGCCCACCCCCGCGATCGGCCGCTGCGAGAGCAGGCTGGTCTTGACCCGGCGACGGCTGGCGGCCAGCAGGGCGTGGAACCGGCGGCCGTCGAGGGCGGGGTCAAAGGGCTCGGGGCCGAGATGGTGCAGGGTGGGCAGCCCAGCGTGGTCCCCAGCCTCCACGACTGCCACCCGGCCTAAGCGACGGACGTCCCTGAACACCAAGAACCCGCCGGTGTCCAGCGACCACCAGGCGCGCACGTGGGAGTCGTCGGGGAGGCGTGGCGGGACCGACAGGCCGCCGGTCATCCCGAGGTGGACTATGAGCTCCCGTGTCGGTTCTCCCGATGGGTCTGTCCCCGGGCCCGTCGGCACCGGATGGATGGCATCTCCGCCCCCGGACGAAGATCCGGCAAGGCCGACCAGCAGGTACTTGCCGCGGCGGGAGACACCACACACCTGGTGGTCGACGGCCCCCGAGGCCTGTCTGAACCTGGCTGAGCGGTGTGAGCCGGCGTCGGTGATGCCGGCTCCTACGATGAGCGGCTCCAGTTGCCGCCGAACAGTCTCCACCTCGGGCAGTTCGGGCATCCGACCACGGTACCCATGGGCCACGGTTCGGGCCGGCGGCCCCCACCGGAGGGACCCTCTGGACGGCGGTGCGTGGGTTAGGTTGCCCCCATGGCCTCGATAGCCGTGGTCAACCAGAAGGGTGGCGTGGGCAAGACCACCGTCGTCCTGGGGCTCGCCTCGGCCGCGGCTCACAGGGGAATCGAGACCCTGGTAGTCGACATCGACCCGCAGGGGAACGCCACGACGGGCCTGGGGGTGTTCGAGCCGACCCGCAGCGTCGACTCCGTCCTGGCCGAGGAGCGGCCGGGGGGAATCCGCTCGGCGGCGGAGTCCACCGGCTGGGCGCCCGGGACCGGTCGCAGGCCGCTCGTGGCGGCCTCATCCCCGGCCCTGGCCGCCAGGGAGCCCCAGTTGGCGACCGATCCGCTGGGAGCCCAGGACCGCCTGAGCCTGGCCATGGACGGTTGCGCCATACCCCTCGTGCTGATCGACTGCCCGCCCTCCTTGGGGCTCCTGACCATCAACGCCCTCTTCGCCGCCGATTCGGCGCTGGTGGTGACCGAGCCGGGGGCCTGGGCCGTCGACGGCGTGGGCCGCATGCTCCAGACCATCGACCGCATCAGGATGCGGCGCAGTGACGGCGGCCCCACCGTGAAGGGGATCGCCGTCAACCGGCTGGGCCGGACACGCGACGGCCGCTACTGGCACGGGCAGCTGGACGCCGCCTACCCCGACAGGTGCCTGCCACCGGTCCACCTGCGGACGGCAGTCTCCGAGGCGGCAGCCCAGTCTGTGCCCATACACGCCCTGGGGAGCCGTCCGGGGGCACCGGAGGCCGCCGGCGAGTTCGACGCCCTCCTCGACAGGCTGCTCGGCCACAATGGTGGCGAGGTGACCGGTCACGGCGGAACGCAGAAAGCCGGACCGCAGGAAGCCGGACCGCAGGAAGCCGGAACGCAGGAAGCCGGAACGCAGGAAACAGGACCGCAGGAAGCCGGACCGCAGGAAACAGGACCACAGGAGCACATGCAGAACGAAGCCGGATCCCAGGAATCAGGACTGCGGGAGGGGCAGGGCTGATGGCCGCCTACGACCCGCAGGCCCGGAGGGCCAGGCCCACGGCCGCGGGCGACAGCCCGGTGGACGACCTGCTGGGCACGCCCGAGGAGCCCGCAGCGGAGGGGAACGGCTCGGGTACGGGGTCGGCTGCCGGGTCGAAGACCGCTTCCGGCGGGGAAGCCGGCCGACCGGAGCCGGCGTCGGTCGGATCGGATGGGACAGCCCAGGGGGCGTCGGGCGGGGCCCAGCGACGTCCTTTCGACCTGCCCGGCGTGGAGATGACCGACGAGGGGGCCGACCGCCTCCAGCGCATGGCGGTCCTGGCGGCGGTCGTTGCGTTCATCGTGATCCTGTCGGCCTGGCGGCGCCGCCACAGGCACTGATCTACTGGCCGGTCCCGGCCCCGTGGCCTTTATCCCGGGCAATGGGCGCTGACCACCGACCGTTCAGACCTGCAGGAGCCTCCTGGCCGGTGCGTCGGGCCGCATGCGGCCGGACTCCACCCGCGCCACCACCTCGGACCGGCCCTCCGCGCACACCGTCACGTACGGGCACCACCCGCACAGCGGTCCCGTCCTGACCTCGAACTCACCGGCGGAGCAGGCTCCGCCCAGGTCGGCCCAGGTCGACGAGAGGGAGGCGGTGGCCGCCGAGAGGGCCTCGGGGGTGCTGTCGGCCTCGACCGCCTCCTGGCCGAGGTAGAGGAGCCTCACCCTTGTGGGCCTCTCTCCGCTGTCTGCCTCGACGGCCGCCGCGTAGAGGAACACCTGCGTCAGGGCGGCGTCGCGCCGGTCGGGACGGGGTGCCCTGCCCGACTTGTAGTCGGTGATGGCAAGGCCCCCGCTCGTGGACTCCACGCGGTCGACGATCCCCTGGAAGGGGACGTCGCCCAGCCGGGCCGTCACCCGCTGTTCGGTCGAGCGCACGTCCACCTGGGAGGGGTCCTCGAGGCGCCAGAGCCCCTCGATGGCCTCCCAGGAGCGCCACCTGAACGCCCGCTGGGCGTCGCCGTCGAGGCCCAGGGCCGTGAAGTCGTCCCTTGACGAGATCCACGACCACTCCTCGCGTGCCAGCTGCCGCGCCCGTTCGACGGTCCGCTCCGCCGGCTCCTCCCTGCACAGCAGTTCGAGCACCCTGTGGGTGAAGGTCCCCAGAACCGCTGCCTCGCCTGGTGGGTCGGGGAGCCGGTCCACGTAGCGGTGTTTCCAGCGGCGTGGACACTGCTCGTAGGTGGAGGCCGCCGTCGGGGAGAAGGTCCGGGGGAGTGAAATCAAGGTGGTTTCGGGAGGCTGGCGTGACGGCGGTATCCGGGCTGGTCAGACGTCGAGGGCGTCGGGGTCCAGCAGGGAGCTGTTCGTGACCAGGTAGTCGCGGCGACGGGCCACGTCGGAGCCCATGAGTGTGTCGAACAGGGCGGCTGCGCGCTTGGCCGCCCTGGCGTCGTCGATCGTGAGACGGCGCAGGATCCGGGTCTCGGGGTCGAGGGCGCACTCGGCCAGCTCCTCCACGTTCATCTCGCCCAGGCCCTTGAAGCGGTTCCAGACCAGGTTCTCGGCCTTGCGCCGCCCCTTGGTCAACTCGGCGGTGATGGCGTCGCGCTCCTCCTCGTCGAAGGCCCGGTGCAGGGTGTCGCCCACCCGGCACGTGTAGAGGGGCGGTTGGGCGGCGAACACCCTTCCCTCCTCCAGCAGCGGCTTCATGTACTCGTGGATGAGCGTGAGCAGCAGGCACCGTATGTGGCTGCCGTCGACGTCCGCGTCGCAGAGGATCACTATGCGCCCGTAGCGGGCGTCGTCGATGTTGAACTCCTTGCCGGCTCCGGCGCCGATGGCGGTGAAGAGGGCCTGGGCCTCGGCGTTGTCGAGCACCTGCTTCAGGGTGGCCTTGCCCGCGTTCACGACCTTGCCCCGCAGCGGCAGGATGGCCATGTTCCGCGAGTTGCGGCCGGCCTTGGCCGGGCCGGCGGCGGAGTCGCCCTCGACGACGACCAGCTCGGCGTCCGGCCCGTGCTCTCGGCAGTCGGCCAGCTTGTCGGGCATTCCCGTCGAGCCCATGCTGGCCGCCTTCCGGCGGGTCTCCAGCAGTTGCTTGGAGCTGACCCGGTTGATGACAGCGTTCGCCAGTTTGTCCCTCACGGCCGTTATGTGGGTCTTGGGGCCGCCACCCCCGAACCAGTCGGCCAGGCCCTGCTTCACGACGTCGTAGACGATCTTCTCGACGGCCGGCGTGCCCAGCTCCTGTTTGGTCTGGCCCCTGAACTGGGGCTCGGGGAAGGTCACCTTGACGGCAGCGACCATGCCCTCCTGGATGTCCTCCTTGGTGGCCCGGTGCCTGTTGTCCCTGGCCAACTTGGCCAGCTTGCGGGTGTCCTTGAGGAGGATGTCGTTGACCGCCCGGGTGAGGGCCCGCTCGAAGCCGGTCACGTGGGTGCCGCCCTGGCTGGTGGGGATGGTGTTCACGAACGACTGCAGGTCGGAGTCGAATCCGGCCACCCAGCGGAGCGCCACCTCGACGGTGCACTCGCGGTCCACGTCGCTCATCTTGCCGTCGACGGGGACCCGCTCCGTGAAGGTGTCGATGCCCGACAGGGTGATCACCTCGGTGGTGTTGCCGCCGCTGGAGTTGTGGTCGACCAGGTCGGCCAGCCCGCCGCGGGAGATGAACTCGAACGGCTCGCCACCACCGGCGCGCTTGTCGGTGAGGCGGACCTTGACGCCCGGGACGAGGAAGCAGGCCTGGATGATGCGCTCGCGTACCTGGCCCGGGTCGATCCTGGCATCGGCGTCGAAAATGTCGGTGTCGGGCCAGAACCGGATACGGGTGCCGGACTTGGTCTTGGCGGTCCGCTTGACCTTGGCCAGCTGGTGGCCGGCCTTGAAGGACGAGCCGCTGAACTGCCCCGCGACGCGCTCCCTGAACGACAGCTCCCAGGTGTGGCCGTCGCGGTCGACCTGGGCCACCAGCTTCGAGGCCAGCGCGTTGACCACCGAGGCGCCCACGCCGTGGAGGCCCCCGGAGGCCCCGTAGGCGCCGCCCCCGAACTTGCCGCCGGCATGCAGCTCGGTCAGCACTACCTCGAGGGCCGAGACCTTGCGCTTGGCGTGGCGGTCGATCGGGATCCCGCGGCCGTTGTCGGACACCTCAACGGAGCGGTCCCGGTGGAGGGTGACGTCGATGCGCGTGGCGAAGCCGGCTGCGGCCTCGTCGACGGCGTTGTCGAGGAGCTCCCAGAGGAGGTGCATCAGGCCCGGGCTGCCGGTTCCGCCGATGTACATGCCCGGGCGCTTGCGCACTGCCTCAAGGCCCTCGAGGGTCTTGATGGCGTCGGCGTCGTATCCGTTGCCGCTCCCGTTGACGCCTCCGGTGCCCTTGCCCCTGCGGGCCTTTCCGCCGGACGCCTTTCCGGATGACGGCTTCTTCGGGGAGGTGCCCGCCGCCCTGGCCGCCACGCTCACCACCTCGCAGGCCCGAGGGCCAGCACCTGGCGTTCGGTGGCGCCGCTCACCAGGTCGCGTCTGGTCGGCTCCAGCATCAGTGGGACCGGGTTGGGGTCGGGCTTCCTCGGATCGTCGTCGGATGCCATCACCGCCAGCAGGTCCATGGGCTGCCCGAGCCTGACGAGGGTCAGCGAGGCCCGGTCGGCCAGCTTCGTGATGCGCACCCCGACGCCTCCGCGACCCCTCGACTCGAGGTCGCCCACGGGAGTGGCCTTGGCGCACGAGTCGCTGGTGACGGTCACGAGGTCCTCGTCGCCGATGGTCGGGCCGGCACCCACGACGACGGCGTCGCCCCTCAGCTTCATCCCGGCCACCCCCGCTGCACCCCGTCCCTGGATGCTGACGGCCTCCGTGGGGGTCCTGAGCACCTGGCCGTCGGACGCGGCGATGACCATGTCTACCTCAGATGGGGCGCAGAAGGCCGCTGCCAGCCGGTCGCCTTGCTTCAGCCGTATCAGGGCCTTGCCGTTGCCGGTCTCGCGGACCTCCTCGAGGGTGAGGCGCTTGGCCACGCCCCCGGCCGTCACCAGCACCAACGGCTCGTCGCCGTCGGCCACGACGGTGAGGATGGCCTCGCCCCGGTTGGTGCCGAAGACCTGGGCAGCCCCCGATCCCCTGGCCCTTCCACCGGCGTCTGCCAGTTCGGCCGCCAGCACCTGCAGCGCCCGACCCTCGGATGTCACGGCGGTCACCCTTGAGGTGGTCCGCGTGAGGATCGAGGCGACCAGCACGTCGTGGCGTCCGGGGTTGGCCCTGCGGCCACCGTCCACGGGAAGGCGTCCCACCTGCCCCGAGGTGCTGAGGGTCACCACGCACTCCTCGTCGGTGATGTCGTCGTCGACCTCGCCGGCCTCGAACACGGGGATGTCGTCGGGGTGGACGATTTCGGTGCGGCGGGGGACCCCGAAGCGCTCCACCGCCTCCTCCAGTTCGGCCAGGACGAGGGTCCGGCGACGCTGCTCCGAGCCGAGCAGCTTCGAGAGGGACGCGATGTCGCCCTCAAGGGCCGTCCGCTCCTCGTCCAGCCTGCGGGTCTCGAGGGCGGTGAGGCGCTTGAGGGGCATGTCCAGGATGTGGTCGGTCTGCACGCGGCTCAGCTTGAAGTCCTTCATCAGGGCCTTGCGGGCGGTATCGGCGTCCTCAGAGCCGCGGATGATGGCCACCACCTGGTCTATGGCGTCGAGCGCGGCGAGCAGCCCCTCGACGATGTGCAGCCTGTCCTCGGCCCTGGCCTTCCTGAAGCGGGTGCGCCGCACCACCACCGACAGGCGGTGCTCGATGTAGTGGCGGCAGAGGTCGTAGACCCCGAGTGTCCTGGGCTCGCCGTCGACGAGGACGACGTTGTTGACGCCGAAGGTCTCCTCGAGGGGCGTGAGGCGGTAGAGCTCGCCCAGGACCGCCTGGGGGTTGAAGCCCGGCTTCACGGCGACCTGAAGGCGCAGGCCCGTCGAGCGGTCGGAGAGATTCTTGAAGTCGGCGACACCATCCACCCTGGAGGCCTCCACCAGCTCCTTCAGCTTGGAGATCACCCGCTCAGGGCCGACCTGGTGGGGGAGTTCGGTAACGACTATGGCCTGCCTGCCCCGGCCCACCTGCTCCACGTGGGCCCTGGCCCTGACGCGGAGCGTCCCCCTGCCGGTCTCGTAGGCCTCCCTGATGCCGTCGTCGACCACGATCCCGCCGCTGGGGAAGTCGGGCCCCGGCAGCACCGCCAGGAGCTCGTCGACGGTGGGCTTGGGCCGGCGCTTCCTCATCACCAGCGACACCGCCTCGTAGACCTCTGCCAGGTTGTGCGGCGCCATGTTGGTGGCCATGCCCACGGCGATGCCGGCTGTGCCGTTGAGGAGGAGGCCCGGTAGCAGGCCCGGCAGGGCGACGGGTTCCTGGGCCTCGCCGTCGTAGGTGGGCCTGAAGTCGACGGTGTCCTCGTCGATCTCGCCGACCATCGCCATGGCGGCCTCGGTGAGCCTGCACTCGGTGTACCTGGGGGCGGCGGGAGGGTCGTCCAGCGAGCCGAAGTTGCCCTGCGGGTCGACCATTGCCACACCGCGGGCGAATGACTGGCCCATGCGCACCAGGGCGTCGTAGATGGCGGCGTCACCGTGGGGGTGGAACCGCCCCATGGTGTCGCCGACGACCCTGGCGCTCTTGCGGTGCGGCCCGTCGGGGCGCAGGCCCATCCGCAGCATGGCGTAGAGGATCCGCCGCTGCACGGGCTTGAGGCCGTCGCGGACGTCGGGTATGGCCCGCGCCGTGATGACCGAGAGGGAGTACGCGAGGAAGGACTCGCGCAGTTCGTCCTCCACGGGCACGTCCACGACCTCCCGGGCGAACTCGGGGCCGTCGGGTAGGAGCTTCTGCTGTCTGCTCATGTTCCTGGGTCTTCTGCCTGGTTGCCTCTGTGCCTGCCCCTGTGCTTCCTACATGCCCGTCGCCCGTTCAGGGCGTCGGCCCCGTGGTCGGGCGGTGGTTCCTGCATGCCGGCGGGCCGGTCGGCATGTGCGCCCGCAACAGTGGATCCTGCCCGGCGGCTGTGACAGGCCCGCGGATGATCAGCGCGGGACGCGGCAGCGCGAGACCCCGGTCACCAGCTGGTCCAGCGTGTCCAGCAGGGCCACCCCTCCCACGGTGCGCAGCCTGGCGGCGTCTCCCGCCGACCAGGGCCTGTCGATCGTCGAGGGTTCCAGCCCGGCCGCCCTCCAGGTGTCACCCAGAACCCGCAGGGCCGAGTCGACCCCCGGGTCGCCGCACGCCGCCAGCATCTCCCCCGCGGCGCTGGTGTCGACGGGCTCGATAGTGCCCCTTCCAGCGGAATCGGCCAGTGTGCCGAGCCTGAACCTGAGCGCCTCGGCGGCGATTCTGGCGTGGTTCATCGCCGTCAACGCTACTAATCAGGGGTTTCCCGGTCGTGGACCCCGCGGTCCCGTCAGGGGGTCGGAAGTGGACCCGGACAGCACCCGTCGGGGCAGGCGCCGGGGCGAATGCCGAGGCTGCCCAGCCCCTCCGGTTGGACCGTGTCGGGGTGGATCCGCTCGGCCACCAGGTCGGCCACCATCCCAGCGAACCTGGGGTCGTCGTCCACGCAGCGGGCCCGTGCGAAGCCAAGGCCGGCGGCCCGTGCGCGTCCCGCCGCCTCCACGTCCAGGTCCCAGACAACCTCGAAGTTCTCAAGCGGGAAGCCGATCGGCGACACGACGACCGCATCGGTGGAGCCTTCCGCCAACTGTTCGATCCGGTTGCCCACATCGGGTTCCATCCACGGGGTGCCCGGGGCGCCGCTGCGGGACTGCCACACGACCTCCCACCCGATGGACCCTCCCGGGTCCACGAGCCCCATGACGAGTGAGGCCGCCTCGCGGACCTCCTCCTCGTAGGCACAGGCCTCAGCCATCGCCGTCGGAAGGCTGTGGGCGCTGAACAGCACCCGCGGTGACCGGGCAGCGAGGCCTTCGATCGCCTCGGCCAGCCGGTTGGCAGCCGGCCTGATCAGCCCGGGGTGGTCGTGGTGGGGCCTGATGGCCTCAACTGTCGGCGCCCCCTCGCCCGCGGCGTCGCCTGCCGCCGCGATGTCCTCCCTGTACCTCCGGCAGGTCGGATAGGAGCTGTAGGGGGTTGCCAGCCACGCCAGGGCCCGGCGGACACCGGCCTCGCGCATCACGGCGACCGTGTCGGCGAGAAGGGGGGCAGCATTCCTGGTGCCCCAGTAGACGGGCATCGGGAGGCCCCGCCGCTCGAGGGCTCGGGCAACAGCCGGGACGAGGGAGCGGATCCGGCCGTTGATCGGTGAAGACCCTCCCAGCCGCTCGTACCGGGAGGCCACCTCGGCCAGCCTCTCTGCCGGTATCGCCCGTCCCCCGGCCACCCGCTCCAGGAAGGGCGCCACCTCGTCCTGGCCCTCCGGTCCGCCGAAGGCGACGAGCAGGAGGGCGTCGAAGGCCGGTGCCGGGCCTGCGGTCACCGCGGTCGGATGGCCTGCACGGCTAGGCCCTCACGAGCCGACCGTGAACTGGGCCAGGTCGTCCTCGAGGCCCGCACGTATGGCATCTGCGATCGCCCCGCGTGCCGTGGTGCGCGTCCGGATCAGGCCATCCTGGCTGATCCCTGTCAGGGCCGATGCCCGCTCCACCGCCGTGGCCAGCACGTCGTCCGGCTCGACGGCCTCGTCCAGGAAGCCGACCTCGACCGCCTCGTCTGGTTCGAACATGGTGCCGAGGGCCGTGGCCCGGTTCAGGTGGCGCCTCGAGATGCGGTCCCTCGCAAGCTCCGTTGCGAACAACGGCAGGGGCATCCCGATGGTCACCTCGGGCAGGCCGATCCGGAAGTCGCCACGTGCCCCGATGCGCAGGTCCGAGGACAGGAGGATCATCGCCCCGGCGGCTATGGCGTGGCCCGTGCAGGCCGCCACGACGGGCCTCGGGAACATGTAGCAGCGGAGGAAGAGGTCGACCCCCCGCCTGAGCATCCCCCGGGCCTCATCGGCCCCCGCCTCGATGGCCTTCAGGTCGAAGCCGGCCGAGAAGCGACCGGGGCGACCTGCCAGCACCACCGCCCCGGCACCCAGCGCCTCGGCCCCGTCCAGGGCCCCGAGCAGGGCGTCGACCGAGTCGTGGCCGAGCACGTTGGCCTTGCCGTCGTCGAGGGTGATGACGGCCACGTCGCCCTCGCTGCGGACACGCACCGGTGGACTGTTCCCGTCGCTCATGCCGACGAAACCTACCCCGCTGTGGCTGGACGGCCCGAGCCGGTCGCAGGGGTCGTGTGGGAAGGGCTGCTGTACGCTGTGGCCATGTCGGAACAGTTGGCCGAGGCACAGCCCGGCGTGGAGACCGGTGGGTTCGAGCAGGTGATCACCGTCACTGGCCCGGCACTGGCCAAGGTCATCGAGATCCGCGACGCCGAGGACGAACCGGGCTCGCTGGCCCTGCGCATAGCCGTGACCGGCGTCTCCGGGATCGACTTCGCCTACGACCTGGCCTTCGAGCCCCTCGAGGGAGCCGATCCCGGCGACATCAGGTGGGACGAGGGGGGCCTCACCGTCCTGGTGCCGGTTGAGAGCCGCGACAGCCTCAAGGGGGCCACCCTGGACCTTCCGAGCAACCCCGCCCAGGGGGGCCTGGTCGTGCGCAACCCGAACCGCCCCAACCCGCTTGGCGATGTCGGCACCCTCGAGCTGACGGGTGACCTGGCCGAGCGGGTCACCCAGCTCCTGGACCAGCGCATCAACCCGGCCCTGGCGTCCCACGGCGGCTTTGCGGCCCTGGTCGGCGTTGAGGTCGACACGGTCTACGTGACCATGGGCGGGGGTTGCCAGGGCTGTGCGATGAGCCAGGCGACCCTCACCGACGGCATCCGGGCGGCCATCCTGGAGGCGATCCCCGAGGTGACCGACGTCGTCGACGCCACCGACCACTCCGCCGGCGACAACCCGTTCTTCACCTGAGCCGAGGCTTCCCAGGGGTCCGCCGACGGCGGCCCCGCCTCCGGGGGCACGCCGTCACGGCCCCATCAGGCCAGGCGCCGACGGACCGCCTCGACCACGCCGCCCGCATCCAGGCCGAACGAGGCCAGCAGGTCCTCCGGCCTGGCGTGGGCATGGTGGCCGACGGGAACTCCCAGCACGGCCACCTGTGTGGAACCGGCCGACTCCGAGAGGGCGTCGCGCACGGCGCTGCCGAAGCCGCCCGCCCTGAAGCCGTCCTCGACGGTCACCACCAGCTCGTGTCGGCCCGCGTGTTCCAGCATGTCCCGGTCGAGTGGGGTCAGGGCCCGGGGGTCCCAGACCGAACACGGGAGCCCACCCGCGGCCAGCAGCCCGGCGGCCTCCTCGACCACGGCCAGCATCTTGCCCGCCCCGATGAGGCAGACCCGCGCCCCCTCGTCGTGGCGGACCAGCCGTCCCGCAAGGCCGCTTCCCACCTCGTCCCAGCCCACCTGGGGCGCGGCGGTCTTGGGCCAGCGGATGGCCACCGGCCCGTCGGCCACCTCGAGGGCGTCGTCGAACATCTGCTGCAGTTCCTGGTAGGACGAGGGGGCCAGGATCGTCATGCCCGGGACCTTCGACAACAGCACTATGTCGAGCAGGCCGTGGTGGGAGGGCCCGTCGTCGCCGGTCACCCCGGCCCTGTCGAGGCAGAACAGCACCGGTAGGCCGTAGAGGGCCACGTCCAGGTTCACCTGGTCCACGGCCCTGGTCAGGAAGGTCGAGTACACGGCCACCACGGGCCGCAGCCCCCCCAGGGCCATGCCGGCGGCGGCGGTCACGGCGTGCTGTTCGGCTATTCCGACGTCGAAGCAGCGCTCGGGGAAGCGGTCCCGGAAGGGCAGCAGGCCGGTTGAGTCGGGCATGGCTGCGGTGATCGCCACCAGCTCCGGTCGTGCCTCGGCGGCCTTCACGAGGGACTCGGTGAAGGCCTCGGTGTAGCTGCCGGGCTTCACACCCGAGGTGTCGTGCATGTGCTTGACGGGGTCCTGCTCGGCGGGCTGGAAGCCGCGTCCCTTCTGGGTCAGGACGTGGACCACGACCGGACCGTCGAACTCCGATGCGTTCCGTAGGGCATCCTCCACCTCGGCCACGTCGTGTCCGTCGAATGGACCCAGGTAGTGGACCCCGAGGGCCTCGAAGAAGGCGGTCGGCTCGAACATCTCGCGGATGGCGGCCTTGGTTGCGCTGATGCCGCGTTCAACCAGCTCACCTACCCACGGGAGCTTCTCGGCCAGCTCCTCCAGGCGCCGCTGGCGGCGCATGTAGGTGGGGTTGGACCTGATGTGGATGAGGCTCTCGGACAGCCGTCCCACGGTTGGTGCGTACGACCTGCCGTTGTCGTTCAGGACGATCGTCACCCCCAGGCCGCTGTGGCCCAGGTTGTTGAGGCCCTCGAAGGCCATCCCACCGGTCATGGCACCATCGCCGATGACCGCGACCACCCGCCGCTCCGAACCCGTCGCCGCCTGGGCGGTCGCCAGGCCGTGGGCGTAGCCCAGCACGGTCGAGGCGTGGGAGTTCTCGATCCAGTCGTGGGGCGACTCCGCCTGTGACGGGTATCCGGAGAGCCCGCCGGCCTGCCTCAGGCCCTCGAAGTCGTCGATGCGCCCGGTGAGCATCTTGTGCACGTAGGCCTGGTGTCCCGTGTCCCACAGGATGATGTCGTCAGGGCTGTCGAAGACCCGGTGCAGGGCGATGGTCAGCTCCACTACGCCCAGGTTGGAGCCGAGGTGGCCGCCGGTCCGGTCCACGGCCTCCACGACCCTGACGCGTATCTCGGCGGCCAGCGCGGCCAGCTCCTCCGGGGTCAGGCCCCGTAGGTCTCTGGGTGACCTGATCGAGTCGAGCAGCACGGGCCGTCCAGGGGGTGGGTCGGGTGGTCGGTGTGGGCCCGTCAACGGTACCGGCCCTGTCCGGGTTCCGGGTCGGCGGCGGCTCGGCCCCGGTCAGGCCGGCCGTCACGGGCCAGCCGCGACCACCGGCGCAGGCTCCTGTTCCCGGTAAGCCAATTCCACAGGCCCACCAGCCAGCCGGCCATCGCCGCTCCGAAGGCCAGCACCACTAGCCCTCCGACGGCGTCGATCCAGAAGTGGTTGGCGGTGACGACCACGGAGAAGAGGGTCGCCAGGGGGTACGCCGCTATCAGCACCCTCCACGACAGCCCCCTGACGACCGGCCACAGGGCCCAGGTCGACCAGGCCGCCCAGGCGAAGTGGAGGCTCGGCATGGCTGCATACTGGTTGCTGACCTTCTGCATTGTTCCCGAGTCGAACGACCAGAGGCTCCCGATGTCGCTGACCGTGTCCACGAACGGGTGGGAGGCGAGGCAGGCGCCGTAGACGCCGCAGTCTGAGAGGAGCCGTGGCGGCATCAGCGGGAACAGGGCGAAGCCCACGAGGGCCAGGCCGGTCGTGCAGAGGAAGGTCGAGCGGCGGAGGGCGTAGAGGTGTGGGTGCCTGATGTAGATCCAGACCAGGGCGAAGATGGTCACCCCGAAGTGGAACGTCCCATAGAAGAGGTTCCAGAAGGAGATGAACCAGCGCTGGCCGATGAACAGGTCCTGCAGCCAGAGCTCGTGGTAGAGGCGCAGCGACCGCTCCCATGAGATCACCGACTCGGCGTTGCGGAGGGCCTCCGACGGGTCGGTGGAGGCGGAGCCGAACAGGTTCCGGATCGAGGAGTAGACGACGTAGAAGGTGAGGACCAGCGCCAGCTCTGCCCACCACCTCAGCCCCGTGCCGGGCCCGCTGGCTGGCGCTTCGCAGGGCCCTTCAGGGACCGCCGGCTCCGCCTCGGACGCCTCCCCGGGTCGTCCGCCCTCAGGGCCGTCGCCGTCTGGGACCCGGATCGGGTCCTGTTCGGTTTCGGTCACAGCGCTCCCATCCGACGGGCGGCCCCAGCTCAGCCGACCCGCCCGAGGAAGCGATCGGTGTCCACGACCACCCGTGTGACCGACCCGGTGGCCACCGTCTCGTCGCCCGCGGTGGCGCTCGTCGAGAAGGTGAGGCGCCTGCCGTCGACCTGCTCGAGGAGGGCCTCGGCAGTGACCTCGACCCCCACCCGGGTGGGTGCCAGGTGGTCCACGTTCACCCTCATCCCCACCGAGGTCACACCCTCCTCGAGGTGGCCCTCCAGGGAGGCCACGGTGGCCTCCTCCATGAGGGCCACCACGCGTGGGGTGGCCAGGACGGGGACCTCGCCCGAGCCCATGGCCACGGCGGTGTCCTCGTCCGAGACCGTCAGAGCGGCGCGTCCGCGAAGTCCCGGCACCACAGGCACAGGGGTACCATACGCATCCGCCGGGAACCGGGAAAATGCCGGGAAGCGTGCAGCCGGAGCGAGGAGCACCAGGGGTGAGCCATTCTGAGGACGCCGACGCCGTGGAGGCGGGCCCCGTCGATCCCGACCACCTGCGGGAGGCCCTGACGGCGGCGGTCGCCACGGGCGGCGAGTTCGCCGAGGTGTTCGTGGAGGACCGGCGCAGCCTCTCGGCCCTCTTCGACGACGGAAGGGTGGAGGAGCTCACCAGCGGCCGCGACAGGGGAGCGGGGATAAGGGTCCTGGTGGGCGACACGACCGGCTTCGCCCACACGGCCGACCTCAGCCCCAGCGGCCTCCGGGCCGCTGCCGAGGCAGCCGCCTCGGCAGCCAGGGGCGGCGGCGGGGGTGTGAGGGAGGTGGCCCTGGTCCCGGGCGGTGGCCCCGACCCGGGTCCAGTGGCGATCATGCCGGGAGACGTGCCCAAGCAGCGCAAGGTGGACCTGCTCGAGCGGGCGGACTCGGCCGCCAGGGCACCTGACTCCGTGGTGACCCAGGTGGCAGCCCGCTACGCCGACAGCCAGCGCAGGATTCAGGTGGCCAACAGTGACGGCCTGCTGGTGGGGGACAGCCAGGTACGGACGCTCTTCTCGGTCTCCTGCGTGGCCAGCGGCGACCTGGGCATGCAGACGGGCCGCGAGTCCATCGGCCACACCGTCGGCTTCGAGGTCTTCGACACGGTCGACGTCGAGGAGCTGGCGGCGCGGGCCGCTGACCGGGCAATAGCCAAGCTGGAGGCCGTTCCAGCTCCCAGCGGCGAGGTCCCTGTCGTGATCGGGCCGGGCGGGGGCGGCGTGCTGTTCCACGAGGCCTGCGGGCACGGCCTCGAGGCGGACCTGGTGGCCAAGTCGGCCTCGGTCTTCGCCGGGCGCCGCGGTGAGGTGGTGGCGGCGCCGACGGTCACCCTGGTCGACGACGGGACGATGGCGGGCGAGTGGGGGCGCTACGCCGTCGACGACGAGGGCAGGACGGCCCAGCGCAACGTCCTGATCAGGGACGGCGTGCTGGTCGACTACATGTGGGACCAGCTGAGGGCACGCAGGGAGGGCCGGGCCAGCTCCGGCAACGGCCGCCGGCAGGGCTACCGCTACCTGCCCATGGTCCGGATGACCAACACCTTCCTGGAACCCGGCGACGCCGACCCCGACGAGATCGTGGCCTCCACCCCGAACGGCGTATACGTGGCCCAGTTGGGCGGGGGGCAGGTGAACACGGCCACCGGAGACTTCGTGTTCGGCATGACCGAGGCCTACCTCATCGAGGAGGGCCGGCTGACGAGCCCCATACGCGACGGCAACCTGATCGGCAACGGACCGCAGGTCCTGATGGACATCGACGCCATCGCCGGGGACTTCGCAATGGGCTCTCCGGGCACCTGCGGCAAGGACGGCCAGGGGGTGCCGGTGGGCGACGGTACGCCGACCCTGCGCGTGGCCAGGCTCACCGTCGGCGGAACGGCCGCCTGAGGTGGCAGACCTCTCCGACCTCGCCGAGCGGATCGTCGGCCTGGCCGCCGATGGCGAACAGGTCGAGGCCGTGGCCGTCCACGAACGCGAGACCGAGGTCAGGGCCTACGAGGGTCAGGTCGAGTCCCTCACGGCCGCCGAGTCGCAGGGCGTCGGGGTCAGGGTCGTGAGGGACGGCCGGCAGGGTTTCGCCTACACGGGGACCCTCGACTGGGACGCCGTGGTGGAGGCGCTCGGCGAGGCACGCGACAACGTGGACTTCGCTACGCCCGACCCCTTCTGCGGCATTGCCGAACCCGACGGTGTCGAGCCCGCCGACATAGACCTCTACCGGCCCTCCCTGGCCGACCACCCCACCGACGCCAAGGTGGAGTTGGCCCTCGAGTTGGAGCGCCTGACCCTCGCCGCCGACGGGAGGATCGCCGGCATCGAGTCCGTCGAGTACTCCGACTCCCTGACGGAGACGGCTGTGGCCACGACAACCGGGATAAGGGCCGCCGCCAGGGAGACTGCGTGCTTCGTCTCCGCCCACGCCCTGGCCGAGCAGGACGGCGAGACCCAGACCGGCTTCGGCTTCTCGATCGCCAGGGAGCCGAGCGAGCTGGACGTGGAACACGCCGCCGGCGAGGCGGCCGACCGGGCCACCCGGATGCTGGGCGCGGTCAAGCCGCCGTCGGGCCGCATGACCGTCGTGCTGGACCCCTGGGTCAGCGCCCAGTTCCTGGGGATCGTCGGCGGGACCCTCAGCGGTGAGGCCGTCCAGAAGGGAAGGTCGCTGTTCGCCGACCGCCTCGGCGACGAGGTGGCCTCGCCCCTGGTCACGTTCACCGACGACCCGACCGACACGGCGGCGGTCACCGCCTCGGCCCGTGACGGCGAGGGGCTGGCCACCCGCCGGAACGTGCTGATCGAGGGGGGCCGCCTGGACCGCTTCGTGCACAACAGCCAGACGGCCAGGCGGGCCGGCACCACGTCGACCGGGTCGGCGGTGCGCGGCTACTCGTCGACGCCGGGTGCGGGTGTCAGGGCCGTGGCCCTCACCCCGGGCACGGCGTCACAGGGGGAACTGGTGGCCGGGGTCGACGACGGGATCCTCGTGAAGGGGGTCAGCGGCCTCCACTCCGGCGTCAACCCGGTCAGCGGGGACTTCTCGACCGGAGCCGAGGGCCTGCGCATCCGCGGCGGTGTGCTGGCCGAACCGGTGCGGGAGTTCACGATCGCCTCGACAATCCAGCGGATGCTGCTGGGGGTGCAGGCGGTGGGATGCGACCTCCGGTGGCTTCCCATGAGGGCGGCCGGCGTGACGCTGGTGATCGGCGAGCTGACCGTTTCCGGCACCTGAGCCGCAGCCGCCGTGTCGATCCTCCACGCCATCATCCTGGGCCTGGTCCAGGGGATCACGGAGTTCCTGCCCATCTCCTCCAGCGGCCACCTGGCCCTGGTCCCGTGGCTCTTCGGCTGGGACCACTTCGGGGGCGACGACGTGGTCGAGAACGCCTTCGACGTGGCCCTCCACCTCGGGACCCTCGTGGGGGCCGTCGTATACCTCAGGTCCGACGTGTCGAGGTACGCCTCTGCCGGCCTCCGCTGGCTGGCCCGACGTGGGCCCCTCACGGGCGACGCCCGGATGGCCTGGCTGCTGGCAGCGACCGCCGTGCCGACGGGCCTGTTGGGGATGGTCGTCGTGGCGACCACCGAGGACCTGGGTGACCGCACCTGGCTTGTCGCCGTGAGCCTCATCGTCTTCGGCGTGGCCATGTACGTGGTGGACCGACGTCCGGCCCACCGGGTCGGGGACGACCTCAGGCTGGTCGACGCCCTGATGCTGGGGACCGCCCAGGGCCTGGCCTTCCAACCCGGGGTTTCCCGTTCGGGTGTGACCCTCACGGTCGCACGGGGTCTCGGCATCCGGCGGGAGGACGCCACCCGCCTGGTGTTCCTGATGAGCCTTCCAGTGATCGCAGGCGCCGGGCTCGTCAAGGCCCCTGACCTGGTCGTGCCCGACGGCTGGATGGCGGCCTTCGCATGGGGCACCCTGGCGGCGGCCGTGAGCGGCTGGCTGGCCGTCAGGTGGATGCTCAAGCTGGTGGCAAGGTCGGGCCTAGGCGGCTTCGCCGCCTACAGGGTGGTGGTGGGCGTCGGGGTGCTGGTGCTCCTGGCCACCTCGTTCCGCTGACGGCCTGCCGGCGGCTCAGTCCGGAACCAGGGCCAGCGCCACGTCTCCCCAGCGACGGGCCGAGGTCAGCTCGGGGACGCCGTCCTCGGGGACGGCCACGGTGACGGTGTCGTCGTCGACATCCAGCACCCTGGCCGAGGTCACCAGCAGGCGGCCGCTCGGGGTGTAGTCGTCGACGGCCACCAGGTCGATCCGGTCGCCCACGGAGAGCGGCAGCGGGTCTGCGCCGCGGTCCAGGGCCACCCCCCTCTCGCCCTCGAAGAGCAGCCCGGCCGGCGTGTCGGCGGCCGGCTGCGAGCTGGTTTCGCACGGAGCCACCTGGGTGGCGGACTGGACGGTGAGGCCGGTCAGGCCGGCCAGGGCCGCGGCGCCCAGCCACCAGGCCAACCGGTGGTGGGCCGCCCAGAGCCGGACTCGTGCCAGCAGGTACCCCATGAAGATCCTCCCCGGGGTGGGATGTGGTGGGGGAGGTGCGGGGTTGGTCCGGGGTGCGTGGTCGTGGTGGCTCAGCCTCCGGAGCCGGCTGTCGCCTTGTCGCCCTTCTCGGAGCCCTTCTCTGAGCCCTTGGCGGAGCCGTTGCTGCCGGCACCGTCGCCAGCCGTGCCGCCGGAGCCGTTGGATCCGGCCTTGGCGTCGCTGCCCGACGAACCAGCCGGGGCCTTCTCGGTCCCCTTGGCGTCACCGTCAGAGGAGCCGGAGCCGGACCTGCGTGCGCCGGAGCCCGAGCCGTGGTCGTTCTTGTAGAAGCCGTCGCCCTTGAAGGAGATTCCCACCCCGCTGAAGACCTTCCGGACGCTGCCGGAGCAACCGTCGGTGGGGCATGCGGTCAGCGGTTCCTCGCTGAAGGCCTGGCGGACCTCGAACTCGTGTGCGCAGTCTGGGCAGCGGTACTGGTACGTGGGCATGGCAGGGGTTCCGTCAGTGCATCAGGTGTTGGGCTGGAAGCCGACGGGTCAGCCTACCGGCGTTGCGGTACACGCCGGACGCAGCCCCGATCGGCGGAATCCGCCCCAACACGCTCCACAGCGGGAATGCTGGTGTCGTGATCGTCGTCCACCTCGCCGTCGTGGCCGGTGCCTACCTCCTGGGGACACTCCCATCCGCCCACTGGGTGGCCGGGCGCAGGGGACTGGACCCGACGAGGGAGGGCTCGGGGAACCCGGGAGCCACCAACGTGTTCAGGGTGGCTGGCCGGGGAGCGGGGCTGATGGTCTTCGCCGCCGACCTGGGCAAGGGTGCCGTGCCGACGGTGGTGGGGCTGGCCCTGGGCGGCAGGAGCCTGGCCCTGGCCTGCTGGGCGGCAGCGGTCGTCGGCCACGTGCTGCCCGTCACGAGGCGCCTGCGGGGTGGCAAGGGGGTTGCCACGGCCGGCGGAGGTGGGTGGGTGCTGTTCCCCCTCCTGACGCTGGTGGCGACGGTGGTGTTCTTCACCGTGGCAGGGCTCACCAGGAAGGCCTCCCTGGGCTCGCTGGCGATGGCGGCTGTGATGCCGTGGCTGGTGGTCTGGAGCGGGGCGCCCGTCGTCGAGGTCCTGGTCGCGGCCGCACTGGCCGGGCTGGTAGTGGTGAGGCACCAGGCCAACATCAGGCGCCTCCTGTCGGGCCGGGAGGGCTCGTGGTCACAGGACAGGTGACGGTGAAGGGATGAGGATTCCGAGGTGAGCGGGCCCACTGCACGCGCAGCGGCCGTCCACGGGGGTTCAACAGGCCGGTGGCCGCATTCGGGCCGTGCCGTGCCCGTGGCTATCCTCGCCGCGTGATCCCACTGGAGGAGGCTCGGGCGTACGTCCTGGAGGCCTGTCCCGGTCCCGTTGCCGCCGAGGTCGACATCCGCAACGCCCTGGGGCTGGTTCTGGCCGAGGCCGTCGTGGCAGGCGGGCCCGTGCCGCCGTTCGCCAACACGGCCATGGACGGCTTCGCAGTCCGGGCGGCGGACACCGTCGGAGCTCCCGTCGACCTGGCGATCGTCGGGACCGTGGCCGCCGGATCCGTCGCCGATGTTCCGGTCCGTCGGGGTGAGGCGGTCCGGATCATGACGGGCGCGCCGCTGCCCGACGGAGCCGACGCCGTGGTCATGGTCGAGCGGACATCGGTGGATCCCGCCGGTGGGACGGTGACCGTCGAGGCGGAGGTGCCCGAGGGCAACCACGTGAGGGAGGCCGGCGAGGACCTCAGGCCGGGTGAGGAGGTGTTCGCCGCCGGAACGGTCCTGCGGCCGGCCCACGTGGGCGTCCTGGCCAGCATCGGATGCAGGTCCGCGCCCGTGTTCCGGCGGCCGACCGTGGGGGTGATGTCCACCGGCGACGAGCTGGTCACAGGTACCCCCGGACCCGGCCAGATCAGGGACAGCAACCGTGACGCCCTCCTGGCCCTGCTGGCCGACTTGGGTGTCGAAGGAGTGGACCTGGGCCTCGTCCCAGACGACGGGCCCGCAATCGAGGCTGCCCTGCTGGCGGGGGCAGCCGGCTGCGATGCCGTGCTCACCTCGGGCGGGGTGAGCATGGGCGACTTCGACTACGTGAAGGAGGTCATGGAGAGGATCGGCGAGATGCGCTGGATGCAGGTCGCCATCCGGCCGGCCAAGCCGCTGGCCTTCGGCCTGGTCGGGGGTACGCCCGTCTTCGGCCTTCCCGGCAACCCCGTCTCGTCCATGGTCTCCTTCGAGCTGTTCGCCAGGCCTGCGCTGCTGTCGATGTCGGGCCACGAGCGCCTGTTCAGGCCGACCGTGCTGGCCCGTGCCGGCCGGGCGCTGGATCGCGTCGCCGACGGCAAGGTCCACTTCGCCCGGGTACGCGTCGCCTACGGGGACGGCGGCTACCTGGTGGAGCCGTCGGGAGGCCAGGGCTCCCACCAGCTGGCGGCCATGGCCGGTGCCGACGGCCTTGCCGTGCTGCCCGACGGCCCGGGGGTAGCGAAGGGCGACAGCGTCGAGGTGATGCTCCTCACCTGATCGGGGTGCGGCCAGGCGACCCGGGAGCACGGCACCGCCACCGATGGCACCGGATCCCGGGTATGCCCCTACGCTGTTGGCGTGGCCAACCAGCTGACGGACGGCTTCGGGAGGGTGCACCGGGACCTTCGCATCTCGGTCACCGACCGGTGCAACTTCAGGTGCAGCTACTGCATGCCCGCCGAGGGGCTGGACTGGGTGCCCCGCCAGGACCTGCTCACCTTCGAGGAGGTCGAGAGGGTCGCCCGGCTGCTGGTCGAACGCTACGGCGTCACGAGCATCCGCCTCACCGGTGGCGAACCCACGGTGCGTGCACGGCTGGCGACGCTCGTCGGCATGCTGGCACGCCTCCCGATAGACCTGTGCATGACCACCAACGCGGCGACCCTGGAGTCCATGGCCGGTCCGCTGGCGTCAGCCGGACTGAGCCGGATCAACGTCTCGCTGGACTCGCTTCGGCGGGACCGCTTCGAGGAGTTGACGCTGCGCGACGGGCTTCCTGCCGTCCTGGCCGGGATCGAGAGGGCCATCGAAGTCGGGATCAGCCCGGTGAAGGTGAACATGGTCGTGATGAGGGGCGTCAACGACGACGAGGTCCTGGACTTCGCCCGGTTCGGCCGTGAGCTGGGTGTGGTCGTCCGGTTCATCGAGTTCATGCCCCTCGACGCCGACGAGGCCTGGTCCGACGGCTCCGTGGTCTCACAGGCCGAGATCCTGGAGAAGATCGCCGCCGAGTTCCCACTGGAGCCCGTCGAGCGCACCTCGGCTCCGGCGACCCGTTACCGGTACGCGGACGACGGCGGCGAGGTGGGCGTGGTCGCCAGCGTCACCCAGCAGTTCTGTGACACCTGTGACCGGATCCGCCTCACCGCCGACGGCCAGTTCCGGAACTGCCTCTTCGCCGTAGAGGAGTACGACCTGCGGGGCCTGCTCCGGTCGGGCGCCGCCGACGACGAGGTCTGCGAACTCCTGGAGCGGGCGGTCGCCGCCAAGTGGGCTGGCCATGGCATCGGAAGGGTCGACTTCATCAGGCCGGCCCGCTCGATGTCCCAGATCGGGGGCTGACGGTCCTTGGGCGGACGGGCCGACCCGGAGGGAGCGGGCTTCACCCACCTGGACTCCGAGGGAAGGGCCAGGATGGTCGACGTGGGCGACAAGCAGGCCAGCCACAGGAGGGCCGTGGCGCGGGCCAGGGTGACGATGCTTCCGGAGACCGCCGAAGCCCTCCGGTCGGGCAGTGTCGCCAAGGGCGACGTCCTGGCCGTGGCGAGGGTGGCCGGCATCCAGGCGGCGAAGCGGACCGCCGAGCTGGTGCCGCTCTGCCATCCACTGATGCTGAGCTCGGTGTCGGTGGACCTGACCGTGGGCGGGGCCTGGGTCGACATCGAGGCCGTGGCCGAGACCGTGGAGCGGACCGGCATCGAGATGGAGGCCCTCACGGCCTGCTCGCTGGCGGCGCTCACGGTCTACGACATGTGCAAGGGCATGGACCGCTCCATGGTCGTATCGGACCTGGCCCTCTGGGAGAAGACCGGGGGGCGCTCCGGTTCCTGGACCCGGGGATCCTGAGGGGTTCCCGGCCACGGCCCGTGGCTGGCCGTCAGGAACCTCGCGCGTCACGCGCGAGTATTCGCGCTTTCCGCGCGTGGAAATCCACCATCTGACAGGGATCTGGCAGTACGGTGACCCGACATGCCGACCAAGTGGGCCGGCGGGGAGGGAACCGACCGGTGCTGATTCTGTTGGGGCTGGGAGTCCTGTGGGCTGCGGTGCTGGTTCCGCCGCTGTTGCGTCGTGAGCCGTCGGCCATGCGTCCCGTCGGAACGCTCTCGGCAATGGGCAGGTTCGACGCCACCGGGCTGCGGGCCCTGCGCCAGCAGGCCGGGGCCCTTCCGAGCGGGCCCTCGGCCGCACGCCGCCGCCGGCGCGACGTCCTGATAGCGCTCGGCGGAATCGCCGCCTTCACCCTCCTGGGGGCCGTGGCGGTGGGCGGCGCGCTCTGGATGGTCCACTTCCTGGCCGATGTGGTGCTGGTCGGCTACGCCGTGATGCTCACCACCAGGCACCAGGCCGAGAGCGAGCGGCGTGCAACGGTCGTTCCGCTCAGGCAGGGCACCCCGTTCCTGGCTGCCGAACAACCCGGCATCGCCATGAGCGACGAGGCCGTGCTGCGCCGCCGGGCCAACTGACCGGCGCGCACGCCGCTCCGGAGGATCCGCCAGCCCGGACCGAGCCCTAGGCGCTCCCGCTACGCTCACTCCCGCCCGCGGGGGTGTAGCTCAGTTGGCTAGAGCGCTACGTTCGCAACGTAGAGGTCGTGGGTTCGATTCCCATCACCTCCACCGATGTGATGTCGCGAGACATCGGAACCTCCCGAACCCTCGGGGTTCGGGAGGT
>CAYFOV010000009.1:0-103505 GCA_964344855.1 uncultured Candidatus Nemicrothrix sp.
CAACCCCCAATGTGATCAGAACACGTCCATGTCGACGCATGGTCAATCCCCTCCAGTTCGGTGGATTGACCGGCGGCCGGTCCTCCTGCGCCCCTCCGGGGGAGGTGGCGTGACGCCGGTCACCTACTTGACAGTACGGTACGGTACTGTATCTACTGTCGGTTGGCAAGGCCGGCGGGCACGGCGGGCTCTGTGCCGGAGTACGTGCTCGACACCGTGCCGGACTAGACGGCAGACCAGGCGTCGGACGGGGGGGACACACAGATGGTGACGAGCCCAGCGACGGGAGTGGATGGAGCCGGTGTGGCTGGATCCGAGGTGGCAGCAACTGGTATGGCCGAACCCGAGGTCCAGGATCCGACGACCGTGGCGATCCTTGACGCCGCCGAGGTGCTCCTGGCCGACCGGGGCGTGGCCGGGTTCACGACGGACGCCCTGGCGGCCGAGGCACGGGTCTCCAAGAGCACCATCTACAACCGCTGGTCCAGCAAGGACGAGATCTACGTGGCCCTGGTCGACCACGCCGTGGGAGCGGCCCAGGTCGACGACATGGGCAGCCTCGAGGCCGAGATTGAGGCCTGGTTCGCCGATCGGGTAGCGCTCTACGAGACCCGCGGCTTCAGGAGGATCACAGCCAGCCTGATCGAGGTGGCCTCCCACAACCGGGATGTCGACCTGGCCATGGCCAGGACCCAGACCCACGACCACAACACGATCATGCAGATCATCGAGCGTGCCCAGGATCGCGGTGAGGTGGATCCCGCCTGGGACGTCAGCCTCCTGAAGGAGTTCTTCCTAGGGCCGATCACCTACCGGTTCCTGCTGGACGCCGGGCCCATGGACGCAGCCGTCGTCGAACAGCTCCGCCGGCTGGCCCTGACGGCCCTCAGGAACACACAGCCACCAACTTGATCACCGTCTTCACATCCCGGCGGGTCCACACCATGGACCCGTCCCTGCCCGAGGCGACCGCTGTGGCAGTGAGGGACGGGCGCATCGTGGAGGTGGGATCAGTCGAGTCGCTGCAGCCCTGGCTGACCCGCCACGAGCATGTCATCGACGACCGGTTCGCCGACGATGTGGTCCTCCCGGGGTTCATCGACCCCCACGTTCACCCGTCGATGATGGCCGGCCTGCTGGCCTGCGAGTGGATCACCCCCGAGGCGTGGGACCTGCCCGGTCGCAGCATCCCGGCCACCACCAGCCCCGACGGGTACTGGGAGAGGCTGAGGGAACTCGAGGCCTCCGGGGCACCCGGTGAGCCCCTCGTGGTCTACGGCCACCACCCCCAGTTCCACGGGCCCGTGGACAGGGAGGCGCTGGAAGAGGTGTCGGCCGACCGACCCATCGTCGTCTGGCCGCGGGGCTACCACGAGTTCAGGTGCAACGGCGCCGCCCTGGAATGGCTGAACGCGGAGGAGGCTACGGCGTGGGATCCCTACATCGACCTCGACTCGGGTCGGATGTGGGAGTCGGGAATGGCCTGGGGGATGCGGATCCTCAACCCGCACCTCATCGGCGACGGCAGGCTGGACGACCTCCTGGTGGGTATCGCCGACATGGCCCACCGGGGCGGCGTCACCACGCTCTGCGACGCCGGCTACGGGATCGGCGGCCCCGACCGCGACCTGGAGGCCTTCATCTCGGTCTACGGGGGAGCGCGGGCCCCGTTCCGCACCTACCTGATGCCCAGCGCCATGGTCTTCCAGCTGGTGTCCAAGGAGGAGGCCAAGGACCGCATGGAGGCAATGACGGGGACATTCGACGACCTGGTGCAACACCTGCGGTCGGTCAAGTTCTACGCCGACGGTTCCTTCATGTCGCAACTCTGCCAGGTGGGGGAGCCGGGCTTCATCGACGGCCACGAGGGCGCCTGGATGTCCGAGCCCGACCGCCTGGCCCACCAGATCCGCCCCTACTGGGAGGACGGCTACCAGATCAACGTCCACGCCACCGGCGACGGCGGCCTCGAGGCCACGCTGGGGGCCGTCGAGACTCTGATGGCCGAGACCCCCAGGTTCGACCACCGAACGGTCGTCCAGCACTTCGCCCTGTCCACCCAGGCCCAGGTCCGCCGGTTGGCCGCCCTGGGCTGCGCGGTCCAGGCCAACGGCTACTACATGGCCCAATTCGGTGACGTCATGGTCGACGAGTGGCTGGGAACCGAGAGGGCGTCGCTCATCACCCGGGTGGGGTCGGCCCGCCGCAACGGGGTGAGTGTGGCCCTGCACTCGGACCTACCCATGGGGCCGCTGAAGCCGCTGGAGGGAGCCTCCCTGCTGGCCACCCGACGGACGGCCAGCGGCAGGGTGCCCGCCTCCACCGAGTGCCTGACCCCGTGGGACGCCCTGGCCGCCGTCACAATCGAGGCGGCATGGCAGCTGAAGCTGGACCACGAGATCGGTTCGCTGGCCGCGGGGAAGAGGGCGGACATGACGGTGTTGGCCAACGACCCTTTCGAGACCGATCCGGTCGACTGGCCCGACATAGGCATCGTGGCCACGGTTCTGGGCGGCGCGGTGCGCCCGCTGGATGGCTGAACGGGTGGCTGAACCTGTGGCTGAACGGGTGGCCGACGGCTGCCGCATCCCCATGGTCGTGCTTGGCGGATGGCTGGGGGCGGGCAAGACCACCCTCGTGAACCGGCTGCTCCGGGAAGTACAGGGTGAGCGGATCGCCGTCGTGGTCAACGACGTCGGTGAGGTCAACATCGACGCCGAGCTGGTGGCGGCCCACCACGGCGACACGGTGGAGCTCACCAACGGATGTGTCTGCTGTTCAATCGGTGGCTCCCTCGGCTTGACCCTGCGCGACCTGGTACTGGGGGACAGGCCGCCGGAGCGCATCGTCATCGAGGCCAGCGGGGTGGCCGAGCCCGGCCGCGTCGCCTCCTACGGGGATCGGCGCCGGATCCGTCCCGACGGGGTGGTCGTGGCCGTCGACGCCGGCGACGTGGTGGCCCGGTCGGCCGACCGCGTCTTCGGGCCGCTGGTGCACCGGCAGGCATGTGCCGCCGACCTGCTCATCCTGACCAAGTCCGACGTGGCTCACGACGGTGGCGAGGGGGCTGCCGCCTGGTGCCGCGACGTCGCTCCCGACACCCCCCTGATCGTGGCGTCCGACGACGGGCGCTGGGTGCCGCTGGTGTTCGGTGGCCTCGAGGCAGCCGAACCCACGCCGGCCGACGCCCTGGACATACCGGTTTCGGTGTCGCTGTGGTCGGCCGACGGGCCCGTCGACACCGACCGTGTGGCTTCCGCCCTCGACGAGTACTCAGAGGTGCTGGTGAGGGCCAAGGGCACGTTCGCCGGTCTCCACGGCCGGGCGGCGGCCGTCCACCTGGCCGGTGGGACTGTGGCCGTTGAGCCCTTCGGGGGTGTTCCATCGGGACTCATGGTGCTGGTCACGGGGATGCCGGCCCCCGACCTGGGGGACCTGCTGGCGACCCTGGGGACGGCCAGCCCGGAGGGCAGCCGGGTCTCCGCATGAGCCGAATCGGTCCTGCTGCCCCGGGGAACCAACCGAGGAGGACATGTTCCGGAAGGTGATCTCGGCCCGGTCCGGTCCGGACCGGGTCGATGGGTGCGGCCGGCCGTGACCTCAGGCCTGGTAGTCGACCGTTCCCCCGACCACGGTGGCCCTCACGCCGATGTCCCTGATGGCGTCGGGCTCGACGGCGAAGGGGTCGTCGTCCAGCACCACCAGGTCGGCCAGCTTGCCGACCTCGAGGGTGCCCTTGTCGGCCTCCTCCATGTTCAGGAAGGCGGCGGCGCTGGTGTAGCCGGCAACGGCCGCCTCTACGCTCGCCCGCTGCTCGGGGCCCAGCACCTCGCCGTCGCGGGTCACGCGGTTCACCGCCGTCCAGATCGTGAACAGGGGGTCGATCGGGGTGACCGGCGCGTCGCAGTGCAGGGCGTGGGGGATGCCGTGGTCGGCGAAGCTGGCCAGCGGGTCTATTCGCTCCGCCCGCTCCGGGCCCAGGAACCGGTCGCGGTGGCGGTCCCCCCAGTACCAGACGTGGTTGGCGAACACGGAGGCCAGCACCCCCAGCCGCGCCATGCGCTCCAGCTGGTCCTCGCGGGCCATCTGCACGTGCTCGAGGCGGTGCCGGTGGTCGGGCCGGGGGGTGTCAGCCAGGGCCGCCTCGATGGCGTCCAGGGCGTTGTCGATGGCCTGGTCCCCGTTGGAGTGGATGGCCACCTGCCACCCGTCCCTGTGTGCCTTCGTGACAAGTTCCACCAACTCACCGGCGGCTATCACCTCGGTACCCAGGACGTCGGGGCGGTCGTAGTAGCCCTTGCAGAGGCAGGCCGTGTAGCCCTGGATCGATCCGTCGCTGACGAACTTCATGGCTCCCAGCGAGAGTCGGTCGTCGCCGAGGCCGGTGCGGAACGGGATGCGGTCGGCACCCCGCCAGATGGGGAACAGGCGTGCCCGGACGCGGAACACGCCCGACTCGACCGCCTCCTGGTAGGCGCCCCACATGGTCGGGTCCATCACAGCGGCGTCGGTCACGCTGGTCACGCCCCGTTCGAGGCAGCGGTCCGAGATGGCCCGCGCCCCCTCCAGGAGTTCGTTCAGCGTGGCGTGTGGAACAGCAGTGGCCACGTTGAAGTTGGCGGTCTCGTGCATCTCGCCGGTGAGGCGCCCGTCGGCGTCGCGGACGAAGGCGCCGCCCGGCGGGTCCTCGACCGAGTCGTCCACACCGGCAAGGGCCAGCATTGCGGAGTTGGCGTACCCCAGGTGGCCGGAGATGTGGCTCACGTACACGGGGTGGGCGGTGCTGGCCCCGTCCAGGTCCTGGAGGGTGAGGTGGCGGTCGTCGCCGATGAGGCTGTCGTCGAACCCCCACGCCTGGATGGGCTCGCCGGGAGGGGTCGCTTCGGCCCTGGACCTCAGCGCTGCCACCACGTCGGCGACCGATGTGCACGGGGGTGTTCCCACCTGCGGGGCCGACATCTGCACACCCGCGATGAGCGGGTGCATGTGGGTCTCGATGAAGCCGGGCAGCACCGTGGCGTCGCCGAGGTCGACCGTGTCCGTTCCGGGGCCGGCCAGGCCCTCGACCGCCAGCCGGTCGCCGACGGCCAGGATGCGGCCCTGCCAGGAGGCCAGCGCCCCGGCAGTCGGGTTGGACCTGTCGAGGGTCAGGAACCGGCCGTTGACGAAGATCCGGTCGGCGACGGTCACGAGCCGGCGCCTCCCCCGCCTCCATCACCCGCTCGCCTGCCCCGTAGGCGCTCCAGGTAGGCGGCCTGGGCAGCCCTGGCCTCCGGGTCGCGTAGGGCCACGCCCAGCCCGTCGGCGTCGGACCAGGACCTTGTGGTACCCACCATCTGCTCGGTCACCGCGTTCGTGTGGGCCTTCGTGGCCAGCGTGGCCAGGCGGGGCCTGGAGGCCACGGCCTCGGCCAGGTCGTCGACTGCCTCGTCCAGGGCCTCGGGTTGCACGACCCGGTTCAGGAAACCCGCTGCCCTGGCCTCGTCGGCGCCGAACGGCCGGCAGGTCATGACCAGCTCCTTGGTCAGGGCCGGCCCGATCTCCCTCACGAGGCGTGGTATGCCGCCCCAGGCCAGGGGAATGCCCAGGTCCACCTCGGGGATGGAGAAGCGCACGTCGTCTGCAGCCACCCTCAGGTCGCAGGCTGCGGCCAGCACCAGGCCTCCTCCGACCACGTGTCCGTGCAGCCTGGCGACGGCCACGGGGGCCATGTGCTCTAGGGCGTCGGCCATCAGGCGTCCTGTGTCGGCGGGGGTGCGCCCGCCCGCCGGCGACCTCGGCATGTCGGTCGTGAAGTCGTTCACGTCGAAGCCGGCGCAGAAGGCACGTCCGGCCCCCTCGACCACGACCACCCTCAGGTCGGGCTGGTGGTTCAACCAGTCGGCCGCTGCTATCACCTCGGCCATGACCGCGTTGGAGAGTGCGTTGAGGCTCTCGGGCCTGTTCAGGGTGAGCCGCGCCCGCCGCCCGTCGCAGGTGACGACGAGGTGCTCGAAGGCAGGCGGGTCGGCGGTCGGGTCGGGTTGGGGCATGCCATGAGTCTGGCCCGGCTCCGGCGCCGACCCGTACTCGGACGAGGTTGTCGCCTCCTGGCCCAGACCCGGCGGCGCCTGCGCTGACACGGCCCACGCCTGATCGGGCCTGCGCCATCAGCCGGCCGGGGCCTCCAGGACCACCTCTGCCGACAGGGCGTCACCCTCGGCCAGCTCAATGCGGGTGGCCCTGGCCGCGGCGGCCACGTCGGCCAGCACCGGGCGCAGCAACTCCAGGCGCTCGGGTGTGTCGGTGACCGTGCACTCAACCACGGGCGTGACCAGGGAGAGCTTGGCCGTGGTCTTGTGCCGACGCAACTCGGTCAGGGTGTCGGCCGCGACGGTGGCCATGGCCGGGTCGACCGGCTCGCCGGCCGCCTCGGCCATGGCCCGCACCCGTTCGGCGTCGGGCCAGGCCTGGCGGTGGATCGACCCCTCCATCCACCACGACCAGACCTCCTCGGTCACGAACGGCAGTATCGGGGCCAGCAGGCGCAGGAGCGTCGACAGGGCTATCCGCAGAGCAGCCCGGGCAGATGCCGATCCCTCCGGGTCGCCCTCGTAGGCACGGGTCTTGACCAGCTCCACGTAGTCGTCGGTGAACGACCAGAAGAAGGTCTCCGTGCGCTCCAGGGCCCTGGCGTAGTCGAAGCCCTCGAAGGCTGTCGTTGCCTCGTTGACCAGGTCGGCCAGGGACGCCAGCATCGCCCTGTCGAGCGGGTCGGTCACCGGGTCGATCCCGGCCGGCCCAGCCTCCTCGGCCTCCCCAACCTCCTCGCCGTCGGCTCCGAAACCCAGCACGAAGCGGCTGGCGTTGAGCACCTTTATGGCGAGGCGCCGACCGATCTTCATCTTGCCGTCGTCGAACGCCGTGTCGGTGCCCGGGCGTCCGCTGGCCGCCCAGTAGCGCACGGCGTCCGACCCGTACTTCTCCAGCAGACCCATGGGCGTCACCACGTTGCCCTTGGACTTGGACATCTTCTTTCGATCCGGGTCCAGCACCCAGCCGCTCAGGGCGCAGTGCCGCCACGGCGCTGTGCCCTCCTCCAGGTGGGAGCGCACCGCCGTCGAGAACAGCCAGGTCCTGATGATGTCGTGGGCCTGCGGGCGCACGTCCATCGGGAAGGTGCGGCCGTAGAGGTCCCCGTCGAAGCCCCAGCCGCAGGCGATCTGGGGGGTCAGCGAGGAGGTGGCCCAGGTGTCCATGACGTCGGGATCGCCGACGAACCCGCCGGGGCCACCCCGCTGGGACTCCTCGAAGCCCGGGGCGGTGTCGCTGGAGGGGTCCACCGGGAGGTCCTCCGGCGGCGGCGTGATCGGCTGGTCGAAGACCGGGTCGCCCTGGTCGTCCACGGGGTACCAGAGCGGCAGGGGCACCCCGAAGAAGCGCTGCCTGCTGATCAGCCAGTCGCCGTTCAGGCCGTCGATCCAGTTGGTGTAGCGGGCCTGCATGTACGGCGGGTGCCAGGCCATCTCGTCGCCCCGGGCGATCAGGGCGCTCCTCAGGTCGTCGTCGCGGCCGCCGTTGCGGATGTACCACTGCCTGCTGGTGACGATCTCCAGCGGACGGTCGCCCTTCTCGAAGAACTTCACGGGATGCGTAATGGGCTCCGGTTCGCCGACCGTTCCGCCGGCCTCGACCAGCATCTCGACCATCTCCTGCTGGGCCGAGAAGACCGTCTTGCCGGCCAGCCTTGCGTAGGCGGCGATCCCCGCCTCCGACACGACTCCAGGTGGAGCCTCGGCCTGGAAGCGGCCCGTCCTGTCGATCACGGCCCTCACAGGCAGGTCCAGCTCACGCCACCAGGTCACGTCGGTGGTGTCGCCGAAGGTGCAGATCATGGCCATGCCGGTGCCCTTGTCGGGGTCGGCCAGCTCGTGTGCGTGCACGGGCACCTCGACGCCGAACACAGGCGTGGTGGCCGTTGAGCCGAACAGGTGCCGGTAGCGGTCGTCGTCGGGGTGGGCCACCAGGGCCACGCAGGCCACCAGCAGCTCGGGGCGGGTCGTGGCGATGTGCAGGTCGGTTCCGTCTGCGGCGCGGAACACGAGCGTGTGGTAGGCACCCGGTCGTTCCCTGTCCTCCAACTCGGCCTGGGCCACCGCCGTCCTGAAGGTCACGTCCCACAGCGAGGGCGCCTCCACCTGGTAGGCCTCGCCGCGGTCCAGGTTGTTCAGGAAGGCCTGCTGGGCGATCCGCTGGCTGCGCTCGTCGATGGTGGCGTACGTCTGGGTCCAGTCCACCGACAGGCCCAGATGCCTCCAGAGCTCCTCGAAGGCCAGCTCGTCCTCGGCGGTGAGGGTGTGGCAGAGGTCTATGAAGTTGCGCCTGCTGATGTTGACGTCGCCGCGCTTCTTGATGGCCTTCGGGTCGCCGGCATCGCCGGGCGGCTGGAAGCCGGGGTCGTGCGGGAGCGTCGGGTCACAGCGCACCCCGTAGTAGTTCTGGACCCTACGCTCGGTGGGCAGGCCGTTGTCGTCCCAGCCCATCGGGTAGAAGACCTCGCGGCCCCGCATGCGCTGGAACCGGGCGACGGTGTCCGTGTGGGTGTACGAGAACACGTGCCCCACGTGGAGCGACCCGCTCACGGTCGGCGGCGGGGTGTCCACCGAGAACACCTCGTCGCGGGACCTGGTGCGGTCGAACCTGTAGGTGCCCTGCTCCTCCCAGGCTGCGTCCCAGCGGTCCTCCAGCCCCTCCAGGGTGGGCTTCTCGGGGATCCGGGGCGGGCGCGCAGCGGCTCCGGCAGTGTCTGGGTCCATGGGGGTCCGAGGCTAGCGGCGCGCCCCATTGCTGCTGCAGACACGCTTCGTCGCATTCCGGGCGCCCTGGGGACCGGCCATGTGGTGGCGGTCCTTCCCAGCCCGACGGCTACCCGCACGCCCGGCGCCTCGCCTACCTTCTCACCATGTCCGGAGACCCCGCAGGCGAGACCGTCGAGCTGCTCCAGGCGCTCGTACGCGGCGCCTGCGTGAACGACGGAACGCCCTCGTCAGGCGGCGAGGTGCGCAACGCCGACCTGATCGAGGCCTACCTGGAGGGGTCCGGCCTGGACGTGGAGCGCTTCGAGCCGACACCCGGCCGGGTCTCGCTGGTAGCCCGGATGGAGGGATCGGTGGAGGGGGCGCCCTCGCTGTGCCTCATGGGCCACACCGATGTGGTGCCCGTGAACCCGGACGGCTGGACCAGGGACCCGTTCGGCGGCGAGCTGGTAGACGGAGAGGTCTGGGGACGTGGGGCGGTCGACATGTTGAACCTCACCGCCGCCCAGGCCGTGACCCTGCGCAGGCTGGCGGACCGGGGCTTCCGGCCGTCGGGTGACCTGGTCTTCTTCGCCGTGGCCGACGAGGAGCACGGCAGCGCCCACGGCGCCAGGTGGATGGCCGACAACGAGGCCGACGCCATCCGCACCGACTACGTGCTAACCGAGTCCGGCGGGCTGCACAGCGGCCCTCCCGGGGCCCCCACGGTGTCCATGAACGTGGGGGAGAAGGGGGTGGCCTGGCGGCGCCTGGTGGTGCGGGGCACACCGGGCCACGGGTCCATGCCGTACCGGACCGACAACGCCCTGGTGAAGGCCGCCGCCGTGGCCCAGCGCCTGGCCGACTACCTGCCACAGCCCCGCTTCCACGAGCTCTGGACCGCCCAGGTGGACGCCATGGACCTCCCCGACGAGGCACGGCAGCAGCTGCTGGACGAGGACCGCATCGACGGGTACCTGGACGCCATGCCCAACCCGGGGGTGGCCGGCCTGCTGCACGCCTGCACCCACACCACCTTCTCGGTGAACGCAACCCGGATGGACGGCAAGACCAACGTCATCCCCGACCGCGTGGTCCTGGAGGTCGACATCAGGACCCTCCCCGGCGAGGACTCCGAGTCGGTGCAGGAACACCTGGATGCGGCGCTTGGGGACCTGGCCGCCGAGGTCGAGGTGGAGGCGGTCATGAACGACCGGGCTTCGATTAGCAGGACCGACACGCCCCTCTGGGACTCCCTCGAGCGGGCCACGACCCGCCGGTTCCCCTCGGCCCGGCTGAGCCCGCAGTTCATCGTGGGCTTCACCGACGCCAGGGTCTACCGGGACATGGGGGCGGTGGCCTACGGCGCCGCCCTCTTCAGCCCGGGGATCGAACCCGGCGAGTTCTTCAGGCGCTTCCACGGCAACGACGAGCGGATCGACGTCGAGTCGCTGCGCCTCACGACCGACTTCTACGGAGACGTGGTGGTCGACCTGCTGGGCGCCTGAGCCGGGAGCCGGGAGCCGGGAGCCGGGACGGGCGCGCCCCGCGCCGGGCCGGCATGGGCTCCAGCCGCCCGCCGGTAGCCTGCGGCGCCGTGGGGACGCACTCCGACGGTCACGGGCGGCGGCCGCGGGGCTTCTGGGTGGTCTGGACGACCGTGGCCCTCGACCTCGTCGGGTTCGGGATCGTCATACCGGTCCTGCCCCTCTACGCGGAGGACTTCGGAGCATCGCCGGCCACGGCCACGGCGGTGCTGGCCACCTTCTCGGCGGCACAGGTGGTGGCCGCCCCACTCTGGGGCCGCCTCTCGGACCGGGTGGGCCGCAAGCCCGTCCTGGTCGTGGCCCTGGTCGGGTCGTCGCTCGGCAGCCTCCTGACCGGGACGGCCGGCGCCCTCTGGGTGCTGTTCCTGGGGCGTGCCCTCGACGGCGCCTCGGGATCGTCCTACGCGGTCGGCCAGGCCGCCGTGGCCGACCTGGCTGAGCCGGAGGCCCGGCCCCGCCTGCTGGGGTTGCTGGCCGCCGCCTTCGGCCTGGGGTTCGTGGTGGGACCGCTGATCGGGTCGTTCGCTGCCCTGGGCAGTCGGCAGCTGCCCTTCCTCGTGGCTGCCGGGCTGGCCGCCACCAACGCCGTGGTGGCCTCGGTGAGGCTGCCGTCGGGGCCGTCAGGGGCGACGTTGGCCGACCCGCACAGCCCGGGACCGCTGCGGACCCTCCTCGGAGCGGGCCTGCCGGTGAAGCGCCTGGCCATGCTGGCCTTCGTGGGCATGGCGGGCTTCGCCGGGTTCGAGTCGACCTTCGCCATGCTGTTGGACAGGCGCTTCCCACAGCTGGACGACCCGTCCATCTACGGGACGTTCGCCTCGATCGGCCTGCTCATGGTGCTCGTGCACACGAGGTTGGTCGGGCCGGTCAACGACCGTCTGGGGACGACGGCCGCACTCCGCTCCTCGCTCGTCCTCGTGGCTGGGGGCATGGCCGTGCTGGCGGCGGGCTGGTCGTGGACGGGGCTGACCACGGCCCTGGTTCTGCTGGTGCTGGGCCAGGGGCTGTTCGGGCCCACGCTCTCGGCAGCGACGGTGGAGGCGGTTGGGCCGGGCTCGCGTGGCGCAGCCCTGGGAATGCAGCAGAGCGCCGGGGCCCTCGGCAGGATCGCCGGACCTCTGGCCGCCGGGTTGCTGTTCGGGGGCGTGTCTCCCGGGGCGCCCTACGTGGTCGGAGCCGTCCTGGCCCTGTGCGCGGTCGCCCTGGTGCACCCGCCAGCCGGTGAGGGAGGGGTTGTTACCGGGGAGTAACCTCGTCGGGTACCAAGCCCGCCCACCCACCACGCCAGGAGCACCCCATGTCGGACTTCTCACTCGACCTGAACGAGGAGCAGGTCCAACTCCGCGACTGGGTCCACGAGTTCGCGGTGGACGTCGTGCGTCCCGTGGCCGAGGAGTGGGACCGCCGTGAGGAGGTCCCCTGGCCGGTCATCCAGGAGGCCGCCCGCATCGGCCTCTACGGGTGGGAGTTCCTGGCCAACGGCATGTGGAACGACAAGACCGGCCTGACCCTCCCCGTGGCCATCGAGGAACTGTTCTGGGGTGACGCAGGGATCGGCATGGCCATCATGGGTTCGGGCCTGGCCGCGGCCGGAATCGCGGCCGCCGGCACCCAGGAGCAGGTGATGGAGTGGGTGCCTCAGTGCTACGGCACCCCCGACGACGTGAGGCTGGGGGCGTTCGCCTCCTCGGAGGCCGACGCCGGATCCGACGTGGCCGCCATGCGCACCAGGGCGGTGTACGACGAGGCCGCCGACGAGTGGGTGCTGAACGGGGTCAAGACCTGGATCAGCAACGGCGGCATCGCCGACGTCCACGTCGTAGTTGCCGTTGTGGATCCCGAGCTGCGCAGCCGGGGGCACGCCTCCTTCGTGGTGCCTCCCGGCACGCCCGGCCTGTCACAGGGCCAGAAGTTCTCCAAGCACGGGATCCGCGCCAGCCACACCGCCGAGGTGGTTCTGGACGACGTGAGGGTGCCGGGCAGTTGCCTCCTCGGGGGTCGGGAGAAGCTGGAGGAGCGCCTGGCGAGGGTGCGTGAGGGCAGGCCCGGCAACGCCCAGGCTGCCATGCAGACCTTCGAGTCGACGAGGCCCGCCGTAGGCGCGCAGGCGGTCGGCGTGGCGAGGGCGGCCTACGAGTACGCCCGCGACTATGCCGGGGAGCGTGTGCAGTTCGGACGGCCCATCATCGCCAACCAGGCCATCTCGTTCATGCTGGCCGACATGGCGACCGAGATCGACGCTGCCCGGCTGCTGGTGTGGAGGGCGGCCTGGCTGGGCCGCCAGGGCGGGTTCATGGAGGCCGAGGGGTCGAAGGCCAAGTTGAAGGCCGGCCGGGTGGCGGTGTGGGCCACGGAGCGGGCCATGCAGATCCTGGGTGGTGCCGGTTACGTTACGGACCATCCCGTCGAGCGCTGGCACCGGGACGCCAAGATCTACGACATCTTCGAGGGCACCGAGCAGATCCAGCAGCTGGTGATAGCCCGGGCCCTCTCAGGCATGCGCATCGAGTAGGCGCGTCCGGCGGCCTAGTCGCGGCGCAGGGCCAGCGCCACGGCCTCCGCCCTGCTGTGCACGCCCAGCCGGCTGAGGATGTGCTGGATGTGGTTCCGCACGGTCGCCGGCGAGAGCACCAGCCGCTCCGCTATGGCCGCCCCGTCCAGGCCCTCGGTCAAGAGGGTCAGCACCTCCCGCTCCCGGTTCGTGAGCACGTCCAGGCGGCCGTCGTCTGAGTCGGATGCCGGGCTCCAGCCTCCGAGCCGCTCGACGATCAGGCGCTCCAGCTCCGGCGGTACCGCCACCTCCCTGACCAGGTGGACGAGGCGACAGCGCCCGCGCAACGCCTCGGGAGGGGTGATCGTCGAGGCGTTCAGCCACAGGGTGGTGCCTGCGGCCGAGCGGCCGAGCACGTCACGCGTCTCCATCACCTCGTCGGGGTCCCCCGCCTCGGCGGCCGGGCAGGACCCGTCGCACACGACGTCGCCGCAGCGGTCCCTCCAGCACAGCACCTCGTGGCAGGAGCGGCCCATTGCCTCCTCGGCCGTGTAGCCGAACAGCCCCGTGGCGGCCTCGTTCCAGGCGATTATCCGCAGGCGGCCGTCTATGGCGATCATGGCGTCGCCGGTCCGGGCGAGCACGTCCAGCAGGTCCGCCAGCATCCCGCCGACCCGCGGCTCGATTGCGGTCACGCTCGTCATGGGCTGCACCGAATGTAGGTTCGATCGGCAGGGCCGTCAAAGCCTCAGCGGGTTGCCACCTGCCACCACTCCGGCCGGCTGTTCGCCAGCCTGTTCCCGCAGGAGCGCCAGGATCCCGCCGGCGGCCAGGATCCTGCGCATCTCCGGGGGCATCGGCTCCACCTCCAGCCGGTGCCCGGTCGTGGTGTTCTCTACGGCCCCCGAGCCCAGGTCGACGCGGATCCCGTCGCCGTCGTCGAAGGAGCCGTACACCCCGGGGCACACCACCGCCGGCAGCCCCACCGCGACGGCGTTGCGCATGAACAGGCGTGCCAGCGACTCGGCCACCACGCACGCCACGCCCAGCTCATTCAGGTTCTCGGCGGCCGTCTCCCTGCTCGACCCGCAGCCGAAGTTCCGGCCTGCCACGACCACGTCGCCGGGCTGCACCGAGGAGGCGAACTCCGGCCTGACCGACTCGAGCACGTGGAGCCGCCGCACCTCGACCGGGTCGACGGCGTAGGCCCCGGGCGAGAGCACGTCCGTACTCACGTCGTGGTCCAGCCTCCAGACCCGGCCCCGGATGGGTTCGTCAGCCACCGTCGACCCCCGCGCTCCTGGGGTCGGCTATGTGGCCTGCCAGGGCCGACGCCGCCACGGTGGCAGGGGAGGCCAGGAAGATCTCAGCCTCGGCGCTGCCCATGCGGCCCGTGAAGTTGCGGTTGTGTGTGCCGATGCAGCGCTCGCCCGGGCCCAGCAGGCCACCGTGGCCGCCGAAGCAGGGCCCGCAGCCCGGGGCCAGCATCGAGGCTCCGGCCTCCACGAGGGTGGCGACCACGCCGGTGTCGAGTGCCTCCACCATGACACCCTGGGAGGCCGGTGCGACGAGCAGCCTCACCGAGGGGGCTATGCGGCTGCCCGCCAGCACGTCGGCGGCCGCCCTGAGGTCCTCGATCCTCCCGTTCGTGCAGGACCCGATGAAGGCCTGGTCGATGGGCGTCCCCTCCACCTCCCCGACCGGGAGGACGTTGTCCACCTCGTGCGGCAGGGCCACCTGGGGCTCGAGACCCGAGAGCGGCACGGCATGGACGGCCTCGTAGGCCGCGTCGGGGTCCGGTCCGAACGGCTCGGCGCCGTCGGCGCCGTGGTCGCGCAGGTATGCGTCGGTCACCTCGTCGGCGGCGAAGAGGCCGAACTTGGCGCCCATCTCGAGGGCCATGTTGGAGACCGTGAGGCGGCTGGCCATGTCGGCCCCGGAGGCCGCAGGGCCGGCGAATTCCACGGCCCTGTACTGGGCGCCGTCGGCGCCGAAGCGCCCGGCCAGGTGCAGGATCACGTCCTTCCACGAGACCCCCCGTTGCAACCGCCCCGACAGGTCGAACCTGATGGTCTCCGGGACCCTGAACCAGAGTCGGCCCGTGGCCAGGGCGTAGGCCATGTCCGACGTGCCGACGCCGGTGCCGCCGGCCCCCAGCGCCCCGTAGGTGGTCGTGTGGGAGTCGGTGCCCACGACCAGGCTGCCCGGGCGGATGTGGCCCTGCTCGGGCAGGAGCTGGTGGCAGATCCCCCGGCCGGCGTCGTAGAAGGCCGTGACACCGAGCCTCGAGACGTGCCGGCGGATCCTGGCGTGGACCGCCGCGGCGGCCGCCGTGGGGGCCGGCACGAGGTGGTCGACGACGACGACCGTCCGGTCGGGGTCCGACAGGCGCTCCACCCCCACCTCGCCCAGCAGGTCGAAGACCTGGGCGGCGAAGATGTCGTGCAGCAGTGCCAGGTCCAGTTCGGCCATGACGAACTCGCCGGCCGCCACCGACTCCCGTCCGGCCGCACGGGCCAGGATCCGCTCAGCCAGGGTCATGCCCACGGCCGGGTCGCCCTCATGAGGCTCCGAGGCTCCGGCCGCCGCAGACGTAGAGCGTCTGGCCGGTCACGTAGGAGGACTCGTCGGAGGCCAGGAACACGGCGGCGTTGCCGATGTCGGCCGGGGTGCCGATGCGGCGCGCCGGGATGGTCTTGACGAGCCTCTCCTGGACCTCCTCGTCGAGGCCGCGGAAGAGGGGTGTGTCCACCAGGGCCGGTGCGATGCAGTTGGCCGTCACGCCGTAGCGGGCCATCTCGAGCGCCAGTGAGCGGGTGAGGCTCACCACCGCCCCCTTGGAGGCCGAGTAGTTGGTCTGGCCCGCCCCGCCCAGCCACGCCCGGGAGGAGATGTTGATGATCCGGCCGTGCTCCTGGTCCATCATGTGTTGCACGGCGGCCCGGCAGCACAGGAACTGGGACCTCAGGTTCACGTCGATCACGGCGTCCCAGTCCTCCTCGCTCATCCTGGTCAGCCAGCCGTCGCGGGCTATCCCCACGTTGTTGACGAGGATGTCGACCCGGCCGAAGGCGTCGATGGCCGCGGCAAGCAGGCCCTCGGCCCCCTTGGCGGTGGCCACGTTGGCTGCATGGCACGTAGCCTCCCGTCCCTCGGTTGCAAGGTCCGACGCAACGGCGTCGATCCTCTGGGGAACCAGGTCGTTCAGCACGACCCTGGCCCCTGCCGCCGCCAGGGCCCGGGCGATTCCCTCGCCGATGCCCTGACCGGATCCCGTCACCACCGCAACCCTGTCCTGCACTCCCGTCACCTGACTACCTCCTGTCTCACGCTTGTCTCACGCCTGTCTCACGCCTGTCTCACGCCTGTCACGGCCCCTGTTGGCCTGGTCTGTCCCTGGTCAACAGCCCGAGAACTCCGGTGGCCGCTTCTCGTTGAACGCCCTGATCCCCTCGTCGCGGTCCTGGCTTGAGCGCAGCACCGCGTGGCTGGTGGCCTCCAACTCCAGCCCGCTCTCCAGGTCGGTCTCTGTGGCCCTGTTGACCAGCGCCTTCACGCGGTCGTGGGAGAGCGGGGCGCGCCCGGCGATCCTCCCAGCGAGGGCCATGGTCTCCTCCAGCAGGTCGGCGTCCGGGACGACCCGGTTCACGAGGCCCATGCGCAGGGCGTCGGCCGCCCCCACGTGGTCGGCCGTGAACATGAGCTCCTTGGTGAAGGCCGGGCCGATGATCCGGGTGGCCCTCTGCGTGCCGCCGGCTCCGGGGAGGCTGCCCACCTTGGCCTCGGGGAACCCCAGGCGGGCCCCCTCGCCGGCGATCCTCAGGTCGCCCGCCAGGGCCAGCTCCAGCCCGCCTCCCAGGGCGTAGCCGCCGATGGAGACCAGCACGGGCACATGCAGGTCCTGAATCCTGCCGAACACGTCCCTGACCAGGATCCCGAGGGGGTCGTGGATGAGCCCCGCCTCGAACCCGCTTCCACGGCTCTTCAGGTCCGCTCCGACGCAGAAGGCCTTCTCCCCGGCTCCGGCCAGGACGAGGACCCTCGTGTCGGGGTCCGACTCGACCTTGGCCACCACCTCCGACATGGTCTCCAGCATCGGCACTGTCAGGGCGTTGAGCGCCTCGGGCCGGTTCAGGGTGAGCACCCCGGTGGCTCCGTCCCGCTCGAAGAGCACGGGCCCGGCGGCCCCTCCGTCAACCTCGTCGCTGCCCACTGCTGCCTCCTCGCTCCGTAGCCCTTGTCGGTCCGCCGCCCAGCGGCCTGTCGCCCAGCGGCCTGTCACCCGTCGCCCCGCCGCCCATCAGCCACCTGACCCCTCGTCGGCGACCACCACCCCCGCATCCAGCAGTTCCCCGATCTCGTCGCCTGAGAACCCCTTCTCCGCCAGGACCTCCCCGGTGTGCTCACCGGGAACGGGCGGAGGTGGGCCGGTGGGATCGCAGGGCGTTCCGGAGAGCCGGCCCGGAAAGCCGGGCGCCCTCACCTCGCCCACGGCGGGGTGCTCGACGGTGACGATCGAGCCGACCTCCTCCACGTGCTCCTCGGCGACCAGCTCCGGGTAGGTGAGGAGCGGCCCGCAGAGCACGTCGACCCCGTCCAGCAGGGCGACCCACTCGGCGGTGGTCCTCTCGGCGAACAGCGGTCCGAGCACCCGGCGAAGGTCGCCCCTGGCCCTGACCCTCTTCTCGTTGGTGTCGAAGCGGGGGTCGTCGGCCAGCTCGGGCCTGCCCAGGGCTCCGCACAGCGCCGGCCACCTGGCCGGCGTGTAGGCGGCCACCATCACCTGGCCGTCGCTGGTGGCGAACGCCTCGTTGGGTGCGGCGTACGGGGCGGCGCTCCCAAGCCGCTCGGGGGCCACGCCGTCGGACAGGAACATGGAGAGGGGGACCAGTTGGTATGCGAGCAGGGAATCCAGCAGCGACACGTCGACCCGCTGGCCGGTGCCGGTCCGCTCCCTCGTGAAGAGGGCGGCCATGATGGACAGGGCTGCGTAGACGCCTCCGGCCATGTCCGCCGCCGGCACCCCCACCTTCACCGGTGGGCCGTCGGCGGTGCCCGTGACGCTCATGATCCCGCCCATGGCCTGGGCCACCCCGTCCACGCCGGGCCGGTCCCGCCACGGGCCGTGCTGTCCGAAGGCCGAGATGGCTGCGTACACGAGGCGCCCGTTGCGCCCGGACATGGCCTCGTAGCCGGTGCCCAGGCGGTCTGCCACCCCGGGCCTGAAGCTCTCCAGGGCCACGTCGCTCTGCCCGGCCAGGCGCAGCACGACCTCGGCCCCGCCGGGCTTCTTGAGGTCCACGACGATGCTGCGCTTGCTGCGGTTCATTCCGAGGAAGGCGGCCGCCACGCCGGCCACGAAGGGAGGTCCCAACCCGCGTCCCCACTCGCCACCGGGGGGTTCCACCTTCACCACGTCGGCACCCAGGATCCCCAGGTACATGGAACAGGTGGGCCCCGCCGCACCCTGGGAGAGGTCCAGGACGGAGATTCCGTCCAGGGGCGCGTTCACGGCGCACCCGCCCCGGGTGGCGCAGGGGAGCGTCCGGCCAGGACGCCGCGTACGGCCAGGTCGGCGAACTGGGCGGCGATCTCCTCGGGTGTGTGGCCGCCATCGGCCTGGTACCAGCGGGCCACCGAGTTGCACATGCCGAGGACCGCCTTGACGGTCAGGCTGGGGTCTTGTCGGACGAACTCACCCGAGGCGACCCCCTCCTCCAGGATGTTCCTGAAGATTGACTCGTAGCGGTCCCGCTTGGCGACGTGGGCCGACATGTACTCGGCGGACAGGTAGCGCCCCTCCTCCACGAAGCAGGCCAGGGCGTCGTGGTCCCGGATGCCCTCGATGGTGTGCAGGTGAACGGCGCTGCGCAGCCGGTCCGCCACGGGCCCGCCCGACTCGGCCACCTCGCGCAGCAGCGGCGTGACCCGGCTCACCGTCTGGTCGATGATCTCCGAGAGCAGCGCCTGCTTGCTGGGGAAGTGGTGGTAGAGGCTGGACTTGGTGATCCCGACCTCGGCGGCCAGGTCGGCCATGCTCGTGCCGTTGAAGCCGTTCCGGTTGAACAGCGCGGCGGCCACGCTCCTGATCCTCTCGCCGGTTCCCTCTACAGCGCTCACGGGGTGTCCCCGCCGGCAAGCCTCATGCCGGCCTGCAGGGCCTCCAGGTTCACCTCGCGGTGGCGCTCGGGGACCCTCGCGGCCACCGCCCGGGCGAGGCAGTCGGCCTCGACCACGCCGGTCAGGGCCTGGATGACCCCGAGGGCCACGACCCCGCTCACCAGGTGGCCTCCGCTGACGGACCGGGCCGTGTCGACAACCGCCAGGTCCTGGTCGCCGTCCTCCAACTCCGGCGGGGCGCAGCGGCTGTCGACGACCATGCTGCCGTCGGCGCCCAGCTCGGGCCTGTACCGGGAGCAGGCCTCGTCGCTCAGCGCCACGAGCAGATCGATCCTGTCGACCAGCGGGAAGCCGATCGGGCCGGTGGATACCACGACGTCGGACCTGCTGGCCCCGCCCCGCGACTGGGGGCCGTAGACCTGGTTCTGGGTGGCCTCGGCCCCCGAGAGCAGCGCCGCCTCGGCCAGGATCCGCCCGGCGGTGACCACACCCTGGCCACCCGAGCCGGCTATCCGGAACTCCCTACGCTCCACGCCGGCCACCTCCGCCGCCGTTGCCGCCGACCACGCCGGTCCCGGCAGCAGCGCCATCCCCGCCGTTGCCGCCGACCACGCCGGTCCCGGCAGCAGCGCCATCCCCGCCGTTGCCGCCGGTCCCGTCACCCCCGCGCCTCCCCTTGAATACCGGACGCTCCTCGCGGACGAGGACCCCGGTGGCCAGGCCTGGTGGTGCGGCAGGGCGCGGCACGTGCTCCACGAAGCGCTTGGCAGCCAGGGGTTCGGCCACGGCCGCGTCGCGGCCAGCCATCCAGGCCAGCATGTCGGCGCCTCCGCCGAACCCGTTGTAGCGCCCGTAGTACTCGGGGCAGTCGCTGACCACCTCCACGAACGAGAAGCCCGGGTGCTCCATAGCCTCGGCCATGACCCTCGTCATCTCCATCGGGTTGGCTGCCATGACCCGGGCCACGAAGGAGGCGCCGGCACCCGTCAGCAGCCGGCAGGCGTCAAAGTCCGCCTCGTCGTTCCCGGTGGGGGCGGTGGAGGCCACCGCCCCCGGCGGCGTGGTCGGGGCCACCTGCCCGCCGGTCATCCCGTAGATGGAGTTGTTCAGGAGCAGGACGGTGAGGTCGACGTTTCTGCGGGCCGCGTGGATCAGGTGGTTGCCGCCGATGGCCAGGCCGTCGCCGTCGCCGGTCACCACGACCACGTGAAGGTCGGGGCGGGCCAGCTTCAGGCCGGTGGCGAAGGCCGGGGCCCTGCCGTGGGTCCCGTGGAGCGTGCAGAAGTCCACATACCCGACCAGGCGGCTGCTGCAGCCGATGCCGGCGACCATGGCCAGGTCGTCCGGGTGGATCTGCAGGCGGTCCACAGCCTCGAGGAAGGACCTCAGCACGACACCGTGTGCGCAGCCCGGGCAGAGGACGTGCGGCATGGCCCATTCCCGCAGGTGCTCCCTGACGTCGCTCACGACCCCACCGCCGCAGGCGTGGCCGGCGCCGTGAGGGCCGCGGCCAACTGGCCGGGGCCGATGGGCTCGCCGTCGGTCCGCAGGTGTGTGACCACCTCGGTCCGGCCCGCCACCGCCCGTTCCACCTCGCCGAGCATCTGGCCCATGTTCATCTCGGCCACGATCAGCCTGTCGACCCGTTCGGCCACCTCGGCGACCTCCCGGTGGGGGAAGGGCCACAGCGTGAGCGGACGGACCAGCCCCGCCCTGACCCCGGCCCGGCGCGCCCGCCTGACCGCCTCGCGGGCCGACCGTCCCACGATCCCGTAGGCGAACACGGCCACCTCGGCGTCGTCGAGCATGTGGTGCTCCACCTCGACCACCTCCGAGCGCCGGTTCTCGACCTTGTCGTGGAGCCGGCTGGTGAGGGCTGCGGCCTGTTCCGGGTCGGTCGTCGGGAAGCCCCGCTCGTCGTGGGTCAGGCCCGTCACAGGGAACCGGTAGCCGTCGCCGAAGGCGGGAAGCGGCGGCACACCGCCAGCCGGGGCGCCCTTCGGGAGGAATCCGGCCGGCCCGCTGTCGGGCCGGGGCCGGTCCGCCACCTCGACCCGGTCGGGGAGGACGACGCTCTCGCGCGTGTGGCCCACCACCTCGTCGTACACGAGGATCACCGGGGTGCGCAGGACCTCGGCCAGGTTGAAGGCCCTGACCGTGAGGTCGAAGACCTCGCCCGCCGACGACGGCGCCAGCACCACGGCCGGGTGGTCCCCGTGGGTGCCCCACCGCGCCTGCATCACGTCGCCCTGGGAGGGCGACGTCGGCAGGCCCGTACTGGGACCGCCGCGCATGACGTTGACCACCACGCAGGGGACCTCCGCCATGGCGGCGAAGCCGATGTGCTCCTGCATCAGCGAGAAGCCGGGTCCGCTGGTGGCGGTCATGGCCTTCGAGCCGGCCAGGGAGGCCCCGATCACGGCGGCGAGGGAGGCGATCTCGTCCTCCATCTGGACGAACACCCCTCCGACCCCGGGCAGCAGCCGGACCATCAGCTCGGCGACCTCCGACGACGGCGTGATCGGGTACCCGCCGTAGAAGGTGCACCCGGCGGCCAGGGCCGCCCTGGCGCAGGCCTCGTTGCCCTGGAGCAGCTGCGTGCCGCTCACGGCGATCCGCCTATCGCGGTGCCGTCCGGCGTAGCGCACCTCACCTGGGTCCTCCCGCAGAGCAGGCGTCGGCGGGGACCGCGGGCGGCCGTATGGCTATGGCGAAGTCGGGACAGAGGGCCTCGCAGAGCCTGCACCCGCTGCACGCCCCGGGGTCGACCACACTCAGGCGTCCGTCCGGGTCGACGGCCAGGCAGTACTCGGGACAGACCCGGGAGCAGATGTCGCAGCCCTTGCACCAGCCGTGCCTCACGTCGATGAGGTGCGGACCGCCCGGTTCGCAGGGTTCGCGGGGGGCAGGCGGGAGGGGGGCCTCGGGAACCACCCGGCCGGCCCTGAAGGCGGCCAGGTTCACATCCCCGGTCCCGGGCGGGACCAGGCTCACGATGGCCTCCTCCCAGTGGGTCTGCTCCACGTCAAGGAAGGTGGACACCGACCCCAGCACCACGCTGTTGGCGGCCCTGATGTTGCCGAGGCCGGCCGCCGTGGAGGCGGCGTCGACAAGGCGGGCCTTGAGGGTGCGGCCGGCCAGCAGGTCGGGCTGGACCGCCGGGTAGGTCGTCGACCAGGAGAGGCTGTCGGTGCAGGCCCCCGGCGGGACGATCCGCCGCAGGTCGGCCACCACGGTCCCACCGTCCCTGACGTAGCCGACCCACCTGAGGGCCTCGGCCCACTCGAAGGCCGCCAGGACCTCGGCGCTGCCGTGGGGAACCAGCGGGCTGTCGACGTCGGCGCCCCAGCGGATGTGGCTGAAGACCGAGCCGCCCCGCTGGGCCATGCCGTGCACCTCGCTCTGCTTCACGTCGTACCCGGCCCTCACGAGGGCATCGGCCACGACCATGCTGGCCAGGACCACCCCCTGGCCGCCGACGCCGGCCAGCAGCAGGCCCCTCGTCTCTCCGGGTGTGGGCTCGCCGGGGGCGGGCTCCCCGGGGTTGGGCACTCCTGCGAAGCCTCCCTCCGGGGGGAACCTCTCAGTCATGGGCGTGGGCACCTGCCTGCGCCCCGTTTCCGGAAGCGGTCCCCCCCTCGGGCACGGGCGCAATGGCCAGTGGAGGGCAGAGTTGGGCACAGACCGTGCAGCCGGTGCAGCTGACCGGGTCGATGACCACCTTCCGCCTTCCCTCGAAGGTCTCGTTCGACCAGACGATCGAGGGGCAGCCGGCCGTCATACAGGCCTGGCACGCGGTGCAGGCCGCAGGGTCCACCTCGTAGGGCCTGTCGCGCACCTTGGTGGGGGCCTCGACGCAGGGCCTGTTGGTGATGACCACCGACGGTCCCGGTGAGGCCATGGCGGCCTCCAGGGCGTTGAAGGTGGCGGCCAGGTCGTAGGGGTCGACCACGCGGACGTCGTCAACCCCGAGGGACCTGCACAACCCGACCAGGTCGACAGGTGTGGCATCCCGGCCCTGGAGCGTGACGCCCGTCCCGGGGTGCTCCTGGCCGCCTGTCATGGCCACGGTCCCGTTGTCGAGGATCAGGACCGTGATGTCGGCCCGGCTGTAGACGGCCTCAGCCAGGCCGTGGATCCCGCCGTGCAGGAAGGTGGAGTCGCCGATCGTGGCGACCACCGGGCCGCCGGCGCCGCCCGAGGCCGCCAACCCCACCGCCATCCCGATGCTGCTCCCCATGGCCACGCAGGTGTCCATGGCGGACAGCGGGGCCAGGGCCGCCAGCGTGTAGCATCCGATGTCGCCGGCCACCACGGCGCCCAGGCGGCGCAGCGCCAGGAACGGTGGCGTGTGCGGGCAGCCGGGGCAGAGGAGCGGCGGCCTGGTGACCGTGGGCGGCTCGGGTTCCGGAGACGGTCCCTCGGGCAGGATCCCGGCGGCTGCCAGGCCGAGGCGGACGGCGTCGGGGCTGAGCTCGCCGGCCCGTGGGAACAGGGCCTTTCCCTCCACCCGGATCCCGGCGGCCAGCAGGTCCGTCTCGAGGAGGGGGTCCAGCTCCTCCACGACGACCAGCCTGTCGACGGTTGCGGCGAAGGAGCGGACCCGTTCGACTGGAACCGGGTGGCTCATGCCCAGCTTCAGGATCCGGGCGTCTGGCAGGACCTCGCGCACGTAGTGGTGGGAGATTCCCGAGGTGACCACGCCGAGGCCGGCGTCGGTGCCCGACTCGACGGTGAGCGGCGTCGCCTCCGCGTACTCCTCCAGGAGTTCCAGCCTCGCCAGCATCTCGGGCCTGCGGAGGCGGGCGTGGCCCGGGATCATCACGTACTTGACGGGGTCCCGGCGGAAGCCCGTGGCCGGGTGGTCGTGCCGCTCCCGCTGGTGCACGAGCCCCCGGTTGTGCGAGACGCGGGTCGTCGTGCGGACCAGCACGGGGGTGTCGAACTGCTCTGAGATCTCAAAGGCCAGGACCGTGTAGTCCCTGGCCTCCGAGCTGTCGCTGGGCTCGAGGAGGGGCACGCCCGCCATCCGGGCGAAGGCCCGGTTGTCCTGTTCGTTCTGGGAGCTGTGCATGCCGGGGTCGTCGGCCGTGATGACCACGAGGCCGGCTCCGACCCCCGTGTAGGCCGACGTCATGAACGTGTCGGCGGCCACGTTCAGGCCGACGTGCTTCATGGTCACCAGCGCCCTGACGCCGCCGAGGGAGGCCCCCAGGGCCACGTCCAGGGCCACCTTCTCGTTCGGTGACCAGCGCACGTCCACCTCGCGCCGGTCGGCCAGCGACTCCAGGATCTCCGTGCTTGGCGTGCCGGGGTAGCCGGCGGCCACCAGCACCCCGGCCTCGAAGGCCCCGCGGGCCACTGCCTCGTTGCCCGAGAGAAGGACGGCCGGGGCGTCGGACCCGGCCGGTTCGGGAGGCGCTGCCGTGTCCAGGCTCACCCGGCGCCGGCTCCGCTCAGGAGGCCCAGGATCTCCTCCTCGCTGAGGACGTGGTCCGAGGTCTTGGCGGCCGACAGGACCTTGTCGACCGTGGGCTCGTCGCAGCCGTGGCCCCTCCTGCTCAGCCACGCCACCGCGTTGGCCCTGCCGCTCATCGGACCGACGGTGATCTCCTGTTCCCGCCCCAGCTCGTCGGCGGGCACGCCGCTGTAGATGCGGTTGGCCAGCCATGTGTCGCCCGTGCGGATTGCCTTCAGGACGGCCGCGGCGTGCACCCCGGTGCTGGTCTCGAAGGCGTTCCTTCCGATCGCCGGGCAGTTCTCGGGGATGGGCGTGTCCGTGGCCCTGGAGACGGCCTCGCAGTAGGCGGGCAGGGAGCGCAGGTCGCTGTCGATCCAGCCGAGCAGCTTGAGGTTCACGAGCAGGGTGTCGGTCGGGGTGTTGCCGACGCGCTCGCCGATTCCCAGCCCGCAGGTGTGGACCCTGTCCGCACCGGCCGACAGGGCCGCCAGCGAGTTGATTACCGAGAGGTTCCGGTCCCGGTGTCCGTGCCAGTCGATCCCGACGTCCGCGCCGGTGTCGGCCACCACCTGCCGTGCGAAGCGCACCAGCGCCCTGACCCCCCAGGGGGTGGCATGTCCGACGGTGTCGGCAAGGCAGATGCGGCCGGCCCCAGCGTCTATGGCCGCCGTGTAGACGGCCCGGAGCGCCTCGGGCCTGGCCCGGGTGGTGTCCTCGGTGACGAACATGACCTCCATGCCCTCCCGTCGGGCCAGGGACACGCTCTCGACCGCTGTCCCGACGAGGAAGTCCAGGTCCCAGCCCTCCACGTACTGGCGGATGGGGCTGGATCCGAGGAAGAGGCTGGCCTCGATGGCCACCCCCGATCGCTGCTGGGCCTCGCTTATCGGCAGGATGTCGGCGGCGTGGGTCCGGCCGGCGCAGTTGGGCCGGATGGCCAGGTCGGGTCCGCCGGCCGCCTCGGCGAGGGTCACGACGTGTTCCAGCATGGTGGCGCCCGCCCCCGGGTAGCCGATGTCGGCCGACCCGATTCCAAGGTCGCCTATGCGGTGCAGGATCTCCAGCTTCTCGCCGATCGTGGGCTGGCGCACCGAGGGGCTCTGGAGGCCGTCGCGCAGCGTCTCGTCGTCGATCTGGACGGAGGTGGGCCTGGCCAGGTCGCCCTCTCCGGCCGTGTTCCAGTCGTGGAGGAGCCGCTGCTCCCTTCCGGGTTGGTTGCCGGCCGCACCTGTGGCGTGGTCCTCCCCGCTACTCCCGGTGCCCCCCTGTCCAACCGGCTGGTTCGTCACGCTGCCACCTCGGGCCTCAGCCGTCCGACCGGTCGGACGACGCCCCTAGAGGGTCCCAGCGCGGACTCCGGGTGACAATCCTGCCGCTGCCTCATTTTTCTGATGCGAACACACCAGTTACTGAGGTGGCGGCGGTGCCGGGGTGGCGGTGCCGGGGTGGTGGTGCCGGGGTGGTGGTGCCGGGGCGGTGGCCCTGCCTGGGGCTCCCTTGATCTGGAGCTCCCTTGGTCTGGGGTTCCCTCGTGCTCCCATTCGGCCCATCTGGCCCGTAGGCAAGTGGGCCCGATGAACCAGACAAATGAGGCCATCACCTCATTGACGGGAAATGGGGGTGGGGTGACACTCGGGACGAACCTGGACGACCGACCGGCCGGACGGTTGCGGTGGAAGCGGGCCGCCCGGGAACTGCACGGCATGGAGCTGGGAGGCGAGTTGACAGGCGAGGCCAAGGGGACCGGGGCGGCGGTTTCCTTCCGCCCCGGCGAGCTGGAGATCGACGACGACGGGTCGGGACACCTCCTGGGCAGCCGCTGTGCGGGCTGCGGGGCCCACTTCTTCCCCGTGAGGGCAGCCTGTGCCGGCTGCCTCGGAACCGACATGGAGACCGTCAGGTTCTCCGAGTCGGGGAAGCTCTACACCTACACGGTCATCAGGCAGTCGACCCCCGGTTTCGAGGTCCCCTACGCCCTGGGCTATGTGGACCTCAGCGAGGGAGTGCGGATCATGGGCCAGATCACGGGCTGCGACCCCGACGAGATCCGCATCGGCATGCCGGTGGTCCTGGCCCTCGAGCCCTTCGGTGAGGACGACGACGGCAGGCCGCTGACCGGCTACCGGTTCCACCCTGCGGGGGACCGGGCCGGGCAGACCGCGCCCGACACGGTCGGAGCGGCGCGGTGACCGGTGTCGGTGTGGTTGCCGGGTCGGTGGTTTCCATCGGGGTGTCGGTCGGAGCGGCGCGGTGACCGGCGTCCACGTGCTCGGGGTCGGAATGACCAGGTTCGGCAGGCACCCGGACAGCGATGCCGCCGACCTCGGCGCCGAGGCCCTCCTCGAGGCCGTGGCCGACGCCGGAATCGACCCCCGTGGAGTCGAAGCCGCCTACTGCGGACACGTCTTCCAGGGCATGGTCACCGGACAGCGGATCCTTGCCCAGGTGGGGCTGGCCGGCCTGCCCCTGACCAACGTCGAGAACGCATGCAGCAGCGGTGCCACCGCCATCCGCGACGCCTCGCTGGCCATACGGGCCGGCGAGCACGACGTGGTCGTGGCCATCGGCACCGAGCACCTCACCTCCAGGTTCCAGGGGGCGCTCACCCCGGACCCCAGCGACCCGGAGGCGGCCGTCGGGGCGACCATGCCGGGGGTCTACGCCATGAGGGCCCGCCGCTACATGGAGGAGTTCGGCATGACCCGGGAGCAGTTGGCCCTCATTCCCGTCAAGAACAAGGCCAACGCCGCACGCAACCCCCTGGCCCACTTCAGGAAGGAGATCACCGTCCAGGACGTGCTGGAGTCGCGACCCATCGCCGATCCGCTGAACCTCCACGACTGCTCCCCCGTGACCGACGGTGCGGCGGCTGCCGTCCTGGTGAGCGACCGGGTGGCGCGCCGGCACGGAGGTGCCCGGACCGTCCGCCTGGCGGCATCGGCCCTGAGGTCGGGATCGGTGGACGTGGAACCGACCTCGATGACGTTCGAACCCCTCACCTGGGCGACGGCACAGGACGCCTACGAGCGGGCAGGAGTGGGACCCGGCGAGGTCCACCTGGCCGAGGTCCACGATTGCTTCAGCATCGCCGAGGTCCTGCGGGTGGAGGGCCTGGGCCTGTTCGAGCAGGGCTGCTACCCGGAGGCCGTCGGGCGCGGCGAGGCCGACATCGGGGGCAGGCTCCCGGTCAACCCGAGCGGAGGGCTGATCGGCAAGGGCCATCCACTCGGCGGCACGGGCGTGGCCCAGGTGGTCGAGCTTGTGAGGCAGCTCCGCCACGAGGCGGGTGACCGCCAGGTCGAGGGAGCCAGGGTCGGCGTGGCCCACTGCCGCGGGGGCAAGGCCGTGGGAATCGAGGGCGCGGCGTGCACGGTCCAGGTGCTGGTTCGCTGACCACCGGACCAGGCGAGCAGGTCGGCCTCCCGTTCGTGCTAATGCGCGGCGGCACCAGCAGGGCCGTCGTCCTCACGGGGAGCGTCCTGCCCGACGCCGGCAGCACCCGTGACGCCGTCATCCTGTCGCTGTTCGGCAGCCCCGACCCACGCCAGGTGGACGGCCTCGGCGGCGCCGACCTGCTCACGAGCAAGCTGGCGATAGTCGACCCTCCGACCGTCCCTGGAGCCGACCTGGACTACACCTTCGCCCAGGTGAGCATCACCGAGCCCGTCGTCGACTACGACATCAACTGCGGCAACATCTCGGCGGCCGTGGCCGCCTACGCCGTGGACGAGGGCCTGGTGGAGGCGACCGACCCCATCTCCAGGGTCTCCATCCACAACACCAACACGGGCCGGATACTGCGGGCGGAGGTGCCAACCGTCGGGGGCCGCGCTGCCGTGGAGGGGCCGCTGGCGGTCCACGGGGTGCCGGGCACCGGTGCGGCCATCGCCATGGACTTCGGCGCAACCGCAGGGGGTGTGACCGGGGAACTCCTGCCGACGGGAAGGGTGGCCAACCGGGTCGACACGCCATACGGACCCATCGAGGTGACGGTGATGGACCTGGCGAACGTGACGGCCTTCTTCAGCGCCGCCTCCGTCGGCATGTCGGGCCACGAGGGTCCCGAGGGCTTCGGACCCGACCGGCTGGAGGCGGTGGCAGCGGTAAAGGCGGCGGCGGCGGCCCTGCTCGACATGGACCCCGACGGCCTCGTTCCTGTGCCGGCGCTCGTCTCGGCCCCATCCCGCGACGCCCCCGTGCACCTGGTGGCGCGCGTGGTGGGCGGCCGGCCGCCCGTCCTGCACAAGGCCTACCCCGGGACGCTGGCCGCCTGCACCGGGGTGGCGGCCCGCATCCCGGGGACCACGGTCCACTCTGTCGCCTCACCACCCGAGGGAGACGAGGTGCGGATCGGCCATCCGGGCGGGGTCATGCCGGTCCGGGCCAGCGTGGTCGACGAGGGCGGCAGGTGGAGGGTCGAGCGCGCCGAGTTCGACCGCACCGCCCGCCGGATCGCCGAGGGAACGGCGTACGTGAGGCGGGGCTCGGCTCAGTTGGAAGATGTTGCCTGATGGCGTCGGGGGTGCTGTCCCTCAGGGTGAACGGCCGGGTCAGGCGGGTGCCCAGGTCCGACAACAGGACGCTGCTGGAGGTGCTGCGCCAGGACCTGGCCATGGTGGGCACCAAGCACGGCTGTGACCTGGGGGAGTGCGGGGCCTGCACGGTCCTCCTGGACGGCAGGCCGGTGCTGGCCTGCCTGGTGCTGGCCGTCCAGGTGGGGGATCGCAGCGTCACGACCATCGAGGGCATGGCCCGGGACGGCAGGCCCCACCCCCTCCAGGTGGCCTTCGCCGAGAATGGCGCGTCCCAGTGCGGCTACTGCACCCCGGCCATGCTGCTGGCATCCCTGGCCCTGCTGGACGAGGCCCCGGCCCCGGCCCCGGACGACATCAGGCGAGCCCTGGCAGGAAACCTCTGCCGCTGCACCGGCTACGGCAAGATCATCGAGGCGATCGGGTCGGCCGCCGAAGGGGCCCGGGGCTGATGGGGGTCGCCCACAGCGTCGTGGGGCGGGCCCTGCCGCGGGTCGACTCGATGGAGCAGGCCACAGGGGGGACCCGCTTCGCCGACGACCTGGTCCTTCCCGGGACGCTGGTCGGACGGCACCTCCTGAGCACCCACCCCCACGCCGCCATAGCGGGCATCGACACCAGCCGGGCCGAGGCCCTCGAGGGCGTCAGGGCGGTCATCACCGGCCCGGACCTGCCCACCACCTACGGCATCCTCCCCGTCAGCCAGGAGGAGCACGCCCTGGCCCTGGACCGGGTCCGCTACGTGGGGGAGCCCGTGGCGGCCGTTGCGGCCGACGACGACGCCACCGCCGACCGGGCGCTGGCGCTGATCAGGGTGGACTACGAGCCCCTCGGGGAGGTGCTCGACCTGGAGCAGGGCCTGGCCCACGACCTTCCCCTGATCCACGGCGAGGGGACCGGCCCCAACGTGCACAGGTCGGTGGCGCTCGAGTTCGGCGACGTCGATGAGGGCTTCGGCCTGGCCGACCACGTCCGCGAGGACGTCTTCCACTACAGCGGCAGCACCCACGCAGCTCTCGAGACCCACTGCGCCCTGGCCTCGTTCGACGCCACCGGGAAGCTCACGATCTGGTCGTCCACCCAGGTTCCCCACTACCTGCACCGTGCCCTCGAAAGGGTGCTCGGGCTCCCGGCCGGCCGCATCAGGGTGGTGGCCACGCCCAACGGCGGCGGGTTCGGCGGCAAGACCGAGCCCTTCTCGCACGAGTTCACCGCAGCCAGGCTGTCGATGCTCACGGGCCGTCCGGTCCGCATCAACCTCACCCGGGAGGAGGTCTTCTACGCCCACAGGGGACGCCACCCCGTGCTCATGTGGGTGAGGACCGGCTTCGCGGCCGACGGCCGCATCACCGCCATGCACTTCCGGTCCTTCCTCGACGGCGGCGCCCACAGCAGCTACGGGATCGTGTCCCTCTACTACACGGGCGCCCTGCAGACCACCACCTACCGGATCCCCAACTACCGCTTCGAGGGGGTCCGGGTCTTCACCAACAAACCGGCGTGCGGTCCCAAGAGGGGCCACGGCACGCCCCAGCCCAGGTTCGCCGTCGAGTGCCAACTGGACCGGGCCGCCAAGGACCTGGGCCTGGACCCGGTCGGGATCAGGTTGGTGAACGCGGTGGAGCCCGACTCGAGGACCGTCAACCACCTGCGCATCACCAGCTGCGGCCTCCGCGACTGCATCGCCGAGGTGGTGGCGGCGTCGGACTACACGGCGAAGCACGGTCGCATGCCACGCGGTGCAGGGGTGGGCCTGGCGGTCGGGGCCTACATGTCCGGGGCCGGCCTGCCCATCTACTGGAATGACATGCCACAGTCCGAGGTCCAGGTGAGGGTGGACCGGGGCGGCGGGGTGACCGCCTACTCGATGGCCGCCGACGTCGGCCAGGGTTCGACGACGATGCTGGCCACGGTGGTGGCCGAGACCCTCGGCCTGCAGCCGTCGGAGATCACCATGGTCACCGCCGACACCGACCTCACGCCGGTGGACCTCGGCAGCTACTCCAGCCGGGTGACGTTCATGGCCGGCAACGCCGCTCTGGAGGCGTCCCGGGAGGTTCGGGACCGTGTGGTCCAGGCGGTGGCCGAGCGGCTGGAGGCCAACCCAGGCGACCTGGTGCTGGAGGGCGGACGGGTGGCCGTGGCCGGCGACCCGGACGGAGGCGTGGGCTGGCCCGAGGCGGCCCGCATGGCCATCGCCGCGGGTGGCCCCCTGACGGGGTCAGGTAGCTACAGGGCCCCCGAACTGGCAGGTCCCTACCGGGGATCCGGCGTCGGCATCTCGCCCGCCTACAGCTACTCGGCTTGCGTGGCCCAGGTCCGGTGCGACGAGGAAACGGGAATGGTCACCGTGGAGAGGGTCTGGCTGGCGCACGACGTGGGGAAGGCGATCAACCGGCTGCTGGTCGAGGGGCAGATGGAGGGCGGCGTCTACATGGGCCTGGGAGAGGCGTTGTTCGAGGAGCAGGCCTTCCGAGGCGGCCTGCACAGGGGACCCAGCCTGCTCGACTACAAGATCCCGACGGCGCTCGAGATGCCGCCGGTGGAGTCCATCGTCGTCGAGTCCATCGACCCCGAGGGTCCATTCGGTGCCAAGGAGGTGGGTCAGGGACCCCTCCTGGCGGTGGTGCCGGCCGTGGCCAACGCCGTCTACGACGCCCTGGGCGTGCGCGTCGACGAGGTCCCCATCACCCCCTACAAGGTCGTGTCGGCGCTGCGCGATCGACGTCGCGGCGGTGGGGGGAGGTTCGGCCCCGACACGGTGCCCGACTTCGACTTCGGTGAACCCGTGAGGGTGCGGCCACCTGAGGGGTCGGTGGTCCCGTGAACATGCGGCTCCCCGACTTCGAGTACGTGGTGCCCGGGACGGTCGCCGAGGCGGCCCTGCTGCTCTCCGAGCCCGGGCTGGCGTCGGCCGTGGTAGGCGGCGGGACCGACCTGTTCCCCAGGATGAAGCGCCGCCAGCAGGTCCCGACCACCCTCGTGTCGCTGTCGGGCATCGACGAGATGCGGGGAATCCGGCTGGCAGGCGACACCTGCGTTGTCGGGGCATCGACGACCCTCGCAGAACTGGAGCGCTCGCACCTGGTTCCCACGGCTCTGTCGGCGGCCGCCGGACAGGTCGCATCGCCGCAGGTGCGCAACACAGCCACGGTCGGCGGGAACCTGCGCCTCGAGACCCGGTGCAACTACGCCGACATGCCGCCCACCTGGAGGGAGGCCTGCGGCCACTGCCTCAAGGAGGGCGGCGACGTCTGCTGGGTGGCCCCCAGGGGCGACAGGTGCTGGGCGGTCAACTCGTCCGACCTGGCGCCGGTGTCCATCGCTCTAGGGGCGTCGGTGCGGCTGGTCGGCCCGGGCGGCGAACGGGTGCTCCCCGTCGAGGACCTCTATCGGGACGACGGCATCGCCTACCACTCCATGGAACGCGGCGAGGTCATCGTCGGGCTGCTGGTCCCTGACGACCCACCGCGCGCCGCCTACCGGAAGCTCCGCCGTCGGGGCTCGATCGACTTCCCGCTGCTCGGTGTGGCCGTCTCGGGCAGGTTCGACGCGTCAGGGACCTGCACGGAGGCGCGGGTGGTCATCGGCGCCGTCGCTCCTGCCCCCATCCGGGCCGGGGAGGCCGAGGCCCTCCTCGTGGGGAGGCACCTCACCGACGACGTGGTCCGGGAGGCGGCCGATGCGGCGTCGCATCCGGTCAGGCCCCAGGACAACACCGACACCGGCTCCCGCTACCGGAAGTGGATGGCCTCGGTGCAGGCGGGCCGCGCTCTGGAGGACCTGGCACAGGACGGCGGGCGGGAGGTCGGCGGGGAAGGCGGCGCAGAAGCCGGCGCAGAAGCCGGCACAGAAGAAGCCGGAGACACGAGCGGACGGGAGGCCTGAGGCGGTGACGGGAGACCAGGGCAGGTACTCGTGGCGGATGGTCCAGCCGGGCCGGCCGCTGGAGCTCCACGGCTCCGCCGGCCGCCGCGCCGGCCCGGGCGAGGTGCTGGTCGAGGTGGCGGGCTGCGGGGTCTGCCACACCGACGTGGGCTTCTACGACGGCTCGGTCAGGACCCGCGCCGACCTCCCCCTGGTGCTGGGCCATGAGGTGAGCGGCACGGTCGTGGAGGCGGGAGAGGGTGCTGGCGAGTTGGTCGGGAGCGGTGTGCTGGTGGCCGCGGTCATCCCCTGCGGATGCTGCCAGATGTGCTCGGCGGGCAGGGGCAACGTGTGCGGCGACCAGCTGATGCCGGGCAACGACCTGGACGGTGGGTTCGCGACCCACCTCACGGTGCCGGCTACAGGCGTCTTCGCCTGCGGTGACCTGCCCGCGGGGTACGGCCTGGCCGACATGGCCGTGGTGGCCGACGCCCTCACCACCCCGCTCCAGGCCATCAGGCGGGCGGGGGTGGCCGAGGGCGACACCGTGGTCGTCGTCGGCACGGGCGGCGTCGGCGGCTTCGCCGTCCAGGTGGCAGCGGCGTCCGGCGGAACCGTCGTGGCCCTCGACGTCGACGACGGGCGCCTGGCCGCCCTCGACGACCATGGGGCCGCCGCCTCCCTGAACGTTCGGGGAATGTCACCCCGCGGGGTCCGCGAGGCTGTGAGGGAGCTGGTCGCCTCCCTCGGAGCGTCGGAGGTCGGCTGGAAGGTCTTCGAGTGCTCGGGCACCGCATCCGGGCAGGAGACCGCCTTCGGCCTGGTCGGCACGGCGGCCACCCTGGCCGTGGTGGGCTTCACGAGGGACAAGGTGTCCATCAGGCTCTCCAACCTGATGGCCTTCGACGCCACGGCGTTCGGCAGCTGGGGCTGCCCGCCCGAGCGCTATCCGGAGGCCATCCACCTGGTCACGTCGGGACAGGTGGACCTGCTGCCCTTCATCCGCAGGGTGCCGATGGCCGACGTCATGTCGGTCCTGGCCCCCGGCGGCGGCCACGGCGACCCGCGGCGGCCGGTGCTGGTCCCGTGAGTAGGTCCGCCGCGCCGCCAGGCGCCCCTACCCGGAGGTCCCGGTCAGGTAACCCCGCTCCGGGGATCCAACCCCATGAATCCCAGCCCAGAGAGCCGAATCCACAGAAAGGCACGAAGCGATGGAACAGGTGAGCCACGACCTCGACCCGGCAAGGGAGTTCACAGAGATCCTCTACGAGCACCGGCCGGTGTTCGACGCGGAGGGAACCGAGGTGGACGGCCTCCACGTCGTCTGGATCACCCTGGACAACCCCCGCCAACTCAACTCGTACACGACGGAGTCGGTGAAGGACCTCATCCTGGCCTTCCGCCGGGCCTCCGTCGACCGGGCGGCGGTGGCCGTGGTGTTCACCGGGGTGGGTGACCGGGCCTTCTGCACTGGGGGCAACACCGAGGAGTACTCGGAGTACTACGCCGGTCAGCCCGGTGAGTACCGCCAGTACATGCGGCTCTTCAACGACATGGTCTCGGCGATCCTGTCCTGCGACAAGCCCGTGATCAACCGGGTCAACGGTATGCGGATCGGCGGTGGCCAGGAGATCGGGATGGCCTGCGACTTCACCCTGGCTTCCGACCTGGCGCGCTTCGGACAGGCCGGCCCCAAGCACGGATCGGCTCCCGACGGAGGCTCCACCGACTTCCTGCACCTGTACGTCGGCTGGAGCGAGGCCGTTGCCAGCTGTGCCCTGTGCGAGCCGTGGAGCGCACACCAGGCGGCCCGCCTGGGCCTGGTCAACGAGATCTACCCGGTGCTCAGGGTGGACGGCCGGTTCGTTCCGAACCCGCTGGTCGTGACCGATCGCTACCTCGACGAGTGGGGCAGGATCATCCACGGCGAGGCCAAGACCGGTGAGGAGCTGGAGGCCGGCAAGGCGCTCCTGAAGTCAGGGACCGTCGACTTCGAGCTGCTCGACAGGGGAGTCGACGCGGTCGTAACCAAACTGCTCCACACGATGCCCGACTGCACACAGAAGACCATCGAGTCGCTCAGGAAGAAGAAGTTGGAGCACTGGGACCAGAACCGCGAGACCAACCGCGCCTGGCTGTCGCTGAACATGATGACCGAGGCCCGGGCCGGCTTCCAGGCCTTCCACCGGGGCGACCGGGAGGTGGGACGCGAGGTCGACTTCGTCGACCTCCGGCGGCGCCTTGCCGCGGGGGAGCGCTGGGGGGAGGACCTGGTGAGGGCGGTCTCGCCCCAGCACAGGCAGGACAAGTGAGCGTGGGCCTCGTCCGCCACGAGGTCTCGCGGGGGGGTGCCGTCCACACGGTCACCCTCGACGCTCCGAGGGGGAACGTGGTCGACATCGCCATGTGCGGGCAGTTGCGGCCTGCGATCGCGGCTGCGGCGTCCTCGGAGGAGGCCAGGGTCCTGGTGCTCAGGGGGGCCGGGTCCGACTTCTGCTTCGGGGCCAGCGTCGCCGAGCACCTGCCGGAGGTGGCCCCACGGATGCTGGAGGCCTTCGGCGGCGTCATCCGGGACCTCGTGGGCTTTCCCCTTCCGACTCTGGCCGCCGTGCAGGGCAGGTGCCTGGGGGGAGGCCTGGAGCTGGCGCTGGCGTGCGGGATCGTGGTCGCCGAGGAGGGGGCGGTGCTGGGGAGCCCCGAGATCCGGCTCGGGGTGCTGGCCCCCGCGGCTGCCGCCATGCTGCCGCGGAGGGCGGCCGAGGAGGTGCTCCTCACAGGGCGCGACCTCTCCGCGGCCGAGGCCGGGGCGCTCGGCATCGTCAGCCGGGTTGTCCCCGACGGTGGCCTGGACGCCGCCGTGGACGGGTACGTCGACGAGCACTTCGTACCCAGGTCGGCCAGCTCGCTGCGCCTGGCGACCGGCCTGGTGAGGAGGCTGAACGGGCGCAGCCTCGAGGAGAGGCTGGCCGAGGCCGAGCGCACCTACGTCGAGGACCTGCTCGCCACCCACGACGGCGTCGAGGGGATCCGGGCCTTCGTGGAGAAGCGGCCGCCGGAGTGGCGGAACCGCTGAGCCGTTGCCGGCTCAGCCAGCCGGTGCTCAGGAACCCAGGCCCGACCCGCGGGTGAACAGGACCGTGCACTCCGAGGTGGCCGAGACGGCGCAGGCGGTGCAGGCCCCACCGAACGTGGCGGGGTCCAGGTCGGCGACGGCGGTCTCGAACCCGAGCGACGAGTAGAGCTCCCGGAGCTCCTCCAGCCTCGACCTGTCGCCGACGGTGCGACGGACCCAGCCGTCGGCCTCGAGGTCGCCCCCTCCGCGCACGGCGATTCCGGCCGAGCAGTACAGGACCCCGGGGGCCGGGTCTGCGCCCACAGCCCTAGCCGACCGTGGCCGTGGCCGTCCCGCCGGCCCCGATCTTCTCCAGGCGCCGGCGCCCCAGGATCGCGCAGCCGAGGGCGTGGACGTGCTGGACCATCCCGGCGTCGGGGATGTTCACCTCCGAGTCCAGCATCTCGGCGACCAGCCTCCCCATGGTCTCGAACCGGAGGATCCCGCCGATGAGGGTGAACTCGGGCTCCGCCCGGACCCGCTTCATGAGCTGGACCGAACGGCCCGTCAGCGACTCGATGGCACCCTGCATGATGTCGGCCGGGGCGGTTCCGAGGGAGAGGTGGTTGATCACCTCGGACTCGGCGAACACGGCGCACACCCCGGAGATGGGCACCGAGCCCCTGGAGGTCGTCATGAGTGGGCCGATCTCCCCGGTGGTGTACCCCATGTAGCGGGCGGTCTTCTCGAGGAACGCCCCCGTGCCGGCCGCGCACTTGTCGTTCAGCCTGAACGAGAGCACCCTGGCGGCGTCGTCCACCCGGCTGGCCTTCATGGTCTGGCCGCCCACGTCCAGGATGGTGCGTGTGCCCGGGAAGAGGTGCCTGGCACCGTGGGCGCAGGCGGTCAGGTCCGTCACGTGCAGGTCCTTGAAGTCGACCTGGTGGCGGCCGGCACCCGTGGCTATCACGTACGAGACGTCACCCTCGTCGAGGGAGGCGTCGTCCAGGGCCATCTCGTAGACGGTCCGGGCCACCTCCCTGAGCCGGAAGCCCGTCGGGGCCATCGCCCTGCCCAGGACCGTCCCGTCCTCGGCCTGGATGACCGCCTTGGTGTAGGTGGATCCGACGTCCACCCCGGCGGTGCTGATCACGACACCACCCCGACCCCGCCGGCGGCCGGCGCCCTCCCGGCCATCACGTTGTCGAGGGCGAACAGGGCGGCACCCAGGGCCCCCATGTAGTGGCAGTCGTCGCTGATGTTGAGCGGCCTGCCGAGCCTGTCGCCGAGGGCCCTGACCATGCCCACGTTCCGGGAGACGCCCCCCGTGAAGGTGACCTCGTCCTCGATCCCCACGCGGCGCATGAGGGCCACGGAACGTGAGGCGATGGAGGTGTGCACCCCCCAGAGGATGTCCTCGATCCGCTTGCCCTTGCCGATCCACGCCAGCACCTCGGACTCGGCGAAGACCGTGCACGTGGTGCTGATCTTGACGGGCTTGGTGCTCTCCAGGGAGACCGGTCCGAGCCGGTCGAGGGGGATGTCCAGGGCGGAGGCCGCAGCGCCGAGGAAGCGGCCGGTCCCGGCAGCGCACTTGTCGTTCATGCAGAAGTCCACGATCTCGCCGTCGGCGCTGACGGAGATGGCCTTGGTGTCCTGGCCCCCCATGTCCACGACGGTCCGGGTGCCGGGGAAGAGGTGGACGGCGCCGCGGCCGTGGCAGCTGATCTCGGTCACCTGGCTGTTGCCGAACGTGACCCGGAACCGCCCATACCCGGTCCCCACGACGTACTCCACCTCCTCCTCGTCGATGCCGCCCTGCCTGAGGGCCTCGACGTAGGAGGCCTCGGCCGCCTGGATCACGTTCGCACCGGTGTCCATGAGCGAACGGCCGACGATCCGGCGCGCCTCGTCGACGACCACGGCCTTGGTCTGGGTCGAGCCGACGTCTACGCCTGCTGCGTACGCCATCGCCACCTCCTCACCCGGGAGCCCCGGCGAGGGCCTGCTGGCGGCGCGAGGCCAGGCCCTCGAAGAAGGCGTCGATCCGGTTCTTCATCTGCGCCTCGGAGACGACCCGCCGGTCCATCATGTCGGACTCGATGAACAGGCTGGGGATGCCGACCTTCTCCGTGAGGTGCCGCCTGCCGTCGGCCAGGCCGGTCGACACCGTGCGGCAGCTCTTGATCGGGTGGTAGATGACGCCGTCGGCGTCGAACTCGGCGATCATCTCCTCGAGGACGTCGCCCTGGTGGAACATGGAGTCCATGGCGTCGCGGACCGAGACCAGCATCCCCTCGGCCAGGCTCGCCAGCGGGTCTCCCAGGTCGTACTCGAAGCCCCGGTTGGTTCCGCCCGAGGCGAACCAGAGGTAGGTGGAGTTGACGAAGGTGGCGTCCCACTCGCTGAACAGCTCGTTGAACCGGCGGAAGATCGGGTAGCAGGGGACACCCACGAAGAGCAGCCGGTACACCTCCTCTGTGGTCTGGCCGATCCCGTTTCGGGCCTTGTACTCCATCTCCTCGACCAGCCGCTCGAAGTAGGCGGACCCCTCGGCGGTCCCCCTGAAGCCATTGGCGACGCCGAGGAAGATCGTCCCGTCGGTCACGGCGTTGAATGGCGAGGGCCTGGCGCAGTTCAACTCCAGCACCTGGTTCCAGCAGCGGCTCATGGTGTTGGCGTGCCCCAGCACCTCGCGGAACCGGTCCACGTCGAAGGGGATGCCGGTGACCTCCTCGCAGAGCCCTATGAGCTCGCGCAGCTGCACCTCCACGTAGCGGCGGTCGGCCTCGAAGTCATCGTCCCCCCTCCAGGTCTGCCCTCCGCCCTGGCGCGTACCCGGCACGTCGATGGTGAAGACGGGCACCCCGTGCATTCGCTCCCAGATCTCGGCCCACTTGATGTAGGTGTTGCAGGCGTTCGTCAGCACCACGACTCCCGGTGGCGGGATCCGGCCCATCGGGTGCTGGCCGCCCCTGAGCTGGACGGCCACGTCCGCTTTCACGTAGCCGCAGATGTCGGGGGAGTAGCCGTAGTCCTCAGCCTCCTCCAGGTACTCGTGGGCGACCCGGCGGACGGCCGTCTGCAGCGAGTTGATCTCGGGGAACACGACCGGGAGGTCGAAGGTCTTGAGGATCTCGTTGGTGCTGCCCATCACGAACACGTAGGCAGCGGGCCCGCCCTCGGCGGCGACCCGGTCCAGGTCCGTGAACCAGTCGCGGAACATGGCGGCGCCCTCGTGGTTGCCCCTGCCGACCAGGCTTCCGTCTCGGGCTTCAGTTGGCATGGCAGCCTCCTGCCTGCTCGCGCCCGCCGGCTGCCCCGAGGCACTGCTGCGCCCTGGTAGCCGAACGGGAGGACGAACACGGCTCCCGCATGTAGGCCCCTGTGCGATGAGTCCCCGTGCGATGAGTCCCCGTTCGATGAGTCCCCGTGCGAACAGTCCTGGTTCGATGACTTCCCATGCGATGGGCCCTCATGCGAACAGCAGGTGCTCGACGAAGGTCTCGACCTGGAGCTCCAGCTGGCTGAACGAGGTCATGTTCTCCTCGAACTCGCTCACGAAGTAGGCCACGCCCTCCTCGTCGAGGGCGTGGGTGTATGCCACCTGCTCCTCCAGGCCGGGTTCGCACATCTTGGCGGCGGCCAGGATTGCTGCGTCCGCCCTGGCCTCTCTGATCCGGTCCAGGAGCATCTTCTCCTTGGGCTTGCGCAGGTCGTGTTGCACCGGGCTGTAGGACGAGCGCTCGATGTAGGCCTCGGCCAGGTTGGTGAGGGGGTCGCCGGCCGTGGGGACGTCCTCGGTCAGCCACCTCAGGCCGATCAGGAGGTCGTCGTCCACGACGTAGGAGGCCCGTCCGAGCATGCGTACCAGGTCGAACGGCGGCTGCTCGCAGAACCCGCCCTCGAACACGATCCGGATGCGGTCCTCGGGCCTCCGCCGGCGCCGGCGGACCTGGGGCAGCAGCGTGGCAAGGAGCTGGTTGTGCTCCTCCCGGGGGATCATCCCGGCCAGGGCCACCAGCGCGAAGGCGTCCTCGGCGTCGATCAGCCATGGGGTCTCGCGCTTGATGTCGTAGAGCTCCCGGAGGAGCCGCCTGTTCTCGTTGAACACGCGGATCGAGGAGCGCAGGTCGTCGTCGCCGACCTCCGTACCGGCCACCTCCTCGACGACCCTGCGCATCCGGTCGTACTCGTGTCGCAGGTACTCGAGGCTGCCCGCCGAGTTGGGGTTCTGTGGCAGGTAGAGGATCTGGCACGGGTAGTCGAAGTTGCGGCCCCAGATGGCGGCCAGGTTCCGGGCCGCGTCACAGATCGGGTGGGAGACGAACAGGTCCAGGCGGACCTGTTCGCTGAGCGCCAACTCCAGGGAGGTCTTGAGGATCGAGCAGAGGTAGGAGCCGAAGTGCGAGTCGGCCACGTTGGGCTCGACGGGCGCTCCCCTCACCTTGAACGGGAGCATCCCGGCTGCGTGGACGATCTCCTCCGGGAAGGCCACCTGGAAGTGGCCGGCGACCTTCCCGCCGGCGTCCCGCCAGCGCGCCACGGTCTCGAACTCGGGGGACTCGACCATTTCCCGGCACTCGAGCAGGGCGTCGTCGAGGGGCTTGTCGCGCCATTCGGGGAAGACCAGGGTGGTGGGGGCCGCTGCGGGGGCGGTCGCGGTGCTCATCGGGAGGCCACACCGTCGGAGCCGGCCCCGTCGAAGAAGAGGTCCATGACCTGTTCCAGTTGGGCGTCGGTCCCCTGGAGGGTGTCGGCGGCATAGCGCCCTATCACCACCTCGACCAGCGCCACGAACGACCACGAGAGGATCCGGGGGTCCCGGTCCACGACCTCTCCTGCGGCTATCCCGTCACGGAGGATCTCCTCGATGAGCTCGGGCAGCGCATGCTGGTATGCGCTGATGAGGTTCTCGCGTTCCTCTCCCCTGAAGGTGTTGATGTCCCGGCGCACCAGGTGGGTCAGCTCGCGCTCCTCGAAGGGAAGTTCCAGGTAGTCCCTCGTCAGTTGGGCCAGGCGCTCCCTGGCCGTTCCCTCCATGGCCACGGCCCGGCTGAAGAGCTCGTGCTTGTTCTGGAAGTCGGCGAGCATCATGGAGGTGTAGAGGTCCTCCTTGCTGGCGAAGTGGTGGTAGAGGCCCCCCTTGGTGACCTCGGCCGCCCGGGCGATCATGTCGGTGGTGACGTCGGCGTAGCTGCGGGTGACGAAGAGGCCCCTGGCAGCCTCCAGGATCCTGGCCGATGTGGCCTCGGACCTGCTCGGAGGATCGGCTGGCATGTTGGCCCTCGTGTCTCTTGTTGGTGACGTCATGGCGACCTTGGCAGCCTTGCAAACCGACCGGTCGGTATGTATGGTAGGCGTCCATGCGGGCGGCGTCAAGCACGAACTCGGGTGACGGGCCGGGTGGCGTGCCGGGTGACGGGTGAGCGCCACCTCGGTGCTCAGGGAGGAGCACCAGGTGATCCTGGGCGTGGCCGGGTCGCTGGAGCGGCTGGTGGCAGGGGACCCCGACAAGGCCGACCTGGAAGCCCTGTCGGCATGCGTGACCTTCATCCGGCTGTACGCCGACGCCTGCCACCACGCCAAGGAGGAGGACCTTCTCTTCCCGGCCCTGGCCGACCGCGGCCTCCCGTCCGGGGCCGGCCCCGTTGCGGTGATGCTGGCCGAGCACGAACAGGGTCGGGCCCTCACGCGTGGGATGGCGGGAGCGCTGGAGCGACTCGGGGCGGGAGATGGTGGGGCGTACGCGGACCTGAGGGCCGCCGCCGTGGCCTTCGTGGACCTGATTACGGGTCACATAGCCAAGGAGGACGGGATCCTGTTCAACATGGCCGACAGGCTGATCGGGGAGGCGGCCTGCCAATCCCTCACCGACAGCTACGCGGCCCTGGCGGGCGCCAGGTTCGAGGGCTACTCGAAGCAGGACCTGGAGGCCCTGGCAGGCGAGATCGCGGCGGCGGCAGCAGCCTGCTAGGATCTCGGTCGGATGGCAGTCCGGGCCCACATCGCCCGGGGTGAAGGGAGGCGCCGGCAGTGACCGACTTTGAACCGGCCCCGCCGCCGGAGAGCATTACAGGCGCCGGGACGGGCGCGGGAGCAGACGCCGACCCCATGGATGTCTCGGGGGCCCCCGTCCCCGCCGGCTGGTGGCGGCGCGGCAAGGCGCTGATCATCGATGTCCTCATCTGGTTCGCGGCCGAGCTGATCCCCGCTGCCATGGCCGTCGTGGGCCTGGCCTTCGCCCTTGACGCCGGGTCCGACGACTCGGTTGTGGCGGTGGGCTGGGTGCTCTTCGGCATCGGCGCCCTGGCCTCCCTGGCCGTCGCCGTCTGGGCCGGCTGGAAGTTCGGCTGGCGTCAGGGCGTCACCGGGACGACCCCCGGCAAGCGCAGGCTGGGAATCCGCCTCATCGACATCGGCACCGGCCAGGCCCCGGGGGGTGCGAGGGGGCTGGGCCGCTGGCTGGTGCCCGGGCTGATCGACAGCGTGGCCAACGTCTACTCCCTGATCGACCTGCTCTGGCCCATCTGGGACGACCGCAACCAGCGCGTCACCGACAAGATGTTCAAGACCCAGGTGGTCGAGGCCTGAGCCGCCTGGACCCTGGGGCCTGACTCCCGGGAAGGCGTGTCCAGGACCCAGGTGGTCGGGGCCTGATCTGGCTGGTCCCTGGGCCGGTCAGCCGGCCGTAGCCATGCAGGCGTCGTGCAGGTCGGCGCTGTCCATGTCCTGGGCCAGCCGGTCGACCACCGCCACCGCCTCCTCCCCGGTCAGGTCCTCTCGCTCTGCGAGGGCGCGGACGGCCTCCCTGAGCTCCCGCGGTGCGAGGCCCGGGACGAAGCTGAGGTACACCCAGGCGAAGGCGGGACCCACCCCCGGGACGCTTCCCTTCTTCTCCCTCACGGCCACCTCCCACATGAAGGTGTCGGGCCAGCCCTCGTCTGGCATTCCCCGGTAGTCCTCCCGGACCTTGAGGTAGGCACCCTCCTCGATCCGTTCCCTGTTCTGGGCCACTGAGCACCTGATGCTGCACGTGAGGAACCGGTCGGGCCTCTTCACCCACGATCCGCATTGACAGCAGCGGCCGGCCACGTCGTTCCCGGGTAGGCCGGCCGCCTCTCGGAGCCAGCCGACGGGCTCCTCGCACGCCATCCTGTCGCGCGTCGCCTCGTCCAGGGCGGCGTTGCGCAGGGCGGCCTGGCGTACCTCGACCCACGGATCGTCGGCCAGGCGGTCCAAGAGGTCGGGCGGGCAGGTCTCGTGGAGGGCCAGGATGCGGCGGGCGGTCGGGTTGGGATGGCCTGTCCACCACGGAAGCTCCCTCCGGTCGGTCGTCCACAGCCGCTCCTCGAGGTCGAGAAGGCCGCCGAAGGGCCTGAACGGGTCGCGCCTCTGGCGTTCCGGGCGTCCGCGGGTGGCCATCGAGTTGGACCACATGTCACGGACGATCGAGCGGGCCACCTCAACGGTGCGCAGGTACTCCTCGACCTCGGGGACCGGGTGCGGGCGGGGCGGCCCCGGTGGGCCGTCGGGGCCGTGGAATGGGAGGGGGTACGAGGTGGTCTCGTCTTCCTCCACGAGGTCGTCGTCGCCGGCCGCGTCTGGCCCGTGGAAGGGGTCGGTGTTGGTGGTTGCCATGGTGTGCTCCTCATCGAACCTGGCGGAACCACCGTGCCCTTCTCGGGTCGGTTGGCGGATCGTCGCAGGGCCAGGTCCCTCGGATCCTCTTGATGAGACACCCCGAACGTACCACCGGGCTGTGACAGCCGCCCGGGCGGCTGGCGCCGGGGATCAGCCCAGGACCAGGTCCTCGTCGTCCACGCCAACGGCGACCGTGTCGCCCTCCGCGTAGTCGCCGTCCAGGATCCGCAGGGCCAGCGGGTCGGCCACCCGGCGCTGGATGACGCGCCGCAGCGGCCGGGCCCCGAACGCCGGGTCGAAGCCCTCCTCGGCCAGCAGGTCCCTGGCCTCGGCGTCCACGTCCAGGGTGATCCGCTGGTCGGCAAGGCGCTCCGCCAGGATGTCCAGCTGCCGGTCCACGATCAGGCGCAGGTCGGAGGCCTCCAGGGCGTTGAACCTCACGATCTCGTCGATCCGGTTCACGAACTCGGGCCGGAACACATCGAGGGGCTCGCCCACCAGGTTGGAGGTCATGACCACCACGGTGTTGGAGAAGTCCACGGTGCGGCCCTGGCCGTCGGTGAGGCGCCCGTCGTCGAGCAGGGCCAGGAGCACGTCGAACACGTCGGTGTGGGCCTTCTCCACCTCGTCCAGCAGCAGAACCGAGTAGGGGCGCCGCCTCACGGCCTCGGTCAGCTGGCCACCCTCGTCGTGTCCGATGTAGCCGGGGGGCGCACCGATGAGGCGCGATACGGAGTGCCTCTCCATGTACTCGCCCATGTCAACGCGGACCAGGGCCCGCTCGTCGTCGAAGAGGAAGTCGGCCAGCGTGCGCGCCAGCTCGGTCTTGCCGACGCCGGTGGGGCCGAGGAAGAGGAAGCTGCCGAGCGGCCGGCCGGGGTCTGCCAGGCCGGCCCTGCTGCGACGCAGGGCGTTGGAGACCACCGACACCGCCTCGCCCTGGCCGATCACCCGCTCGGAGAGCACCCCCTCGAGGTGGACCAGCCTGTCGGCCTCGGTGGCCAGGAGCCTGGTCGTGGGGATGCCGGTCCAGGCGGCCACCACCCTGGCGATGTCCTCGGCCTCGACCTCCTCGCGGAGCATCGGGTCGTCGCCCTGGCAGGAGGCCAGGGCCTCCCCGGCCTCGGCTATCCGGCGCTCCAGCTCCGGGATGCGGCCGTAGCGCAGGGCCGCCGCCTGCTCCAGGTCGGGCTCGCGCTCGACGGCCTGGGCCAGGCCCTCCAGTTCCTCCTTGAGGCCGCGCAGGTCGTCGATGGCGGCCTTCTCGGTGCGCCACTTGGCTCGCAGGCCCGAGAGCTGCTCGGCCAGGTCGGCCAGGTCGGCGTCCAGGACCTCGAGGCGGGCCAGGGAGGCGTCGTCCGACTCCTCGGCCAGGGCCAGCCGCTCGATCTCCAGCTGCCTGTGCCTGCGGTCGATGACGTCGATCTCGGTGGGGACCGAGTCGATCTCGATGCGCAGTTGGCTGGCGGCCTCGTCCATGAGGTCGATGGCCTTGTCGGGCAGGAAGCGGTCGGTGATGTAGCGGTCCGAGAGCGTGGCGGCGGCCACCAGCGCACCGTCCTGGATGCGGACGCCGTGGTGCACCTCGTAGCGCTCCTTGAGGCCCCTGAGGATGGCCACCGACTCGTCGATGTCGGGCGGCTCCACCAGGACCTTCTGGAAGCGCCGCTCCAGGGCCGGGTCGGACTCGACGTGCCTGCGGTACTCATCGAGGGTGGTGGCACCGATCATGCGCAGCCGGCCGCGGGCCAGCATGGGCTTGAGCATGTTGCCGGCGTCCATGGCGCCCTCGGCTGCGCCGGCTCCGACGACCGTGTGCAGTTCGTCGAGGAAGGTGATGATCTCTCCGTCGGACCCGTCGATCTCGTCCAGCACGGCCTTCAGCCGCTCCTCGAACTCGCCGCGGTGGGAGGTTCCGGCCAGCAGGGCGGGAAGGTCGAGGGCGACCACCCGCCGGTCGCGGAGGGAACCGGGGACGTCGCCCTCGACGATGCGCGCCGCCAGGCCCTCGGCGATGGCCGTCTTGCCCACGCCGGGCTGTCCGATGAGGACAGGGTTGTTCTTGCGGCGGCGGGAGAGCACCTGCACCACCCGCCTGATCTCGTCGTCGCGGCCGATGACAGGGTCGAGGCTCCCCCCGCGGGCCTCGGCCGTGAGGTCCCGGCCCCAGGTCTCGAGGGCCTCGTAGGTGTTCTCGGGGGTCCGGCTGGTGACCCGGTGGCTGCCGCGCACCTCGGCCAGGGCGTCCAGCAGGTCGCTCTCGGCCAGGCCCATGCTGCCGGCCAGGCCCACGAGCAGGTGCTCGGTGGAGGTGTACTCGTCGCCGAGGGAGGTCCGGACCTCCTCAGCCCTGGCCAGGGCGCCGGCTAGGGCCGAGTCGGGGGAGGGATCGCCGGCGGCGCCTGCTGCCTGGCGGGAGAGGCGTGCGGTCGACTCGGCTGCCACCGAGTCGGGGTTGCGTCCGAGGTGCTTCAGGAGGGGGCCCACCACGCCGTCGGCCTGCCCCAGCAGGGCCGTCAGCAGGTGGTCCGACGTGATCTCCCGGTGGCTGCGCCTACGCGCGGAATCGGCCGCTGCCCCAAGGGCCTCGGCCGCTCTGATCGTGTACCGGTCGATCGGGTCCGCCATGCTCGCCACCTCCGCTGGTGCTGGTCAAGCGCTATACGCTCATAAATGCTGATACGTAGTATATCAACTTATGGGAGGGCGTGGAAGGCCGCGGAGTGGTTGTGGGATGCCGGTCGGGTTGGTCGCCCGGTTGTACCGGTGGTGCTACCCGTTCACGGAGAACGAGGAATCAGGGTTGATCTCCCGGTTGCGCCGGTAGAAGCCCATGTCCATCTCCAGTCCGGTGTACACGCCGGTCACGACGACCGGGTCTGCGTCGTGGTCGTGGCCGTTCTCGACGGCGTGGATCAGCTCGGCCATGCAGTGGCCGGCCACCGGGGCGTTCTTGAACTGGTTGCCGCTGGATCCGATCGCCACGTAGAAGCCGTCCAGGTCGGTGCGGTCGTAGATCGGGATCCAGTCGTCCGACACGTCGTAGAGGTCCACGATGCCCTTCTTCTCGTTCGGCACCCCGAGGCTCGGCATCCGCCGGGCCAGGCGGAGCACCTGGGCGTTCCACTGCTCGTCTGACACGACGTTGTCGTAGTCGTCGGGGTCGTCCACCCAGACCTGCGGATCGCACGGTGGGTCCTCTGAACCGATCAGGATGTTGTTTCCCGACTCGGGCCTCACGTAGATGGCAAGGTCCGAGTCCGATGTGTGGAGGCCCTCGCGCTCGAAGTCGATGCCGGCCGGTGACGGAACATGGTGCACCTCGTGCCGCAGTGCCTTCGTCTTGATGTTCATCGAGTCGTAGACGCCCGCCATCTTGTTGATGACGAACGAGTGCGGTCCGGCCACGTTCACGACTACGGGGGTGTCGACCTCGGTGCCGTCGGCGAGCGTGATTCCGGCGACCCTTCCGCCGGCCTGGCGCACTGCGGTCACCTCGGCGCTGAACATGAACGTCCCGCCCTTGGCCTCGGCTGCCCGCTGAAGGTTGTGGGTGGCCAGCTGCGGGTCGCTCACGTAGCCCGAGTCGGGGGTGAAGAGGCCACCGACCAGTTCCCCCTCGGGATCGGCCCAGAAGCGGTCGTCCTCGGGCCGGGTCGGTTCACCGTGTGTCCCGTGCTCGAAGAACGGAACGCGCTCGGCCATCGTGGCGTTGCCCCAGACCTCATACGGCACGCCTACCTGGTCGAAGAGGGGGAGGACCTTCTCGTGGTGGCCTCCCTCCAGCATGAACAGCACGGTGCCGGACTGCATGTAGAGGGCGTGGCCGCGTTCGTCGTCGGCGTCCAGGTAGCCGGCCCAGTCCTTCCAGTAGCCGAAGCCCTCGTAGGCCATGGCCACGCCGTCATAGGTCGAGTAGTGGGCCCTCACGATGGCGCACGAGTTGCTGGTCGAGCCGTAGCCAGAGGCCGGCAGCTTGTCCACGTTGAGCGTCCGGTAGCCGCGCTTCGAGAGCTCGAAGGCGATGGCAGCGCCGATGATCCCGGCACCGACGACGATTGCGTCGTAGCGTCGACGCTCCTCCATGGCCACCACCCCCGTCCGGGTCCCGTGTCCTGCACCGGGTTCCTGGGTAGGGGGCCCGGTAGTTCGCGGCGGGACGCTATCCAAGGGCGTCGCCCTCCGCCACGGGCATCCGCCATGCGGTACAGGCCACAGGTCGGCCGCAGGGGGCCTGCGGCGGTCAGTCCCGGGTGATGCGCCCGGCCACCCTGTCGGCCACCAGCCCGCCGATCTCGAGTGAGGCGGTGGCCGCCGGGGAGGGGGCGTTGACCACGTGCAGGGAGCGCTCTCCCTCCACCAGGTGGAAGTCGTCCAGCAGGTTGCCGTGTACGTCGACGGCCTGTGCACGCACCCCTGCTCCCGACCTACTGAGGTCGGCCGGGTCGAGGTCGGGCACGAGGACCCTGGCTGAGTCGGCGAACCTGCTGGTGCTGACAGACCTCAGGGCCTCGTCGAGGCCGGCCCTCCACCAGCGCCGGGCCATCCTTAGCGTGCCGGGCCATGCCACGGTCGACGCAAGGTCCCGCAGGGAGGCGTCACTCCACCTGTAGCCCTCGCGGGCGAGGGCCAGCACGGCGTTGGGGCCGGCGTGGACGCGGCCGTCCAGCCCCCGGGTCAGGTGCACGCCCAGGAACGGGAGGGCCGGGTCGGGCACCGGGTACACGAGCCCCCTGACCAGGTCGGCGGAGGGCCCAACCACGTCCAGGTACTCGCCCCGGAAGGGCAGGATCCTGGCCCCCGGGTCGGCGCCGGAACCGAGCGCCACCCTGTCGCTGTGCAGACCGGCGCAGCCGACGAGGAAGCCGGCCGACATGGGCCCGTCTTCGGTCCGGACACTCCATCCCGAAGCCGTGGCCCTGGCCGAGGCGAAGGACACCCCGGTCCTCACCGTGCCGCCGGCGCCCTCCACCCTGTCAGCCAGCACCCTGGCCACCGCACCGAAGTCGGCTCTACCCGTGGAGGGAACGTGCAGGGCCGCAACACACGAGACGTGCGGCTCCAGCTCGGCGGCGGCGGCCGGCTCCAGCTCGGCCACCTCAACCCCGTTGGCGGCGGCCCGGGCTCCCAGGTCGGAAAGGCGCCTCCGTCCGTCCTCGTCGGTGGCCACGACCAGCTTGCCGCAGCGGTCGTGGGCGACGCCGTGGTCGGCGCAGAAGGCTGCCATGCTGGCGGCTCCCAGCACAGCCAGCCGGGCCTTCAGGGAACCCGGTTGGTAGTAGATGCCGGCGTGGATGACCCCGCTGTTGTGGCCCGTCTGGTGGGTTCCCACCTCGGACTCCTTTTCCAGCACGACCACGCTGGCGCCGTCGAGGCGCCCCTGGAGTGCGTGGGCGGTGGCCAGGCCGATGATGCCGCCCCCGACCACCACTACGTCGGCGCGCCGGCCTTCCATGGGCCGACGGTACCGGTGGCGGATCCGGTCGGGCGACCGGAGGGTGGGCTCAGCGGCGGTCCAGCGCCAGCAGGGGCTCGACGTACTCGAGGTCGAAGGTCCCGGCCACGGCCCGGTCGGTGATCGCGCCGGCGCACACGTTCAGGCCGTTGAGCAGGTGCGGGTCGCTGCGGAGGGCGGCGTCGGTGCCCTGGTCGGCCAGGGCCAGGGCGAAGGGAAGGGTGGCGTTGGAGAGCGCCAGCGTGGAGGTGCGGGGCACCCCCCCGGGCATGTTGGCCACGCAGTAGTGGACGACCCCGTCGACCACGAAGGTGGGGTCGGTGTGGGTCGTGGGCCGGGTGGTCTCGAAGCATCCGCCCTGGTCGACCGCCACGTCCACGAGGACCGAGCCGTCGCGCATCTGGGAGAGCATCTCGCGCGTGACCAGCCGGGGCGCCCTGGCTCCCTTCACCAGGACCGCTCCGATCACCAGGTCGGCGTCCAGCACGGAGGCCTCCAGGTCTGCCCTGGTCGAGTAGACGGTGCGGATCCTGTTGCCGAAGCGCTTGGCCAGCGCCTCCAGGACTGCCGGGTTGCGGTCCAGCACGGTCACGTCGGCCCCCAGGCCGACCGCCATCTCCGCGGCGTTCTCGCCGACCACGCCCCCGCCGATCACGACCACCCTGCCGGGGCGTACCCCGGGGACGCCGCCGAGCAGCAGGCCGGCTCCCCCCTGTGTGGACTCGAGGGCGTGGGCCCCGGCCTGTATGGACATGCGCCCGGCGATGGCCGACATGGGCGCCAGCAGCGGGAGCCGTCCGGCGTCGTCGGTGACGGTCTCGTAGGCGATGCAGGTGGCCCCGCCGGCCATCAACTCCTCGGTCTGGGGCCTGTCGGCTGCCAGGTGCAGGTAGGTGAAGAGCGTGTGGTGGGGGCGCAGCAGGGCCCGCTCCACGGCCTGGGGCTCCTTCACCTTCACGATCAGCTCGGCCGAGCCGAACACCTCGTCGGCCGTGCCGGCCATGGCGGCGCCGGCCTCCTTGTACTCGGTGTCGGGGAAGCCGGCACCCAGCCCGGCGTCGCTCTGGACGACCACGCTGTGGCCCCTGGCGGTCAGCTCGCCCACGACGGCCGGGGTCACGCTCACCCTGCGCTCTGCGGTCTTGATCTCGGTCGGAACCCCGATGTCCATGGTCCGCGCTCCTCGGTGCTCGTGGCGGGGCGGCATCCCTGTCCCCCTGTTGGAGCGACGGTAGGGGAGGAGCCGCGCTCGGCGATTGTGGAGGAAGGCCGGAAGGGGGCTTCATGCACAATCCGATTGCGCCGAACTAGTATATAGAGGATGGAAAGTGCAGAGAATCAACTCGACAGGGTGGATCATGCCATCCTGGACCTCCTGCAGCGCGACGGCAGGATCGCCAACGTGGACCTGGCCGAGGCCGTCCACCTGTCGCCCTCGGCCTGCCTGCGCAGGGTCCGCCGCCTCGAGGAGGGCGGCTTCATAGACCGCTACGTGGCGCTCGTGGATCCCGGCTCGGTGGGCCTCGGAACCGACGTGTTCGTGGAGATCACCCTGGTGGGCCAGGCCGAGGCCACCCTCGATGCCTTCGAGGCGGCCGTGGCCGACAGGCCCGAGGTCATGAGCTGCCACCTCATGGCCGGGGACTTCGACTACCTGGTCCACGTGGTGGTCAGGGACGTGGCCGACTACGAGGTGCTCCACAGGACCCACCTTGCCCAGCTGCCCGGCGTGGCACGGATGGTCTCCAACTTCGCCCTGCGGCCGATCTGCGACCGCACCGCCTACCCGGTGGGCCCGAGGAGCTGAGCGACCCCGCCGGACGGGATGGCTGAGCAGGCAGGTGGTGGCCGGGGTTGGGCCCGAGGCGCTGAGCGGTCCCGTCGGCCCGGCCGACGCCCCGGCCGGTCAAATGCCCCGCCCGGCGGCGACCCGACCGCCCTATCGTCGCCTCGTGGCAACAGCGCAGACGCCCGACCAGGCGAGCGACCAGGCGGGCGGTAGGGCCAGCGGGAAGGCGAGCGGGAGGGTGAGCGACCCGGCCCCCGACCGGACGCCGTCGGAGCGCCGCGAGTCCGTGCTGGTCCAGGTGACCGGGCGCGACCACCCGGGAATCACCTCAGGCCTCCTGAGGGTGCTCAACGAGGCCGGCGCCGACGTGGAGGACGTGGAGCAGGTGGTCATCCGGGGGCGCCTCTCGCTGGGCCTGGCTGTGACCGTCCCCGCCGGCCGCGACCTCCTCAGGGAGCTGCTGCTGTACGGCTGGGAGAGTGGGGTCATCATCGACTTCGAGGTCGTCGAGGAGGCGTCCCCGAGGCCCAAGCCCAGCGGACACGTGGTGACCATCCTGGGAGAGAGCCTCGGCCCAGGGGACCTGGGCGTGGTGGCCGAGGCCATCGCGACGGCCGGCGGCAACATCGAGCGGATCGTGCGGCTCTCCCGCTACCCGGTGTGGAGCTATGAGCTGCTCGTCCGGGGTGGCGACACGGCAGGCCTGCGCTCCGACCTGCTGGCCGCCTGCTCGAACCACCCGGGCTTCGAGGTGGCGGTGGCCAGGGAGGGCCTGGCCAGGCGGTCGCAGCGCCTGGTCGTGATCGACGTCGACTCGACCCTCATCACCGACGAGGTGATCGACCTTGTGGCCGCCGAGGCGGGGGTCGGGGAGGAGGTGGCCGAGGCCACCAGGCGGGCCATGGAGGGGGAGCTGGACTTCGAGGAGTCGCTGCGCCAGCGGGTCTCGCTGCTGGCCGGTACCGACGCCTCCGTGCTGGACCGGGTCGCCGAGGCGGTGAGCCTCACCCCAGGGGCCCGCACCTTCTTCCGCACCCTCCACAGGCTGGGTTACAGGACAGCGGTCGTCAGCGGCGGCATCTCCCAGGTGGTCGACCGCCTGGTCGAGCGGCTGGAGATCGACCACGCCCACGCCAACCTGCTCGAGGTCGAGGACGGCGTCCTGACCGGGCGCATCGTCGGCGACGTGGTCGACAGGGAGGGCAAGGCCGCCCTCCTGCGCAGGATCGCCGACTCCGAGGGCGTGCCGCTGGAACAGGTGGTGGCTGTCGGCGACGGCGCCAACGACCTCGACATGCTGGACGCAGCCGGCCTCGGGATCGCCTTCAACGCCAAGCCGGTCGTGAGAGCCTCGGCCGACGCCTCGCTGAGCCTTCCCTACCTCGACGCCATCCTCTTCCTGCTGGGCGTCAGCAGGGAGGAGATCGAGGAGGCCGACCGCCTGGACACATGAACCGGGCGGCCTGTCGGCCGGCTCAGAGCAGGGACCTCAGGAACTCCCTCGTCCTGGCCAGCTCCTCCTCCGACCGGCCGAACTCCAGCGCAGCGAAGTCGGTCGCTCCCGCCTCCGCCAGGGCCGCGACCTGCTCCGCCACGGCGGCCTCGTCGCCGACGACCGACACGTCGCCGGGGCCGGCCGCCCCCTCCAGGTCCAGCATCGACCGGTATGACGGCAACCCGCCGTAGAGGGCGAACACCTGGTCGGCAGCCTCCCGCACCGCGTCCGGTTCGTCGGTCACGCAGACCGGGAGGCTGCAGACGATCCTGGGTTCAGGCCTGCCTGCCTCTGCGGCCGCGGCCGTCAGCCTCGGCCGGATGTGGTCGGCAATGGTCCGGGGCCCGACCATCCACAGGATCGTTCCGTCGGTGCGGTGGCCGGCAACCCGCAGCGCCTGCTCTCCGAGGGCGGCGACCATGACCGACGGCGGCCGGTCCGTCGGACGCTGTGAGGCCACGTGGGCCGTGAATGTCTCACCCTCGTGGTCGGCGCTGCCGGTCTCGAGGAGGGAGACCAGGACCTCCAGGTAGTCGACCAGGTGCCTGATCGGCCTCTCGAAGGACATTCCCAGCATCCCCTCGATGACCGGCCGATGCGACAGGCCGATTCCCAGCACCAGGTCCCGGTCACCCAGGGCCGCTGCGGTCGTCAGGGCCTGGCCGGCCAGCATGGTTGGGTGCCTCTGGAACGTCGGAACCACGGCCGTACCCAACTCGATCCCCGGCGCCGAGGCAGCCACCGCCGGGAACACGGTCAGGGCGTCGACCAGGCCCGTCTGGGCCAGCCACCACCCTGAGAAGCCGTCGGCCGCCGCGGCGGCGGCGTGCTCCCGCAGCCGTCCCAGGTCGGCGTGCACCAACTCGGCCGAGGCGTTGATGGCTATGCGCATGGAGACCCTCCTCTCTCCCCGGCCCGATGGTCCGTAGGCCGGACGATCCGTCAACCCGACGATTCGACCACGGCTGCGAGGGACCCGACCAACCGGGCCACCAGGTCCTCGAGGGACCCAATGAAGCCCTCACCGCTGCCGTCGGCGGGAGGGTCCAGCACCAGCGACCACGACACGAGACAGGAGGGCCCGCGGTCCACGAAGGCGGTCGTTCCCTCGCAGAGCGCGAGGGGCGTTCCCGCCAACCCGTATACCCGACGCCACGGAGGCTCGTGGGAGATGACCGTTTCGGTCAGGGCCAGCCCGCCCACCTCCAGCTCCCGCACGGCCCCGAGGCCGTGCGGCGGGGGGTCCCCCTCCGTGCGGTAGCCGCCCGACTCCCCGACCAGCACCTCGTGGAGGAGGTCCCATGCCGACCGGCGGTCGGTGGACAGCTCCCGCTCGACGGCGAAGGTCCGGTATGCCTTCCTCTCCTGGCTCACGTCTGTCCGTCCACCCCGAGACACCGCTCAGAACCCTGCCGCCTCGCCCACCACGGAGCGCGGGTCCGCGGCTCCCCTGAGGCCGCCGTCGACCACCTCGATGCAGTGGGCGTGGCCGAAGTTGGCATTCCCGACCCGGGCCGCGTGGCCGCGCTCCACCAGGCCCGGCACCCACGCCTGTGGTGCGTGCTCCTCCACGACCACCTCGACGGCCCCGCCCGCCTCCCACGTGCGAAAGGCGCTTCCTCCCCCGGCCAGGATCCAGCGCCCCCCGCCGACAACGTGCCCGGGGTCGGAGCCGTCGACCAGCAGCCTCACCAGCATCTGCAGCACGACCTGCGGCTGGGCGTCCGCGCCCATGGTCCCCAGCACCGCCCGCAGGCCGCCGTCGGGCCGGGTCACCAACGCCGGGGCGAGGGTGTGGGGCGGCCTCCTGCCGGGTCCGTAGCGGGCAGGGTGCCCCGGCTCGACGCTGAAACCCGTGCCCCTGTTGTGGAGGAACACGCCCAGCCCGGGAAGGGTCAGGTGGCTACCGAAGCCGTCGGCGTTGGACTGGATAAGCGAGACCCCCATGCCCTCGCCGTCCACCACGCACATGTAGATGGTGTCGCCCTCGTGCCAGGAATCGCCGAGTAGCGCCGCCGAGTCGGGGTTGACGGCGGCCCGGCGTGGGCCCAGCCTGGCCTCGTCCAGCAGGGCCGGGCCGTCGGCCCCCTCGTGCAGCACCGTCGGCCTGTCGTGGCCGGCCCGTCGGGCCGCCTCGACCAGCAGGTGGGCGCGCAGTGGGTCCTCCTCGGGGGGCAGGTCCAGTCCCTCTGCTATCAGGGCGGCCGAGAGGGACAGGTAGCCCTGTGAGTTGGGCGGTACTGTCCAGACCCGGTGCCCCCAGAGGTCGGCAGCCAGCGGCTCCACCCAGTTGGTCCCGGGCCGTGACAGGTCCCCGGGCGTGTACTCCCCGGCGCCCACCTCCAGCAGGGCCTCACCGAACCGGCCGGCATACACCGCGTCGCGGCCGCCCCGACCGAAGTCGGTGAGGACCGAAGCCACCCCAGGCCGCCTGACCAGGTCGCCCGCCTTCGCCACGGTGGCGAAGTCCTCGGCTCCCTGGACGCCGGTCACCGCCCCTACGGCGTCGGCCAGCAGCGGTGACGCAGCGAAGCCGTCGTGCGCGATACGCGCGGCCGGCTCCATCAGGTCGGCCAGCGGGACCGAGCCGAAGCGCCGGTGCAGGGCCCACCACCCGTCGATGCACCCAGGAACCGGCACCGACCTCACGTCGCCACGGTGGGGCATGTCCGCCAGCCCGTCCGCGGCCAGGCTCTCCGGGTCGGCGCCCGAGCCGGCCCTGCCCGAGGCGTTCAGGCAGGCCGGTGCCCCTGTTCCGTCGTGTACCAGGGCGAAGAGGTCGCCACCGATGCCGCACATGTGCTGGGCCGTGACCGCCAGCACGGCATTGGCGGCGATGGCGGCATCGACGGCGTTGCCGCCGTCGGCCAGGACGGCCACCCCTGCCCGGGTGGCCAGGGCGTCCACGGTGCACACCATCGCCTCGCCCGCCAGCCGCAGCTGGTCTCCCCAGGGAGCCATGTCCACCGGGGCAGCATCGCACAGCCCGCCGCCGGCCGGTGGCCCGTCCCTGCTGCCCGGCCTCGCCGTCGTGGTCGCCTCCCTGTGATACTCGGTGGAGACGGGGGGGCGGTGCCGGCGACAGGGACCGGCGTTGACGACAGGGAGCAGCGGGGGAGGCAGCCATGGGCGACGAACAGGTACGGGAGGCCGTGGCCGGCCTGGAGGGGTACGCCTTCGACGAGATGCCCTGGACGGTCCCGCCTCCCCTCTCCCAGAGCAGGGTGGCCGTGGTCACGACCGCAGGGCTGAGGCCCGACGGGGGCGCCGACTGGAACCCCGGCGACCAGTCCTTCACCCTCCTGCCCGCCGACCGGCGCGACCTGGTCCTGGCCCACTTCAGCCCCAACTTCGACAGGACCGGATGGCTCGTGGACCCCAACGTGGTCTTCCCACTCGACCGCCTGGACGAGCTGGCCGCCGAGGGGGTGATCGGGTCGGTGGCCGACGTGCACGTCTCGTTCATGGGGGCCCAGATCGACCACACCCTCGAGACCATCCGGTTGGACACGGGTCCGGCCGCCGCAAGGGCGCTGCTCGACGACGGGGTCGACGTGGCCCTGCTTACCCCCGTCTGACCGCTGTGCACGCGTACCGTGGGTACGCTCGCATCGGTCCTGGAGGAGGCCGGGATCGCCACCGTGGCGCTGTCCCTGATCCGCCAGCAGGTGGAGACGACGAGGCCGCCGCGGGCACTCCACTGCCATTTCCCGCTGGGCCGTCCGCTGGGGAGGCCCGCCGACCCGGCCTTCCAGACGAGGGTGCTGCGGAGCGCCCTGGACCTGCTCGGCGAACAGGGCGGGCCGGTGCTGGTCGACTTCGACGAGGTGGTGGAGGACGACTCGGCCGCCCCGCTGGCCTGTGCCATCCCTCCTGCCGATGCGGGCGACGTCCACCCCGCCGAGGCAGAGGCCGGCGGCCTCCTGCCGGCCTGGCGGCGCAGCCTCGAGGAGCACGGCCGTACAACGGTTGGAAAGGTGGTGCCGGCCGAGGAGGTTCCTGCGGTGGTCGGGCTCTTCGCCCGGATCGCCGACGGGGAGGACTGGAAGGAGGTGGGCCTCCCCGGAGACCCCACCAAGGTGGCCGCGGACGTGCGCAACTTCTACGAGGAGGCAGCCCTGTCCCTATCCGACGGGGTCCCCGGAGCGCGCCAGGCCGAGTCCTGGTTCGTGGACCACACCGCCGCCGGTGACGTCGTGCAGAGGGCCCGCCTCGAGATGAAGGACCAGGGGGCGGGCTTCTACTTCTGGTACTACCTGCTGCCCCTCAGCCAGCACCACGACCCGCGGGAAGGCTGAGGCGGGGACAACCCTGCACCAGCCGAAGCGGCTGCCGTAGGGGCCGGCCGCGGTGCAGAGCGGGCGCGGGGTGACCGGTACCCTTGCCTGACCCCAGGCAGGAGGAGCGCATGGCCACCGACCCGGAACTGGCCGACCAGATAGTCGGCACCGTACGCAGCTGGGTTGAGCGCGACGTCATCCCCAACGTGGCCCGCTTCGAGGCTGCCGACGAGTTCCCGCAGGCCATGTTCGCCCAGATGTGCGGCTTCGGGCTGTTCGGGGCGACCATCCACGAGGAGTACGGGGGCCTGGGCCTGGACGTGACCACCTACACGCGGATCATCGAGGAGCTCTCCCGCGGCTACATGTCCCTGGCCGGAATCCTCAACACCCACAAGATCGCGGCCACCATGATCGCCCGCTTCGGCACTGACGAACAGCGCAGCAGCCTCCTGCCGCGTATGTGTGACGGCTCCTTCCGGGCTGCCTTCTCGCTCTCGGAGCCCGACGCTGGAAGCGACACCGGCGCCCTCCGCTGCCGGGCCGTCCGCGACGGCGATGAGTGGGTGGTCAACGGCACCAAGATGTGGGTCACCAACGGCATGAGGGCCTCGCTGGTCATGCTGCTGGCCCGCACCCCCGATGACCGGATCACCTGCTTCCTCGTGGAGAAGGAGCCGGGCGAGGAGTACGGCGGCATCACCGTGTCGAAGAAGATCGACAAGCTGGGCTACCGGGGCCTCGAGACCGTGGAGATGTCCTACGTGGACCACCGGATCCCTGCCGACAGCGTGCTCGGCGGCGAGGAGGGCATCGGACACGGGAGGGGCTACGCCCTCTCGGCCCTGGAGCTGGGGCGGATCAACGTGGCGGCCAGGGCAGTGGGCGTGGCCCAGGCCGCCTTCGAGGCGGCCATGGCGTACGCCCAGCAGCGTGAGGCCTTCGGCCGGCCGATCGTGCAGCACCAGGCGGTCTCCTTCCGGCTGGCTGAGATGGCCACCAGGCTGCAGGCCGCCAGGCTCATGACCTACGACGCCGCCCGCCTGGCGGACCTGGGCGAGCGCGTCGACCTGGAGGCGGGCATGGCCAAGCTGTTCGCCTCGGAGGCCGCGTTCGAGATTGCCGCCGACGCAATGCGGATCCACGGTGGCAACGGCTATACAACCGAGTACCCGGTGGAGCGCTACCTTCGGGACGCCCCCCTCATGATCATCGGCGAGGGCACCAGCGAGATCCAGAAGATGGTGATCGCACGCAAGCTGGTGGAGCGCCACCCGGTGGAGTGAACAGGGGAGCGGAGCGGGAGTGAACACGGGAGCGGACATGCCACAGAACGTGACGGTCCCCGGCCAGGGGGGCACATCCATACTCGGCAACGCCGTCCTGCGGCGCGAGGACGACGGCCTCCTGCGGGGCCGGGGCCGCTACGTGGGCAACGTCGAGCTGCCCGGGGCCCTGCACGCCCACTTCGTGCGCTCGACCGTCGCCCACGGCGAGGTCCTCGGCGTCGACGTAGACGAGGCACGGACCATGCCGGGGGTGGTGGCCGTCTACACCGCAGCCGACCTCGGCCTCGGGGACCGCCCGCCCCCCATGGGCTTCTACCCCGGCGAGATGGCCAGGCCGTACCTGGCCCGCGACCGGGTCCGCTTCGTGGGTGAGCCGGTCGCCGTGGTCGTGGCCGAGACCGCCTACCAGGCCGCCGACGCCGCCGAGGCCGTGTGGGCCGACATCGACCCCCTGCCCGCCGTGGTCGACCTGGACGACGCCCTCGCCGGTGGGACCCTCCTCTTCCCGGACCTGGGCCACAACCTGAGCTGGGAGCTGCCGGCCGGCGACCGGGTCGACTTCTCCGGGTGCGAGGCGGTCATCCAGGCCGAGATCGTGAACACCAGGGTGGCCCCGGTCTCCATAGAGCCCCGCGTCGCCGCAGCCAGGTTCGAGGACGGCCGGCTGACGTGTTGGGCCAGTTCCCAGGGCGGCCACGACTTCAGGAACGACGTCGCCAAGGCCCTGGAGTTGGATGCGTCAGACGTGCGCGTCCTGGTCGGTGACATAGGCGGGGGCTTCGGCGCCAAGGGCATGGTCTCCGAGGAGGAGATCGTCGTCGCCCAGCTGGCGCGGCTGCTGGAGCGTCCTGTCAGGTGGGCCGAGAGCCGGACCGAGAACCTGACCGGCTACGTGCACGGCCGTGCCCAGCGGCAGAGGGTGACCATGGGCGGCACCCGCGACGGCCGGATCACCGCCTACCGGCTGGAGGTGGACCAGGACTGCGGTGCCTACCCCAAGTGGGGCCCGTTCCTGCCCGAGTTCACGAGGCAACTGGCCTGCGGGGTCTACGACATTGCCGAGGTGGAGTTCTCGTCCCGGTCCGTCGCCACCACCACCGCCCCCACCTGCGCCTACCGGGGGGCCGGGCGCCCCGAGGCCACGGCGGCCATCGAGAGGGCGGTCGACATGTTCGCCGCCGAGATCGGCATGGACCCGGTGGAGGTGCGGCGCCGGAACCTGATCCCGCCGGAGGCCTTCCCCTTCACCACCCGCACGGGAACCTCCTACGACTCCGGCGAGTACGAGGCGGCCCTCGACGCCGCCCTGGAGGCCGCCGACTACCCGGCCCTGCGGGCCGAGCAGCAGGGTCGCCGGGATGCCGCTGAGCGCGTCCAGACGGGCATAGGCGTGAGCACCTACGTCGAGATAACCGGCTTCGGGGGCAGCGAGTACGGCGAGGTCAGGCTGCGGCCCGACGGCACGGTGCTGGCCACGACCGGGTCGACCCCGATCGGCACGGGCCACGTCACCACCTGGGCGATGCTCGTGGCCGACCGCCTGGGGATGCCCATGGAGCGGGTCGAGGTGCTCCACGGTGACACCGACGCCGTGCCGTCCGGCGAGACGACCGGCGGATCCCGGTCGGTGCAGCTGGCCGGCTCGGCCATGGCCGACGCATCCGAGAAGCTGGTCGAGGTAGCCCGCCAGGCAGCTGCCGACCAGCTGGAGGCCGCCGTGGCCGACGTGGTGCTGGACCGCGGTGCCGGCGCCTTCCACGTGGCCGGAACGCCGGCCCTGTCGCGCTCGTGGGCGGACCTGGCCACCACAGCCGACGAGCCGCTGACGGGGCTCTCCGACTTCGAACAGGTCGGGGCAACCTTCCCCTTCGGCACCCACATAGCCGTGGTCGACGTCGACACCGAGACGGGCCAAGTGGCCATCAGGCGGATCGTGGCGGTTGATGACGCCGGCACCCTCGTGAACCCCCTGCTGGCCGCCGGCCAGATCCACGGCGGCCTGGCCCAGGGGGTGGCCCAGGCCCTCATGGAGGAGTTCCGCTACGACGAGGACGGCAACCCCCAGACCACCAACCTGGCCGACTACACGGCGGTGTCGGCCATGGAGGTGCCCAGCTACGAGAGGTCCTTCACCCAGACCCCGTCCCCACGCAACCCCCTGGGGGCCAAGGGCATAGGCGAGTCGGGCAGCATCGGTTCCACCGCGGCCGTGCAGAGTGCGGTGGTCGACGCCGTCTCGCACCTGGGAATCGGGCACATTGACATGCCGCTGACCCCTGAGAGGGTCTGGCAGGCCATCAGGTCCGCCTGACCCCGCCGCCTGCCGTCGTGGCCTCCCGGGACTCCTGAGCCGATGGGCGCCAACCCCCACCTCGTCGAGCGCCTCGGCGCCTTCGGCGTGACGGTCTTCGCCGAGATGTCGGCGCTGGCCGAGCGGACCGGCGCCATCAACCTGGGGCAGGGCTTCCCCGACTCCGACGGACCCGCCGAGGTGTTGGAGGCCGCCGTGGCCGCCATCAGGGCCGGGCACAACCAGTACCCACCGGGCCTGGGGATAGCCCCGCTGAGGCGGGCCGTGGCCGACCACCAGCGCCGCTTCTACGGGATCCACCCGGATCCCGACTCCGAGGTCCTGATCACGGCGGGGGCGTCGGAGGCCATAGCAGCGGCCATGCTGGCCCTGGTCGAGCCGGGCGACGAGGTGGTGCTGTTCGAGCCCTACTTCGACCACTACGCCACGTCGGTGGCCCTGGCCGGAGGGCGGCGCCGGGTCGTGACCCTGCGGGGTCCCGACCTCTCCTTCGACGAGGCCGACCTGGAGGCGGCCGTCTCGGACCGGACGAGGCTGATCCTCCTGAACAGCCCGCACAACCCCTCGGGCAAGGTCTTCGACGCCGATGAGGTCGCCTGTGTTGCCCGGGTGGCCGCCAGGCACGACCTGCTCGTGGTCACCGACGAGGTCTACGAGCACCTGGTCTACGACGGCGGCACCCACATCCCCATCTCGACCCTTCCCGGGATGTCGGAGCGGACCCTCACGATCTCCTCGGCTGGCAAGTCCTTCGGGTTCACCGGCTGGAAGGTGGGCTGGGCCAGCGGACCCGCCGAGCTGGTGGCGGCGGTGCTGGTCGCCAAGCAGTCCCTCACCTATGTCAGCAGCGGCCCCTTCCAGCACGCCCTGGTCACGGCCCTCGGCCTCGGCGACGACTACTTCAGGGACCTGGCCGACGACCTGCAGGCCAAGCGCGACCTCCTGGCCGAGGGGCTCGGATCCGCCGGCTTCGGGGTCCACCACACCGCCGGCACCTACTTCCTCACCGCCGACATCCGACCCCTCGGCCACCATGACGGCGTGGCCTTCTGCCTGGGCCTGCCAGAGAGGTGCGGGGTCGTGGCAGTGCCCAGCGTCGTGTTCTACGACGACGAGGAGTCAGGTCGGCACCTGGTGCGGTTCGCCTTCTGCAAGCGGCCCGAGGTGCTGGCGGAGGCTGCGGAGCGCCTGGCAACGGTGGCAGGATCGTCGCCGTGAGGGTCGCAGCAGTCCAGCACGACGTGGTCTGGGAGGACCGCGAGGCCAACCACCGCCACCTGGCGGCCATGGTCCGTAGGGCCGCCGGGGAGGGCGCCGACCTGGTGGTGCTGACCGAGATGTTCCCCTACGGGTTCTCCCTGGCCACCGACAGGATCGCCGAGGCGCCCGACGGCCCGAGCGCCGGCTTCCTGGCCGACCAGGCCAGCAGCCACGGGCTGTGGGTGGCCGGCTCAGTGCCGGTGAGGGACAGGGCCGGCGAGAAGCCCGTCAACCGCTTCTACCTGGCGGCGCCGGACGGCGCCATGCACCACTACGACAAGGTCTACCCGTTCACCTACGCGGGTGAGGCCGACCACTACCGGTCCGGCGACGGGCCGGTGACCGTCGATGTGGACGGCGTCAGGACCAGCCTGTTCGTCTGCTACGACCTGCGCTTCGCCGAGGCCTTCTGGGACCTGGCTGGGGCCACCGACCTCTACCTGGTCCCGGCCAACTGGCCCGACAGCCGGCGCCTCCACTGGATGACCCTCCTGCGCGCCAGGGCCATCGAGAACCAGGCCTACGTGGTCGGCGTCAACCGCGTCGGGGACGACCCCCGGTTCTCCTACACGGGCGACAGCGCCGTGATCGACCCTCTGGGCGAGGTGCTGGCAGAGGCGGCGCCCGGCGAGGAGGTGGTACTGGTGGCCGACGTGGACCCGGCCCGGGTGGCGTCGGTGAGGGAGGAGTTCCCCTTCCTGCAGGACCGCCGGGGTGGCTGAGCCGCCCGAGGCGTCCGGCCCCGGGGTCCTGGAGCGGGCCCGGCGGCTGGTGGAGCCGGCCATGCTGGAGGCGGTGGGGGGCCTCTGCCCCGAGTTGGGCCTGCCGGCCATGTACCACATGGGCTGGGTCGAGGCCGACGGTTCGGCCTCCGCCGCAGGGGCGGGCAAGGGCCTGCGGCCGGCCCTGGCGGTGCTCTCGGCCGAGGCCGTGGGGGCCGGTGCCGGGGTGGCAGTTCCCGGAGCGGTGGCGGTCGAGCTGGTGCACAACTTCTCGCTGGTCCACGACGACATCATCGACGGCGACACCGAGCGGAGGCACAGGCCGACGGTCTGGGCGACCTTCGGCTTGGATGACGCAGTCATAGCCGGCGACGCCCTGCACAACCTGGCCTTCCAGGTGCTGCTGGCCGCGCCCACCCCTGAACGGGTCGCGGCCACGCAGCGGCTGGTGGCCACCACGTCGGCGATGCTGGCCGGCCAGGCGGCCGACATGGCCTTCGACGACATGGACTCGGTGAGCGTGGGCGACTGCCTTGCCATGGAGGCCGACAAGACCGGAGCGCTGCTCGGCTGTGCCGCCTCCATCGGAGCGGAGCTGGCTGGGGCGGACCCCGGGACCGTCGGGGCCCTGGACCGCTTCGGCAGCGAGCTGGGCCTGGCCTTCCAGGCCGTCGACGACGTGCTCGGCATCTGGGGTGATCCCGCCGTCACCGGAAAGGCCGCCGGCAACGACCTGAGGGAGCGCAAGAAGTCGATGCCGGTGACCATGGTGCTGGCGGGCGATCCGGGACCGGCGGCGGAGTTGAGGGCCATCTACGAGGGGCCCGACGACCTCACAGAGGCCGAGGTGGCCCGTGCAGCCGACCTGGTGCTGGAGGCCGGCGGGCGTGAGCGCACCGAAGCGGAGGCGGCGGCCCGGTTGGAGGCGGCCCTGGCGGCACTGGCACCGCTGGACCTGGCGCCGGGGCCGGCCGGGGAGCTGGTTGAGCTGGCGCGCTACGTGGTCGAGCGGAAGGCCTGACCGGCGGGCCGCAGGGGCGGGTCCGGCCGTCGCGGTCGAACACGCCCCCCGCATCCCCGGCCGGGTGTTCCTGCTAGAGCCGGTGGATCGACCCCAGGCGGACTACCGCCCTGCCCTCCTCGCGTGACGCAGCCAGGTCCACCAGGCCCTCCAGCACCCACTCGTTGAAGCCCTCCGGGTCGGCGATGGTCTGGGTGACCGGCCAGGCCTCGTCCCCGGAATCGTCCAGCACGAAGAAGCCGCCGCCCCGGGCGTGGGTGTCGGTGGGCATCGTGGCGTGGTCGGCCCAGTAGGGGTCGATGGCCTCCCTTATGGCCTCGGGCGTCCACCGGCCCTCGACGGCGGGAACGCCGGCCAGGTCCTCGGTGGCCTCCCCACTGCGCCTTGCCAGGAGTTGCACCCACCGGAACACCTCGTTGCGCACCATTACGCGGAACGCCCTGGTCGAGGTGGTCACGTCGGGCCGCCCGGGCGGCTCCTCCCCGGCGGCTTCGGCCCCGGTGGCGTCGGGCTGGAGGAGCCTCTCCCACTCGTCTATGAGGCTGGAGTCCACCTGCCTGACCGTCTCGCCCAGCCACGCCTCCAGGTCCAGCAGCGCATCGGTCTTGTGGTCCCCCGGCACGTTCTGGACAAGCGCCCTGTAGGCCTGGGTCAGGTACCGCAGCACCACGCCCTCTGAGCGCTTCAGGCCGTGGTGCTCGACGTACTGCCTGAAGTCGTAGCCCAACTCGTGCATCTCGCGTGCCACCGACTTGGGTCGGACGTTCTCCGTACCGACCCACGGGTGGTGGGCCCTGAACACGTCGAAGGTGCCGTAGAGGAAGTCGGCCAGCGGACGCGGCGGTCGTACCTCGGCCAGGCGCTCCATGCGCTCCTCGTACTCGACACCCTCCATCTTGAGCCGGTTCACCAGCTCGCCCCTCAGCCGGTTCACCTGGGCGGCCAGGATCACGCCGGGATTCTCCAGGACCGACTCCACGACCGACAGCACGTCCAGGGCGTGCTCCTCGGGGGAACGGTCGGATGAATCGTCGGCCAGTTCCGGGATGACCTCCACGGCGAACAGGGACAGCGGCTGGTGCAGGGCGAAGTCGTCCTGTAGGTCCACCCCCACGCGCACGAGGCGCCCGTCCCCGTCGGGCTGGTCCAGCTCCTCGACAATCCCGGCGTCGCGCAGCGACCGGTAGACGGCGACCGCCCTGCGCACGTGGCGCCGCTGGCGCCTACGGGGCTCGTGGTTGTCGAGCAGCAGCCGCTTGAGGTCGGCCCCTCCGTTGCCGGGCCGGGAGAGCACATTGAGGACCATCTGGTGGGTCACGTCGAAGCTGGAGTCGAGTGGCTCGGCCGCTCCGGCGACCATCCTGTCGAAGGTCTCCTCGTTCCAGTGGGCGTAACCCCGCTCGGGTGGCTTCCTCCTGACCAGCTTCTTCCTCCTGGAGGGGTCGGCTGCCGCCTTGGCCTCCGCCCTCCGGTTCTCGATCCAGTGGGCCGGGGCCTGGGCCCAGACGTGGCCCTCCTCGTCGAAGCCCCGCCGGCCCGCCCTGCCGGCGACCTGCTGGAACTCGCGGTTGGAGAGCAGCCGGGTGTCGGAGCCGTCGAACTTGCAGAGCTGTGTGAGCAGCACCGTGCGGATGGGGACGTTCACACCCACCCCGAGGGTGTCCGTTCCGCAGATCAGCCTCAGCAGGCCGGCCTGGGCCAGCTTCTCGACTAGCAGCCGGTAGCGGGGGAGCAGGCCGGCGTGGTGCAGGCCGATCCCGTGCCCTATGAAGCGGCGCAGGTCCTTCCCGATCGGGGTGTCGAACCTGAAGCCGCCCACGGCCTCGCGGATGGCTGCCTTCTCATCCCTCGTGACCACGTCCAGGCTGCACAGGTCCTGGGCCTTCTCAGCCGCCTCCTTCTGGGTGAAGTGGACGATGTAGACGGGGGCCCTGTCGGTGTCGACCAGCTCGGTGATGGACTCGTGCAGGGGGGTCTCCCGGTACTCGAACGTGAGGGGGACGGGCCGTTCGGAGCCGGCCACGGTGACCGCCGGCCGCCCGGTTCGGCGGGCCAGGTCCTCCTCGAAGCGTGCGGTCGGGCCGAGCGTGGCCGACATCAGGAGGAACTGTGCCCGGGGCAGCTCCAGCAGGGGCACCTGCCATGCCCAGCCGCGCTGTGGGTCGGCGTAGTAGTGGAACTCGTCGGCGACGACCAGGCCCACGTCGCAGGCGGCGCCCTCCCGCAGTGCCCTGTGGGCCAGGATCTCGGCGGTGCAGGCGATGATGGGAGCGCCGGGGTTGACCGACGCGTCCCCGGTGACCATGCCCACGTTCTGCGAGCCGAAGTCGGCCGCCAGGGCGAAGAACTTCTCGCTGACCAGGGCCTTGATGGGGGCCGTGTACACGCTGCGCAGGCCCTGGGAGAGAGCCGAGGCGTGGGCCGCGGTGGCGACCAGGGACTTGCCCGAGCCGGTGGGGGTGGCCAGGATCACGTGGTTGCCGGCCAGCAGCTCCAGGATGGCCTCCTCCTGGGCCGGGTAGAGGTCAAGGCCCCGGCCGGCCGCCCACCCCACGAAGCCGTCGAGCAGCTCGTCGGGACCGGTGGCGGCCTGCAGCAGCCCCGCCAGGTCGCCGCTCATCGGCCGGGGCGGACCAGCTCCGCCCGCTCGGCCTCCACTACTCCATGGAATGCACACCCCGGCAGGTGGTCGTTGACCATGCCCATGGCCTGCATGAGGGCGTACACGGTCGTGGGACCCACGAAGGTCCAGCCGCGCCGCTTCATGTCGCGGCTGAGGGCCGTCGACTCCGGGGTGTGGGCCGGGATGGGCTCGTCGGCCCGGCGGCCGGACCCGGTCGGCTCCCACGACCAGAGGTAGGAGGCCAGCGAGCCGAACTCGTCGGCCACCTCCCCGGCCCTGGCAGCGTTGTTGACGACGGACCGGATCTTGCCGGCGTGGCGCACGATCCGGGCATCGCCCAGCAGCCCCTCCACGTCGTCGGGGCCGAAGCCGGCCACCGCCACCGGGTCGAAGCCGGCGAAGGCCTCCCTGAACGCCTCCCGCTTGCGCAGGATGGTCAGCCAGGAGAGGCCCGCCTGGAACCCCTCCAGGCAGACCTTCTCGAAGAGCCGCCTGTCGTCAACGACCGGACGCCCCCACTCATGGTCGTGGTAGGCGGTGTAGTCGGCGTGCCCACCCGGCCACCAGCACCGCGACACGCCGTCGGCGCCGGTGGTGACGCCACCGGTCATGGCGCGCTCTGCCGGGTTCGGGCCTCCACGGGGGGTGACGTTACGCTCCGTCGGCCCACACGCAGAGCCCGGGAGGACACCCCCATGATCGTCATCGCAGGCAGGGTCACGATCGACCCCGACAAGGCTGGGGAGGCGGTGGAGGCCATGGTGCCCATGGTCGAGGCCACCCTCGAAGAGGACGGCTGCATCGACTACGTGCTGAGCATGGATCCGGTACAGCCGGGCCTCATCCGGATCTTCGAGAAGTGGGAGGACGACGACTCCCTCACGGCCCACATCAGGTCGGAGCACATGGCCGAGTACCTGGGGAGGATGGCCGGGTTCGGCGTGACCGAGCGGCTGGTCGAACGCTTCGACGGCGCCACGGTGTCGAGGCTGATGTGAGCGGGCTGGTGTGAGCGGGCTGGTGTGAGCCGGGCGGCCTGAACTGGCTGGTGTGGCCTGTACTCAGGCCAGGGTGCCCTGGGGCAGGCCGTCCACGACCTGGTCCAGGTACTCGGACAGGCCCCAGCCGACGTGGCCGTCGCAGGTGAACCTGGTCAGGCCCTCGGTTATGCGTGTCAGCAGGTCGTCCCCCTCGGGTGTGGTGCGCCGGTTCCGCAGCGGTATGAGCGACCTGACCTCGCCCGACACCTCGTAGGTGCGCTCGTCGGTGGTCACGGTGGCCACCAGGCCCGTCTGGTACCAGGCGTCGTCCCAGGCGGTGTCGATCGAGACCCCGGTTATCTCGTGGTACCGGTCGCCGTGCAGCACCATGCCGCCCGGTCGGGCGTTCACGCCGTCGCGGCTGACCAGCGAGACGACCATGGCGAAGTCCTCGTCGAACACCAGCGGCAGCCACCTGTACCAGGCCACCGCCTGCCAGTACCGGGGCCCCCACGACTTGTCCCGCAGGCCCAGGCCCTCCACCTCGAAGCGCTTCCCGTCGACCTGGATGTGCCCCGTGGCCGCCATGTGCTGCTCGTAGTGGGCCTTGGCGAACGACCGGGCCGCCTCCTGGCGGGGCTCCTCGCCTGTCACTGCGTCGACCGGGCGGCCCCCCAGCATCGGCGAGATGCCCCTGTAGGCCAGGTCCACGCTGCACGGGACGATCGGGTTGGTGCTGAAGGCCAGCTTCGGCTCGGCCATGTCCGCCGGCCTTTCCATCAGGCACAGCGACCCGTCGTAGCGCACCCGGAGGTGCCTGAAGGGCTCCTCCACGTCGAAGCGCATCCCGCCGGCGTCGAACGCCTCGTTGGTCGAGATGGTTGGCCGCTGGAACATGAATCCGACCCGGCCGTCGGGCAGGTAGACGCAGCACGACATCTCGGCGTAGCCCTCGTTCACCCGGTTTCCGAGGCGGAACCAACCCGCCACCAGGGAGTCGTGGTCCACGACGTTGAAGTACATGGACTCGTTGAAGTTCACTGCGGCGTCGGGCTCGTGGTTGTACTCGTCGCCGGGTTCGAGCACGAGCCGGATGCCTTCCTCACCTGCCATGGGCCTCACCTGCCATGGGGGCGAGTGTGGCACGCCGCTGGCGGCGGTGGCGGGCCGGGTGGGAGGCTGGGTCCATGCGCAGGGTCGCGGTGCTGGTCGTCCCGCTCCTCCTGTGGGGCTGTGCGGGAGGGGATGCTCCAACTGCCGGCGGGGCACCGACCACCGCGCCGCCCGCCACGTCGGGCACACCGTCCGGGGATGCTCCGACTGTGGGCGGGGCACCGACCACCGCGCCGCCCGCCACGGCGGGCACGCCGTCCGGGGATGCTCCGACCGCGGGCGAGGCCCCGGCCAGCGCCCAGACGGCCGCGGGCACGCCGTTCGACGCCGGAGCGGAGGCCCCTGCCACCACGGCAGCAACCGCGGTGGCCCCGGCTGCAGCCGCGGAGCCGCCGCCCACCGCCCCCACGGTGCCGGCCGCCACGACGGAATCCCAGCCGGCCGCCACGACGGTCCCGGTCCCGGTTCCGACAACCGACCCCACGACCACCACGGCGCCACTGGTGACGGGGGCCGCTGCCGCCTTCTCGCCGGACCACCTGATGGTGGGCCCCGGCTCCTTCTTCGAGTCGGCCGACGACCCCCGCCTCGTGGCGGCCCCGGAGGCGACCTGGCTGGAACCCGACGACGTGGTGCTGGGGGTCCTCCAGGGCGGTGAGGCGGTGGCGTTCCCCGTCGACCAGATGGCCTACCACCACATCGCCAACACCAGCGTCGCCGGCGAGCCCTGGCTGGTCACCTACTGAGTGGTCTGCTCCAGCGGGGTCGGTTTCGACCCCGTCATCGACGGCACCAGGTACACCTTCGACGTGGCCGGCCTCTACAACGGCCTGTTCGTGATGAGCGACCGCCAGACCGGCTCTGTGTGGACCCACTACGACGGCACGATCCTGACCGGGCCGCTGGCAGGGACGGGGGCGGCCCTCACGGTCAGGCCGCTCCACCACCGGCGCTGGTCAGGCTGGCTGGCCGACCACCCGGAGACCAGCGTGCTGGCCCGGGAGGAGCGCTACGAGGACCGCTACTGGGAGACGACTCCGGGCCAGCCGGGCCTGGGCCGTGAGTTCCTGGACACGCTCGTCTCGCTCGACACCCGCCTGCCCGAGAACGAGCTGGTGCTCGGCGTCGACACCGGCACGGGCTCCAGGGCCTACCGCCTTGCGGGTGCCGACGGGCCCACCGTGGTGGCCGACGTACTGGGCGGCCTCCCGGTCATAGCCGTTCTGGACCCCGACTCTGTGTTCGGGATCGCCTTCGAGGCGACCGTCGACGGCGAGGTGCGGTCCTTCCAGCCGACCGAGGGCGGCCTCGTGGACGACCTGGGCGGCAGCTGGGGCCTGGACGGATCCGGAACCGGCGGCCGCAGCCTAAGGTTCGTGACCAGCTTCGTGACCGAGTGGTACGGCTGGGCCGCCTACCACCCCGACACCGGGATCTGGCCTGGCTGAGGGTCGCCGGCAGGCTCGTTGGTCCAGGTCGGGCACCGGTGCGTCGCGTGCCCGTCCCGGGGCTGACGGCGGAATGGGCGGGGTGTAGGTTCCGGTGCATGGAGATACGCGAACTCTCGGGCATAGCCGAGATCGTCCTGAACGGCGCTGCGGAGAAGCCCGACGCCGACATGATCATCTACGAGGGCCGGCACATCACCTGGTCCGAGATGAGGGGCGACTCGTGCAGGGTGGCCAACGCCCTGCGGGCCGACGGCGTCGGGCCGGCCGACCGCATCGCCTACATAGACAAGAACGGGCCCGAGTACTTCGAGCTGGCCTTCGGATGCTCCTTCCTGAAGGCCGTGACCGTGGCCGTCAACTGGCGCCTGGCACCGCCTGAGATGGCCTACATCGTCAACGACGCAGAGGCCGCCGTGCTGGTCGTCCACGAGGAGTTCGCCGAGCACCTGGCGGCGATCGAGGAGGACCTGACCAGCGTGAGGCGCATCGTCGTCATCGGCTCGCACCCCGCCCATGTCTCATACGACGAGTGGCGCGACGCCCACGAGCCCGAATGCGAGGTCGCCGAGGCCGAACCGGGCGACGTCTCCATGCAGCTCTACACGTCGGGCACGACGGGGATGCCCAAGGGGGCCCAGCTCACCAACGCCAACTTCCGTGCGGCCTTCAACAACATTGACTGGGCCATGGACGGTGACAGCCGCTCCATGGTGGTCATGCCGCTGTTCCACATCGGCGGTAGCGGTTGGGCGTTCTTCGGAATGGGCAGCGGTGCCACCTCGATCATGGTCAGGGAGTTCGACCCGGTCGGGGCACTGAAGCTGATCGAGTCGGAGCGGATCACGCACGCCTTCTTCGTGCCGGCCGTGCTGGCCTTCTTCCTGCTGGTCCCCAACGACGGGATCGACCTCTCCTCCATGCAGCTCATCGCCTACGGGGCCTCCCCGATAACCGAGGACGTGCTGGTCAAGTCCATGGAGTTGATCGGTTGCGAGTTCTCCCAGGTCTACGGGCTGACCGAGACCACCGGGGTCGTCACCCAGCTCCTTCCCGAGGACCACGACCCCGGCGGCCCCCGGCAGGACCTGCTGCGCTCGGCGGGAAGGCCGATCGCGGGGACCGAGATACGGATCGTCGACCCCGACACCGGTGAGACGCTTCCCGACGGTGAGGTGGGCGAGGTCTGGATGCGCACCGAGCAGAACATGCTGGGCTACTGGCAGCTGCCGGAGGAGACGGCCGAGGCCCTTCCGGGCGACGGTTGGTTCAGGTCGGGCGACGCCGCCTACCTGGACGACGGCTACCTGTTCATCTACGACCGTGTAAAGGACATGATCATCTCGGGCGGGGAGAACGTCTACCCGGCCGAGGTGGAGAACGCCCTCATGGCCCATGAGGGCGTGGCCGACGTGGCCGTGATCGGCGTACCCGACGAGAAGTGGGGCGAGGTAGGCAAGGCCCTGGTCGTGCCGGTCGCCGAGGGTGGCGTGACCGGCGAGGAGATCTTGGCCTTCGGCCGGGAGCGCCTCGCCGGGTTCAAGTGCCCCAAGTCCGTGGACTTCGTGGAGGCGATACCGCGGAACCCCTCGGGCAAGATCCTCAAGAGGGAGCTCCGGGACCCGTACTGGGAGGGCCAGGAGCGCAGGGTCCACTGAGCCCCGACGGCACCCGGCCGGGTTCAGGCCCGGCGCCGGCTGCTGGCTAGGGTCGCCGCCCATGGACATGAGGGTGGACGGGAAGGTGGCACTGGTCACCGGCGGGTCGCGCGGGATCGGCCGTTCGATTGCCGGGACCCTGGCAGCGGCCGGCGCCAGGGTCATGGTCACCAGCCGAAAGGCCGAGGCCTGCGAGGCGGCGGTGGCCGAGTTGACCGACGAGACCGGCGGCGAGCTGGCCTTCGAGGCCGGGAACGTTGGCCGGGCCGAGGACGCGGAGCGGGTGGTTGGGGCGACCCTCGAGGCCTTCGGCGCCGTCGACATCCTCGTCAACAACGCCGCCACCAACCCCTACGCCGGTCCGGTCATCGACGCCGACATCCCCCGCTGGGAGAAGACCTTCCAGGTGAACGTGACGGCGCCCCTGGTGTGGACCCAGCTCTGCTGGAACGCCTGGATGAGGGAGCACGGGGGCGGGGTGGTCAACGTCTCGTCCGTGGGGGCCTTCTCGACCAGCCCGATCCTGGGCACCTACGACATCACCAAGTTGGCCCTCGTGCAGCTGACCCGCCAACTGGCCGCCGAGATGGCACCGGGCGTGCGGGTGAACGCAGTCTGCCCGGGCCTCATCAAGACCGACTTCGCCAGGGCCCTCTGGGACGAGGGCAGGGGGGAGCAGGTCGCCCAGGCCTACCCGCTGGAGCGCCTGGGTGAGCCCGAGGACATCGCCAACGCGGCCCTCTACCTGGCCTCCGAGGCGTCCGGCTGGATGACCGGACAGGCCCTGGTCGTGGACGGCGGCGGCCTGGTCGGCTTCACCAAGGTGGGCTGAGCACGACAGCCCGCCCGGCAGCGGCTCAGACCTCCAGCTGTCGGGCGAGCGACTCCGTGGCCTCGATGAACTCCTCTATCATTTCTATGACCACCTGGCCGGCGGGACGGGAGCGGTCCATGGAGCCGACCACCTGGCCCACGAAGTAGGTCGCCAGCTTCTCGGCCCCCGAGCCCTCGACGTGGGCCGCCCTGTTGATGCGCTGCTGGGCCTCGTTGGTCAGGATCGGCTGCAGCGGCATGCCCAGCGGATCGGGGGTGTCCCCCCTGTCCCACTCGTCGCTCCATGCGGTGCGCAGCATCCTGGCCGGCTTGCCCGTCAGCGAGCGGGACCTGAGGGTGTCGCCGGAACCGGCCGCCAGCATCTTCTCCTTCACGGTCGGTTCCGTCTCGGCCTCGTCGGTGGTCAGCCAGACTGAGCCGCACCAGACGCCGGCGGCGCCCAGGGCCATTGCTGCCGCCATCTGCCTGCCCCGTCCGATTCCGCCGGCTCCCAGCACCGGCACCGGGGCCACGGCGTCCACCACCTCGGGTACGAGCACCATGGTGCCGATCTCGCCGGTGTGGCCGCCGGCCTCAGCGCCCTGGGCGATGATCACGTCGGCACCCGCGTTCACGTTGCGCTCGGCGTGGGCCCTCGTGCCTGCCAGGGCGGCGACCCTCACCCCGGCCTCGTGGCAGGCCCCGATCATGTCCGGTGGCGGGGGTCCAAGTGCGTTGGCCATGAGGGCGGGGCGGTGGGCCAGGGCTATCTCGACCTGCCTGGCTGCCCGGTTGGCCGAGAAGGGGGCGTCACCTGACCGGCCGGTCCAGCCGGCGGGCTGGCCGTCGAGGCCTTCGGGAACGCCGTACCTGTCCAGCAGTTCGTCCAGGAACTCCCTGTGGCCCTGAGGGATCAGGGCGGCCACGTCGTCCATGCTGAGGCCGCCGTCGCCGTCGCCGGCGTAGCGGGCCGGCACTATCAGGTCCACGCCGTAGGGCAGGTCACCCACCTCGTCATCGATCCAGGCCAGGTCCACCTCCAGCCCCTCGTCGCTGTGGCCGACGGCGCCCAACACCCCCATGCCACCCGCCCTCGTCACCGCAGCCACCACGTCGCGGCAGTGGCTGAAGGCCAGGATCGGGAACTCGACGCCGAACATCTCGGTTATGGCGGTCTGCATCGGCCGGCCTCCTCGTCCCGGACGGTTCTGGGATCAGGTCTGTGATCAGGTCTCGGTTCAGGTCGCCACGACGCCCTCGGGCGAGAGTTCGGCGACCCTGCCGACATGTTCGTCCACGAGCATGGCATCCAGGCTCGCCGAATGGCGTGTCGTGCCCCAGACTCTGGCATCGGCGCCGGTGCGGAGGGCCACGAGGGCGTGGGTGGGCCGGCCGGACCTGTCGTGCATGACCGAGTAGGCCTCGATCGTGGCCTGGCCCGAGTAGCCGGGGTCCGGCCTCCGCCTGGGCGTCCCGGTTGCCTCGTCGGTGACGTCGGCGCAGCGGTAGGGCCCTGTGGGCGGGTCCGGCGAGTACACGCCGAAGGCGTGCTTGGTGGCGTAGCCGCCGTTGGCGTGGACCAGCCCCAGCCCCGGTGCCTCCCTGAGCAGGTGCACCATGGCCGCTACGGCCTGGCCGGCGTAGTTGTTGTAGGGGGCGCCGGCGAAGGTGAGGCCGCCGGTAACGGTGAGGGGCCGGTCCTGGGAGATGCCCAGTTCCGTGGCCGAGATCTGCACGGCCGAGGGGAAGCACGAGTAGAGGTCCACGTGGGCCAGGTCGTCCACGCCGGCTCCAGCCGTCCGGAGGGCCCGTTCCCCGGCCAGGCGCAGCGCCGGCGCCCGGTGCAGTTCCCACCTCTCGCTGATCCAGGTCGTGTCGAGGCCGCTGCTCCCGGCCAGCGGGAAGACCCAGCGGTCCCTCGGGACCCCCGCGGCATCGGCCCGCTCCGCCGACATGAGCAGCACGGCCGAGGCCTGGTCGACGTTGTTGTTGGCGTTCATGGCCACCGTGTAGGGGGCTCCAACCAGGCGGTTCCCGCCGGTGGGGGTGGTGATCTGGTCGGCGCTCATCGGGGTCCGCACGGCGGCATGGGGGTTCTCCACTGCCACCCGGTTGAAGCCCTCCCAGAGACGTCCCAGCCTCGAGCGGTGCTCGGAGAGGCTCTCGCCCATGGAGTGGCGGATGGCCGAGTCCAGCAGCGGGTAGACGGTCACGGGGGCGTCCACGCCGCGTGACACCTCGTGTTCTGTGGCCATGACCAGCTGTTCTCCGAAGGCCTCGGCTGCGGGCAGGGACATGTCGTAATCCCTGCGCAGGTCGATCCCCATGGCGCGGGCCCTGCGCCGGCTGCGGTTGGTCTCACCGCCCAGCACCGCTGCCGCCCCGACCTCGCCGTCCCTGATGGCTCCGGCGGCGCTGTTCACCAGCAGTTGTGGGCTGTGGCCGGACCAGGTGGTCAGGAGGGTGCGTGCCGGGTCGGCTCCGACGCGGTCGGCCAGCTGTCTGCCCGGGTCCGGGTAGCGCCAGAGCCCCCCGACCACGCCTACCAGGTCCAGGCCGGCCACAGCGGCCGGTGCCCCTGCGTCCCCGGCCGCCGTGAGCAGGGCGTCCTCCATGAGGTCCATGGCGGTGCGGGCCACAGTCGGGTCGTCGACCGTGTCGGTGACCTGGGCGGCGCCGACGATGACCGGCGTGCGCGGGTCCAGTTCCACGCCCCGCAGTGTGTACCAGCGCCCCTGTCTGCGGCGAGGTGGGGCGGTACCGGCCTCTCCAGTTAGGCATTCCTCACATCCGCCTACAATGGCCACCATGGCCTACACCACCCCGGAGTACCACCCGGCCTTCGAGGAGTACTGCGAGACCATCTACGAGTTGGCCGAGGACGACTTCGAGGTGATACAGGCGCGTATCGCCGAGCGCCTCGAGATCAGCCGGCCGGCAGTGTCGGAGATGATCAGGCGGATGGAGAAGGAGGGCCTGGTGTCCACGGCGGGATCGGCCATAGCCCTGACGGCTGACGGCCAGGAGTTGGCCATCTCCGTGGTCCGCAGGCACCGGCTGGCCGAGCGCTTCCTGACCGACGTGCTGGGCCTCTCGTGGACCGACGCCCACCACGAGGCCGGCAAGTGGGAGCACGTCATCTCACCGCTGGTGGAGGGCGCCCTGAACCGGATGCTGGGTGAACCGACCACCTGTCCGCACGGAAACCCCATCCCGGGCAGCTCATACGAGGCCCCCGACGCCTGCCACCTGGTGGAGATCGACGTGGGCGATGAGTTCACGGTGAGCCGCATCACCGAGGAACTGGAGTTCACCGAGGGGATGCTGGACTTCCTCGAGGGGTCGGCCCTGGTCCCGGGCAACCGGGGCACGGTCACCGCGGCATCACCCGACGGCACGGTCACCGTCGAGATCGACGGAAACCGGTTCGGCGTGGGTTCCTACGCCGCCGAGCGCATCCTCGTCACCAACGGCTGAGACGGGGCGGCTGCCACAGCCCGCCGACCCGGCTGGCCGGGTGGTCGGTCATGCCAGGTAGGTGGCGCGGCGCACGACCAGCAGCCAGGTCATCACGGCGCTGATCCCGACAAGGGCCAGGGCCAGCAGTGCCGCCTCCGGGATGTAGGAGGCCTCGTAGGTGTCCCAGATCTCGACGGCCAGTGTCCTGAACCCGATGGGCGAGACGAGCAGGGTGGCCGGCAGCTCCTTCATTGTGGAGAGCATCACGAGGCCCCCGCCGGCAGCCAGGCTGGGGGCCATGAGGGGCAACTCGACGGTCGTGAGGCGCCTGAACCGTCCCGCCCCCAGCAAGCGGGCGGCGTCCTCCATGCGCCTCGGCACGGTCGACACGGCCACCTGCGCCGTCCGGACGGCCTGCGCGCCGAAGTGGACCACGTACGCGAACACCAGCACCGGGAGGGTCCCCACGAGGAACCCGAACGGCGAGGCGTGCAGGGTCCAGAAGATGAGCGAGAGGGCCACGACCAGGCCCGGGATGGCGAAGCCGGCCACGACGACGCCGTTGATGGCGGCACCCAGCCTGGTGCGGTGGCGGGCCAGAAGGTAGGCCACCGGCAGAACGGCCGCCACCGCCAGCAGGGCGGTCACGACGCTGATCCACACCGTGTTCCAGGCCGGACCCGCCAGGTCGACGGGTTCCAGCCGCAGGCCGCCGCCCCTTTCCCCCAGCCAGCCGGAGAGGCCCCAGTCTGCCAGCGACACGGCCGGTGAGACGAGGGCCAGGCCCAGCACAGCGGCGCAGGCGGCGACGGACGGCGCCGTCCACCTGCCCAGGGAGACCCGCAGGGCCGGCCGGTCGCCCACAACCTGGTTCCGGGCGCCCCTCCTGGCAACCGTGCGCTCGGCGGACACGACCAGCAGCGCCAGGACCAGCAGCACCAGGGCCATGGCGAACGACCGCTCCTGGTCGAACAGCCTCGTCCGGAAGATCGTCTGGGTGAGGGTCTCGAAGCGCATGAGGTGCACGGCGCCGAAGTCGCTGACGGTGTAGAGGAAGACCAGCAGCGAGCCGGCGGCTATGGCCGACCCGGCCTGGGGGAGCACGATCCGCCTGAACACCTGCACCGGGCGGTCGCCCAGCAGGCGGGCGTTCTCCTCCAGCGACGTCGGCAGCGTCGAGAGCCGGGCCGCCACCGGGAGGTAGACGTAGGGGTAGGTGAACAGCGTCAGCACCAGCCAGGCGCCGAAGAGCCCGTGCAGCCGCAGGTCCAGGTCCAGGCCGACCAGGCCGGCCAGGTCGTGCACGATGCCGCCGGGGGTGAGGCCCGACTGGAGTGCGCTGGCCCCCACGAAGCTCGGGTAGACGAGGGGGAGGGGGGTGGCTATCCGCCAGAAGCCGGCTGCCGGCAGGTCCGTGCGCGTCGTCAGCCATGCCAGGACCGTGCCTACGACCGCGGCAGCCCCCGAGACCAGCACCGCCAACTGGACGGTCCGCCACAGGGGCTCGAGGGTGCGGGCCGAGGCAAGGAGTCCCACCTGGTCGGTGCCGGCGGCCAGGACCCGCCAGACGACGTAGCCGCCGGGGATGGCGAACAGCGTCGCCACCACCACAGCGGCCACGACGAGCGCCCGCGGGGGGCGCCCGGGACCCGCCCGGTCCCGAGCGCCCCCGTCCGCGGACTGTGGAGGCCCCCCGGCAGCGACCGCCGGCCTCACCACTTGCCGTCAGTCACTGGTCCAGGATTCCGCTGGCCTCGATGATCTCGATGGTCCTCGTGAACTCGGCCGCCACGTCGTCGATCTCCACAGCTCCGACCGTGTCGGCCGGCGCCGGGGGCAGGGAACCGGCGGGATCCACCCCCGGGACCAGCGGGTACTCGAACACGGAGTCGGTCAGGTAGCGCTGCTGGGAGTTGCTCAGCAGGTGGGCCAGCAGGCGGTTGGCCAGGTCCTTGTCGTCGCTCTGCTCCAGGATGGCTGCCGTGGCGATGATCATCAGGCCTCCGTCGTCGCCCTCGTCGAAGCCGTGGTTGGCCGACCGCTGGGCGTCGCCGTTGGCGGCCACCTCCTGGTGGTTGTAGTAGTGGTTGACCAGGCCGAAGTGGACCTCGCCGCGCCCGACGGCCTCCACGATCGCCCGGTTCTTGGGGTAGAAGCGGGCCCCGTTGGCGACCATCCCGTCAAGCCACGCCACGGCAGCGTCGTCGCCGTTGCGCAGGCGGAACACCGTGAACCAGTCCTGGAACGAGGAGTTGCTGCCGGGGACCGCCACCTTGTCCCTGTACTCGGGCCCGGTCAGGTCGAACACCGAACCGGGCAGGTCGGCTTCGGCCACCTCGTCGATGTTGTACACGAGGACGCGTGCACGGCCGGCGAAACCGACCCAGGACCCGGTCGGGGAGCGGTCGCCGGGGGTGACCCTGTCCAGCACCTCAGCGTCGATGGTGGCGAGCATCCCGAGGTCGTCCAGGTAGCCGGCCGGCCCGGGGCTCCTCGACAGGTAGACGTCGGCCGGGGTCTTGTCCCCCTCGGCCGAGATGGCCAGGGCCAGGTCGTTGGAGGACCCGTACCTGACCTCGAGGTCCACTCCCGTGACGGCCTCGAACTCCTCGAACATCGGGCCCACCAGCTTCTCGCTGCGTCCCGAGTAGACGGTGAGGGTGGGCTCCTCATCGCTGCCGCACGCCGCGGCGGTGGCCGCAACGGTTACGGCCAGGAGCGCGGCCAGGACGGTCCGGAGGGACCGGCCTGCGTTCCGGGGTGCGGGTGGCGTGGTGGGTAGGTCGGGCATTGGGCTGGTCCTTACCGGTCGGTTCCATCAGTGTAAGGGAAACCTAACAATCGATATAAGGGAATCAAACACCAACGGCGAAGACGCCGGGTCCGACATATGTCACAGCGACCCTGTCGCCGCGGGCGAACGAGACGTCGGCGGCGGTGCGGGCCCTGACCGGTGTGCCGTCACCCAGTCGGATGAGGACAACGGCGTCGTGGCCGTAGTACTCGACCAGCTCGACCACGCCGTCGTCGCCGGGCCCCACCGCCAGGTCCTCGGGGCGCATGAGCAACTCGACCCGACCCTCCGTTCCGGCCTCGATTCCAGGCGCCAGCGGCACCTCGCCCAGCGGCGTCGAGCAGGTTCCCCCGGCCCCGTTGCCGCACGGGCCGTCGACCGGGAACAGGTTCGCCTCGCCCACGAACGTGGCGATCCAGCGGTCGGCGGGCCGCCTGTACACCTCGTCGGGGCTGCCGACCTGTGCCAGCAGCCCGTCGTGGAGTACTGCGACCCTGTCACCCAGCACGAAGGCCTCGTCCTGGTCATGTGTCACGAAGACCGTTGTCACGCCCAACTCGACCAGGAGGTGGTGGATCTCGGTTCGGACCTGGGAGCGGAGGGAGGTGTCCAGGTTGGAGAAGGGTTCGTCCAGCAGCAGCACGCCGGGCCGCGGCGCCAGGGCCCTCGCCAGGGCCACACGCTGCTGCTGTCCCCCCGAGAGCGTCCCCGGCATGCGGCCGGCGACGTCCGCCAACCCGACCATGGCGAGCGACTCCGCCACCCGCCCAGAACCGGCCTCCCGCCTCGGTAGCCCGTAGCCGACGTTCCTGGCCACGTCCAGGTGGGGGAAGAGGGCGGAGTCCTGGAAGACCATGCCGATCCTGCGCCGTTCAGGCGGAACGAATGTGCCCGGTCCGCTGACGACGCGGTCGCCGATGGAGACCCTGCCGCCCTCGGGCCTCTCCAGGCCGGCTATGGCCCTCAACAGGGTCGTCTTGCCGCAGCCGCTGGGGCCGAGCAGGGCGATGATCTCGCCGGGTTCGACCGCCAGCGAGATGTCGGACAGCACGGTCCGGCCCTCGTAGCCGACCGAAACGCCCTCTATGGCGAGGCCCACGGGCGTCGGGTCCCGCGGCACCTCCCGTCCTATGTTCACCATGCCTAACAGGCTAGAGGTGGGCTACCTCTCGCAACAAGGCGCGGGGTGCCGGCCCCCGGCGAGAGCCCGACCGGGCCACGCTGGCTACGGTGCGCGGCATGGGCGACGTCGACATCGGCTGGCTGGGCCTGTGTGCCTCGCTCCTCCTGGTGCTGCTGGTGGCGGGCATCTCCCTGGCCAGGAACCTGGGGCTGGAGCGCGACCTGTCGGTGGCGGTGCTGCGCTCGATCGTGCAACTGCTGCTGGCCGGCTGGGCGCTGCGGCTGGTCCTCGACCCGGACACCCACATGGCCTGGTCCTGGGCCTGGTCCTGTGCCCTCGTGCCCTTCGCCGCGGCCAGTGCCAGGCGCCGGGAGGGACGCCTTCCGGGCCTGGCGTGGATGACGGCCTCAGGCTACGTACTGGGCCTCGGGGTGACCCTGGCGGTGGTGTTCGGCCTCGGGGTGATGCCGCTCCAGCCCAGGGTCCTGGTGCCCGTCGCCGGAATGGTCGTGGGCAACTCGCTGAAGGTGGTCGTGGTGGCTGCCACCAGGCTGGTCGACGGGATCAGGGACCGGGCCGGCGAGATCGAGGCCATGCTGGCCCTGGGCTTCGGCGGCCGGCGTGCGACGAGGGATGTGGCCGCCGACTCGCTCCGCCTGGCCCTGCTGCCACAGGTGGAGACGACCCGGTCGGTCGGGATGGTCTTCATCCCCGGTGCGCTCACCGGCCTCATCCTGGCCGGGGTGGACCCCCTGGACGCCGCCATGGTCCAGGCCGCCCTGCTGTTCCTGATCCTGGGCTCGGCAGCCGTGACCGGCCTCGTCGTGGTGGTGATGGGGGCAGGGCGCTTCGTGACGGCCGACCAGCGGCTGGTGCCGCCTGCGCGCCAGGTGTTGTAGCTAGGGGAGTCGGGCCCCCAGGACCGAGAGCAGCTCCAGGACGGCTCCGACCGACAGCCCGACCACATTGTCCCTGCACCCGTCCAGCGAGCTCACGAACCCGGCGGCATCGCCCTGGATGGCGTAGCCGCCGGCCTTGTCGAGGGGCTCCCCGGTGGCCACGTAGGCCCTGATCTCCTCGTCGGTGAGCTCCCTGAAGGTGACCCTCGTCGTGACGATTCCCGAGGCGTCGTGGCCGCCGTGCCGGGCGGCGATGCCGCCGAGGACCTCGTGGGTCCGGCCCGAGAGCAGCCGCAGCATCTGGACGGCCCGTTCGTCCGTGTGGGGCTTGCCGAGCACCTCCCCGTCCACCACGACGGCCGTGTCGGCTGCCAGGCCGGTCTCCCCGCGGACGACCACCGAGTGCAGCTTGGCCAGGGCCAGGCGCTGGACCATGGCCCGTGGCTCCTCCCCCGGGAGCGGCGTCTCGTCGACGGGTGGGATCCTGACCTCAGGGTCGAAGCCAGCCCCCACGAGCAGGTCAAGGCGCCTGGGGGAGCCCGACGCCAGCACCAGCCGCCCCGACACCGGTCAGCCTCCCGAGACCAGGGCCTCGGCCTCGGCCGGCGGCGGTGTCAGGTCGCCGGGATCCTCCAGCCAGCCCTCCGGCAGCACCACCCGCCTTGGGCCGCTGCGGTGGCTCCTAGGCGTGCGCAGCGAGGCCGGGTCGAGGGCCAGCCCCGCTCCCAGCTCCCCGACCAGGGACGCCAGCAGTGAGTCCAGGTGGTCGGGCGACACGATCCCCTGCAGGTCCCGGCGCGCCGCGGGCCCGGTCGGATACCCCTTCAGGTACCAGGAGGTGTGCTTCCTGAAGTCGCGGATTCCCTGCGGTCCCGCCCAGGCGACCAGCAGGCGGCCGTGCCTGGACATGGTCGCCGCCACCTGGCCCAGGTCCGGCGGGTCGTCGGTCTCCCGGCCGCCGCTGCCCGGCGTGGTACCGAACACGCTGGCCAGGTCCCCGAACAGCCAGGGTCGGCCCAGGCAGCCCCTGCCCACGACCACCCCGTCACACCCCGTCTCACGCATCATCCGCAGGGCGTCCCACGGCTCCCACACGTCGCCGTTCCCCAGCACCGGCACGTCCAGGGCCTGCTTCAGGGCGGCCACGGCGGACCAGTCCGCCCGGCCCGAGTAGAGCTGCTCTGCGGTGCGGGCGTGCAGGGCGACCGCCGCCACCCCGGCCTCCTCGGCTATCCGACCGGCATCGAGGTAGGTGAGGTGTCCGTCGTCGGTGCCCTTGCGGAACTTGACCGTCACGGGCGTGTCGCCCGCCGCCCCCACCGCCGCACCCACGATGGCTGCGAACAGGCGGGGCTTCAGCGGAATGGCGGCGCCACCGCCCCTGCGTGTGACCTTGGGCATCGGACAGCCGAAGTTGAGGTCCACGTGGTCCACCCGGTCCTCGTCGACCAGGAGGCGCACGGCCCGGCCCACCGACTCCGGTTCGGTGCCGTAGAGCTGGATGCTCCGAGGCGACTCGTCGGGGGCGAAGCGGCTGTTGTGGAGCGTCCGGGCGTGGCCGTCCACGAGGCCCCGTGCCGTGATCATCTCGCTCACGAACAGGGCGGCGCCGAACTCCCTGCACAGAGTCCGGAAGGGCGAGTTCGTGACCCCCGCCATCGGCGCCAGCACGACCGGAGGCCAGACGTCCATCGGGCCGATCCGGGCCGGCTGGAACTCACCGGGGAGGGCCGGCTGGACGCCCAGGTTCACGTCGCTGCGCAGGCCCATGCGGACAAGCGTAGGACCCGGGAGCGGTCGGCTGGTCGGGGTGCCGGGCCGTCCGCCGGGGCCCGGTCATAGCGCCAGGCGGAATCCCTGGTGGGCCGTCGAGCTCTCGGGGGTGTTGCCCAGCCTGGCGCCCAGCCGGTAGCGGTTGCAGTAGCTGTCGTGGCAGAGGAACGAACCCCCCTTGGCGACCCTGTCCACGCCCATCGCCGGTCCGGACGGGTCGACGAGGGGCCGCTCCTGCGGGTGCCTCGAGCTGAACCAGTCGGAGCACCACTCCCACACGTTCCCCGAGCAGTTGTGCAGGCCGTAGCCGTTCGGGTCGAAGGCGTCCACCGGGCAGGTTCCGGCGAAGCCGTCCTCGGCCGTGTCCTCCACCGGGAAGGTGCCCGTCCACACGTTGCACACGTGGCGCCCCCCCGGTCGCAGGGCGTCTCCCCAGGGGAGCCTGGCCTGGACCAGGCCGCCGCGGGCCGCGAACTCCCACTCAGCCTCAGTGGGGAGCCTCCCCCCGGCCCAGGCGGCGAAGGCGGCGGCATCGTGCCAGGAGGCGTGCACCACGGGGTGGTCCCCACGGTCTCCGATCCCGGACCCCGGACCCTCCGGGTGCGCCCAGTCGGCGCCGAACACCTGCCGCCACCAGGGGGCGCTGGCCACCCCCCGGGTGTCCGGGAAGTCGTCGGGCAGGTGGCCGGCGAACACGAACGACCAGCCCTCCACCTCTGCAGTTGTCCGGTGCCCGGTGGCCGCCACGAAGGCGGCGAACTCGTCGTTGGTGGCCGCCGTCGCCGAGATGGCGAAGGGTGACAGCTGGACCTCCCTTACCGGGCCCTCGCCGTCGCCCGGGTAGGCGAGGTCCTCGCTGCCCATCAGGAATGCCCCCCCGGGGAGCGGGACCATCCGCGACAGCGGGTCGGCGGCCACGGTGGTTCAGTTGGTCCCTGCAGCAGCGACGATGTCTGCAACGAAGGACCGGATGGCCGATGCGCAGGCCTCCGCCGCCTTCAGGTGGACCATGTGGCCGTGGTCGGGGACGATGAGGGTCCGGTGCACGTCGAGGTCCCGCTCGAACAGGCCGGCTGCCGCCGCGAAGCGCCTGTCCCTCTCGCCCAGGACAATGAGCACGGGTGCCCCGATCTCGGTGAGGCGGTCTATGACCTCCGAGTCGACGTGCAACGAGAGCTCCTCCACCCCTGGCGCCAGGCCCAGCCTGGCGGCGTTCTCCCTGACCGAGGCGTTCCACTGCTCCCTGGCCTCGGCCTTCCTGAAGCCCGGTCCGGAGGCGACCAGGACCAGGCCGGTCACGTCCTCGGGGTGCTCAAGGGCGTGTGCCAGGCAGAGGTAGCCGCCGAGGCTGTGGCCGGCCAGGACGGCCGGGCGTCCGGCGGTGTCCAGGACCCGGCGGAGGTCTCCGAGGGCGTGGTCACGCGTGTAGGAACCGGGTGGCGGGGTGTCGCTGCCGCCGTGTCCCCTGAGGTCCCAGGTGGTGATTGCGTGGTCCGACTCCAGCTCCGAGGCGATGGGCTCCCACACCGACCTGTCGTTGGCCCAGCCGTGGGTGAACACCAACCCGGGCCCCGAGCCTCTGTGCTCGACGGCGATGTGGACCTCCCTGGCAGGACCCTCGCCGGCGCTCACCGCAGGCCCCTGAAGAAGCTTCGGATGTCGTCCACCAGGACGTCGGGCGCCTCCATGGCCGCGAAGTGACCGCCGGAGTCGTGTTCTGCCCAGAAGGTCACGTTGTGGGAGGCCTCAACCCAGCGCCGGCGTGCCACGAACAACTCCTTGGGGAAGGCCGACACGCCCAGGGGCACGTCGCCCGTCGCCCCCAGGCCGGGTACCGGCGACCTCATCGTCTCGTAGTACATGCGGGTCGAGGAGTTGATCGTGCCCGTGAACCAGTAGACGGAGGCGTTGGCCAGCACGGCGTCCCGGTCGACGACGGCGAAGGGGTCGCCGTCGTGGTCGGTCCAGCCGTGGAACTTCTCGCCGATCCACGAGAGCAGGCCGGCCGGGGAGTCGTTCAGGCCCGTGGCGAGCGTCTGGGGCCGGGTCTCCTGGATCCTGAAGTAGCCGTTGTCCTCGGCCAGGTACCAGGCGCCGCGGTCCAGGTGCCGCTGCTCGGCCTGTGTGATGTCGGCCATGTCGTCGTCCCGGCCGGGTGGGCTGGCCGTGATCATGTTCACATGGCAGCCGACCACCCGGTCAGGGTCCACATGGGCCATCTGGCGTGCGACCAGGGAGCCCCAGTCGCCCCCCTGCACCCCGTAGGAGCCGTAGCCGAGGCGGGCGGCCAGGTGGGCGAACCCCCTGGCCGTGCGGTCCACGCCCCAGCCCCTCTCGGTGGTCGGTCCCGACCAGGCGTACCCGGGCAGGGAGGGGGCCAGCACGTGGAAGGCGTCGGCGGCGTCACCACCGTGGGCGGTCGGGTCTGTCAGCGGGCCGATGACCTCGAGGAACTCCACGACCGAGCCCGGCCAGCCGTGGCTGATGACCAGCGGCAGGGCGTCGTCGTGGGGGGAGCGCTGGTTGATGAAGTGGAGGCGCTGCCCGTCGACCACGGTCGTGTAGTTGTCGAGGGCGTTGAGGCGGGCCTCCTGGGCCCGCCAGTCGAACCCCTCGGCCCAGTAGGCGGCCAGGTCCTGCAGCCAGCCCAGGTCGCAGCCGTACTCCCAGCCGGTCCCGGGGATCTGGTCGGGCCAGCGGGTGCGCCTGAGGCGGTCCCGCAGGTCGTGGATCTGGGCATCGTCGACCGCGACGGTGAACCCCGACACGGCGTCAGGCGTGGTCCCGGACATGGCCGGACCGTATCCGGCACTGGGGCCGGTGGCCCCGCCGGCCGGGCCCGTCCGGCACCCCGGGAGCGGCTGTTACCTTGGTCTCCCATGGAGCTGGGGGACGCACGCGTGCTGGTGACCGGCGGCTCCCGGGGGATAGGGGCGGCCCTGGCGGAGGCCTTCGCGGCCGTCGGGGCGGACGTGGTCGTGGTGGCACGGTCCGCCGACGACCTGGCGGCCGTGGCAGCCCGCACGGGAGGGGCCGCCCACGTGGCCGACCTCACCGACCCGGCCGTGGTCGACGGCCTGGTCGACCTGGTCGAGGACCGGTACGGCCCGGTCGACGTGCTGGTCAACAACGCCGGGGTGGAGACGGTCGACCCCGTGGCGACGGTGGATCCCGACGCCGTTCGGACGGCGGCACGGTTGAACCTGGAGGCCCCCATGGTCCTCACGAGGCGCGTCCTCCCGGGGATGCTCCAGCGTGGCCGGGGGGCCGTCGTGTTCATGTCCTCGCTGGCCGGCACGGCCGGCTTCCCCGGGATGGGCCCCTACTGCGCCACCAAGGCCGGCCTCAACAACTTCGCCTCGGCACTGCGGATCGAGCTGAAGGGCACGCCGGTGACGACGACCCTCGTAGCCCCGGGCCCCGTCGACACCCGCATGTGGGACGCCGTCGAGGCAGCCTCACCCAGCGTGCAGCGCACCGCCGGGCGCTTCCGGAAGCTGCAGCTGATCCCCAAGACCACCCCCGATCGCCTGGCCCGGCGGGTGGTGGCGGCCACGGCAGCAGGCCGCAGGCACGTTCGCCACCCGAGGCGCCTCACCCTCAACTTCTGGCTGGGCGAGTCGCCGAGGCGCCTGACCGAGGTGATGCTGGCCGGGGTCAGGATCGATCCGCTGGACAGGGCCGGCTGAGCTTCAGGGCCGGGGTGACGCCTGTGGGCACCGGTTGCGACCCACTGGACCGGGCCTGGTCAGGCCCTCCCTGGCCGGCCTCAGGCGTGCTCGGCCAGCTCGCGGAGCCTTCCCAGCACGGCGGCAGGATCGCCGCCTACGGGGTTCACGTTCAGCGACGTCACGCCGGCCTCCCGGTAGGCGGCCAGCCGGTCGCTGATGTAGGCCTCGTCCCCGCAGAGCGTGGTGTTCTCGACCAGCTCGGCCGGAAGGGCTGCAGCGGCGTCATCGCGGCGGCCGTCCAGGTAGGCGTCCTGCACCGCCCTGGCCTCGTCGGGGAAGCCGTAGTCGCGGCACACGTCGTTGTAGAAGTTCTTCTCCCTCGCCCCCATCCCCCCGATGTAGAGGGCGGCCATGGGCCGGGCCAGGTCCCGGTACTGGGCGGCGTCATCGCCGATGGCGACCAGGCCGCCCGCCACCACGTCCAACGGGCCGAGGTCGGGGTCGCGGCGGGCCAGCCCGGCCCTGACGGCCTCGCCCCAGACCCGGTCCATGCGCTCCGGGTAGACGAGGAACGGCAGCCAGCCGTCCGTGGTGGCAGCGGTCTCCTCGACGCTCCTCTGGCCCAGGGCGGCTATGTAGATCGGGATGCGGTCCCGCACGGGGTGGTTGATGATCTTGAGGGCCTTGCCAAGGCCGGTTCCCCGGTCGGGGGGCAGGGGCAGGGTGAAGGCCCTGCCCTCGTGGACCAGCGGCTCCCGGCGCCACGCCATCCGGCAGATTGAGATGATCTCCCTCATCCTGGTGAGCGGCATGTCGTAGGGCACCCCGTGGAAGCCCTCGATCACCTGAGGTCCAGATGCGCCCAGGCCCAGCGAGAAGCGGCCTCCCGACAGCGAGTCCAGGCCTGCCGCGGTCTGGGCCAGCAGGGCCGGTGTGCGGCTGTAGGTGTTCAGGATCCCGCTGGCCAGCTGCACCGTCCCGGTGCTGGCCGCCAGGTAGCCCAGCAGGCTCACGGCGTCGAACCCGTACGCCTCGGGAACCCAGATGCAGTCCACCCCGGCCGCCTCCAGGCGCCGGGCCTGCTCGGCTGCCGCAGGCGGGTCGGTGGAGTAGTTGAGCGAGGTGGTTATCCGCATGGGCGGATCATCGCAGCAGCCGACCCGTCACCGGGAATCCGGGAACCGGGCCACCAGGACCGCTGCCACAACGGCCAGCATCGCCGCTCCAACGAGCATCGACAGGGAGTAGCCGCCGGCGAACGCCGACCTGGCTGCCGTTGCAACCGTGTCGGCCGCGCCGGCCGGCGCCCTGGCGGCCACCTGCAGTGCCGCTCCCACCGAGTCCCTGGCGGCCTCGAGGGCCTCGCCCGGCACCGGCAGGGCGTCGAGGGAGTCACCCAGCCGGCTCCGGTAGCCCGTCGAGAGGAGCGTGCCCAGCAGTGCGATCCCGACCGCGGCTCCGACCTCGCGTGTCGTGTCGTTGACCGCCGAGGCGACCCCGGCCTTGTCCAGGGGCAGCGACGACACGATCGCCGTCGTCGCCGTGGGGAAGGTGAGGGCCATGCCCGACGAGAGCAGCAGGATCCCGGCCAGCAGGTGCACATAGGGCGACTCCGGCGAGAGCCGCGACATCACCAGGCAGCCGACTGCCGCGGTGGCCAGCCCCACCCCCATGGCCCGGCCGGCTCCGATGCGCTGCACGAGCAGGGGCCCGCGGGGTGCCACGGCAACCATGCCCACGGCGAACGGCAGGGTCCGAAGGGCCGTGCCCAGCGGGCTGTGGCCCATGACGAACTGCAGGAACTGGGCCAGGCCGAAGAACATCCCGAACATGACGGCGAACGAGGTCGTGATTGTGAGGCTGGCCAGGCCGAAGCTCCGGATGCGGAACAGGCCCGGGTCCAGCATCGGGTGTCGGCTCCTCCCCGCGGTCAGGGTCCACGTGGTCAGGAGGAGCATGGCTGCCGCGAGGCCGCCGACCACGAGCGGGTGTGTCCAACCGTACTCCGGTCCCTGGATCAGCCCGAACACCAGCCCCGCCAGGCCCGAGGCCGTCAGCAGCGCCCCCCGGGGGTCCAGGGGCGCCTGCCGCGTGTCGCGCGATGTCGGCACCATGAGGGTCACCAGCACCAGGGCGATGGTGGCCGTGGGAACGTTCACGAGGAACACCGATCCCCACCAGAAGTACTCCAGCAGCAGGCCCGCCGAGAGGATCCCGATGGCCCCTCCTGCGCCGGCGAAGCCCGCCCAGACGGCGATGGCCCGGCTGCGCTCCCCGGGTGGGAACACGGCGGTCAGGATGGAGAGGGTGGCGGGCATGGTCAGGGCGGCACCCACGCCCATGACGCAGCGCCAGATGATGATCTCGCCGGCGCTGTCGCTCCCCGTTGCAACCAGGGCGCCGGCCAGGAACACCGCCAGGCCCAACTGCAGCGCACCACGACGGCCGAAGCGGTCGCCCAGGGCGCCTGCCGGCAGCAGGAACGAGGCGAACACCAGGGCGTACGCGGCGTTGATCCAGACCAACTGGGAGCCGGTGGCCGAGAGGGCCCGCTGGATGGATGGCAGCGCCAGGTTGAGGGAGCTGACCCCGGCGACGACCAGGACCAGTGACAGGTTCAGGATGGACAGGATGAACCACCGGCGTGGGTGTCCGGCCTCGTCGTGGAGCCCTCCCGCCCGGTCGCCCATGGTGGTGCAGTCTCCCACTGGGTGGATGGCGGCGACGAGTCCGGTGGTGGTCCCGCCCGGTCATGGGTCACAGGCCCCCCCGGCCCGCGGGTGCTCACCTACCATCTGCGCATGTCGGATGGGGAGGCGCCCGCACGGGGCGTGGGGCCGGTGGCATCGGAGGCGGCTGGTCCCGGGGGCTGGACGGACCTCGCCGAGGCTTCCATCGGTGGTCGCCCCCTGGGTTCGCTGGACACCGCCGTCGAGGGGCTCGGGGTCAGGGTCCTCTACCGGGCCGACGACCCCGACAGGCCCTCGGCCCCGACAGGCCTGCCAGGGGGCAGCCCCCACACCCGCGGTGGTACGGCGTCGGCCGGCCTGCTCGGCGGTTGGGATCTCCGCTCTCTGGTGCTCGACCGGGGCCCCGAGGCCGCCAACGCCGCCCTCCTGGAGGAACTGGAGGGTGGGGCCCGGTCGGTCCTGTTGGACCCGGTCGCCATCGGCATCGAGGATCGTGGCTGTCTCGAGTGTGTCCTGGACGGGGTTCACCTGGAAATTGCGGGTGTGGGGCTGGTCCCCGGTCCCGGGTGGCACGAGGCGGCCGGCTGGCTTGCTGGCGTCTGGGAGGACCGCGGCGTCCCGGTCACCGACAGGACCGGCGACCTCGGCGCCGACCCGCTGGGGGTGGCCGCCCGGCATGGTACCCCCGCCGAGGTGGGCGGGTCGCTGGCCCAGCTCGTGGAACGCACATCCGGATCGCCGGGGGTCAGGGCCGTCTGCGTGGACTCCACCCCGTACTCGGACGCCGGCCTCGGAGCAGCCTGGGAGCTGGCCTGCTCGATGGCAACCGGCGTCGAGTACCTGCGTCGCCTCACCGAGGGCGGGGTTTCCCTCGAGGACGCCCTCGCCTCGATGTCATTCACCTACTCGGCCACAGCCGACCAGTTCCTCACGATCGCCAGGTTCAGGGCTGCTCGCCGCTGCTGGGACCGGGTTGCCGGGGCATGCGGGGCCCCCGAGCCCGCCAGGGCCCAGACCCAGCGGGCCATCACCTCAGCCGCGATGCTGAGCCGGCAGGACCCCTGGGTGAACGTGTTGCGCGCCACCACGGCGGGCTTTGCGGCAGGGGTGGCCGGCGCCGACTCGGTGACCCTCCACCCGTTTGACGCAGCGGCGGGCGTGCCCGACGCCTTCGGCCGGCGCCTGGCACGCAACACCCAGTTGCTCCTGATGGACGAGAGCGGCCTGGCCCGGGTGCTGGACCCCGCAGGCGGGTCGTGGTACGTGGAGGACCTGACCGAGCGCCTGGCGGCCGAGGCCTGGGACCTGTTCACCTCGTTGGAGGCCGCCGGCGGGATGGTGGCCGCCCTTGCCGGGGGGCGGCTGGCCGCCGTGGCGGGGGAGGCATGGGCGGTCCGGCAGGCCCGGCTGGAATCGGGTGAGGAGGTCGTGACGGGTGTGACCCGGTTCCAGGACCCCGAGGAGGAGCCCCTCGTGCGCCCGGACCTGCCGCCGGCGCCGGACGGCCCGTTCCCGCTGCGCCGGCCGGAGCCCGCAGCGCCTCCAGCAACCGCAGCCGCGGAGGTGCCCCGGTGACGATCCCCGACTTCTCGCGGGTGGACCTGGTCGACCCGGCGGTGGACGGTTCCACCGACCGGCGGAGCACGTGGGAGGTGCGGCTCGGGAGCGAGACGGGCCTGAGCACCGCCGACCTCACCTGGGACACCCCCGAGGGGATACCGGTGGCGCCCCTCGCCACCGCTGCCGACGTGGACGGCCTGGGGTTCCCCCACACCTGGCCGGGGCTGCCTCCCTTCGTCAGGGGCCCCTACCCGACCATGTACGCCAGCCGTCCCTGGACCGTCCGCCAGTACGCCGGCTTCTCCACCGCAGAGGAGAGCAACGCCTTCTACCGCAGGAACCTGGCCGCGGGCCAGAAGGGCCTGTCCGTGGCGTTCGACCTCCCCACCCACCGGGGCTACGACAGCGACCATCCCCGGGTGGCCGGCGACGTGGGCATGGCCGGGGTGGCCATCGACTCGATCCTCGACATGCGGACCCTCTTCGACGGCATCCCGCTGGACGAGATGAGCGTGTCGATGACCATGAACGGGGCGGTCCTGCCCGTGCTGGCCCTGTTCGTGGTGGCGGCCGAGGAGCAGGGCGTGCCGCAGCGGCTCCTGTCGGGGACCATCCAGAACGACATCCTCAAGGAGTTCATGGTCCGCAACACCTACATCTACCCGCCGGGCCCCTCCATGCGGATCGTCTCCGACATCCTGGCCCACACCAGCGCCGAGATGCCCCGCTTCAACGGCATCTCCATCTCCGGCTACCACATGCAGGAGGCCGGGGCCACAGCCGACCTGGAGCTGGCCTACACGCTCGCTGACGGCGTCGAGTACGTCAGGGCCGCCCTGGACGCCGGCCTTGGTGTGGACGGCTTCGCCCCCCGGCTCAGCTTCTTCTGGGGGACAGGCATGAACTTCTTCATGGAGGTGGCCAAGATGAGGGCGGCCCGGCTGCTCTGGTCGGAGCTCATGGAGCAGTTCTCGCCATCGGACCCGCGGTCCATGGCCCTTCGCACCCACTGCCAGACGTCCGGCTGGAGCCTGACCGCCAGCGACGTCCACAACAACGTGGTCCGTACCTGCCTCGAGGCCATGGCGGCCACCCAGGGAGGCACCCAGTCGTTACACACCAACGCCCTCGACGAGGCCCTGGCCCTGCCCACCGACGCATCGGCCCGCATCGCACGCAACACCCAGTTGTTCCTGCAGCACGAGAGCGGCACCTGCCGCGTCATCGACCCCTGGGGGGGCAGCTACCACGTCGAGCGCCTGACCGCCGACCTGGCCGACCGGGCACGCCAGCACATCGCCGAGGTGGAGCAGACCGGCGGAATGCGCAGGGCCATCGAGGCCGGAATCCCCAAGCTGCGCATAGAGGAGGCCTCCGCCCGCACGCAGGCGCGCATCGACTCAGGTCGCCAGGTGGTTGTCGGCGTCAACCGGTTCCGCCCCGAGGCGGAGCCTGAGGTGGAGGTGCGCCGGGTCGACAACGCACGTGTCAGGGCCGACCAGGTGGCCAAGCTGGAACGCCTACGCGCCGAGCGCGATGGGCAGGCGTGCGCGTCCGCCCTGGACGCCCTGACCGCCTGCGCCGAGCGCGGGCGCGGGAACCTGCTGGCCGCAGCCATCGAAGCCGCCCGCGCCCGGGCTACCGTCGGCGAGATCAGCGGCGCCCTCGAGAAGGCCTTCGGGCGCCACGTAGCGGAGGTGCACACCGTCTCAGGCGTCTTCAGCAGCGAGATGGGCGACGGCGGATCCGTGGCCGAGGCGCGCTCGCTGGTGGAGGCCTTCGAGGCCGACCACGGACGCAGGCCCCGCATCCTCGTCGCCAAGGTTGGACAGGACGGCCACGACCGGGGCCAGAAGGTGATAGCGACGGCCTTCGCGGACCTGGGCTTCGACGTGGACATCGGCCCCCTGTTCGCAACCCCCGAGGAGGCTGCCAGGCAGGCCGTCGAGAACGACGTGCACGTGGTCGGCGTCAGCTCGCTGGCCGCGGGCCACCTGACCCTCGTCCCGGAGTTGAGGAGCCACCTGTCCTCGCTGGGGCGCGATGACATCGTCGTGGTGGTGGGTGGCGTGGTCCCACCGCAGGACCACGAGGCCCTGGTAGAGGCCGGGGCTGCCGCCATCTTCCCGCCCGGGACCGTCGTTGCCGAGGCCGCCGTGGAGCTGCTCGGGAAGTTGGCATGACCGGCGATCCGGTCGCCGAGCCCTCACCGACCAGCGCAGCCCTCGTCGACGGGGTCCGCAGCGGTGACAGGGCGGCCCTGGGCCGTGCCATCACCCTCCTCGAGTCCAGCCGCGGGGACCACCGCCAGGAGGCCCGCGAGCTGCTGGCCGCCCTGGCCCCCCACGCGGGCGGCGCCCACAGGGTGGGCGTTACAGGTGTGCCCGGCGTCGGCAAGAGCACGTTCATCGAGGCCCTGGGCTGCCACCTGACCGCCTCGGGACACCGGGTGGCGGTGCTGGCCGTGGACCCGACCAGTTCGCTGACCGGTGGCAGCATCCTCGGGGACAAGACCCGGATGCAGCGCCTGGCCAACGATCCCGGGGCCTTCGTCCGCCCGTCGCCCAGCTCGGGGACCCTCGGCGGCGTGACCCGCTCCACCAACGAGGCCATAGCCGTGCTCGAGGCTGCCGGCTACGACGTGGTGCTGGTCGAGACGGTCGGGGTGGGCCAGTCCGAGACGGCCGTGGCTGCCATGGTCGACTTCTTCCTCGTGCTGGCCCTCCCGGGGGCGGGCGACGAGTTGCAGGGGATCAAGAAGGGCGTACTGGAACTGGCCGACATGGTCGCCGTCAACAAGGACGACGGAGAGGGCTCGCCCGCCGCCAGGGCAGCCGCCCGCGACTACTCGGCCGCGATGAGGCTGACCCAGCCGGCCAGCACGTCGTGGACGCCACCGGTCGTGACGTGCAGCGCCGCCACAGGCGACGGACTGCCCGAGTTGTGGGAACACGTCGAGGCCCACCGCCTGGCGCTGACGGCGACGGGGGAATGGGAACAGCGCAGGCGGGAGCAGCGGCTGTCCTGGATGTGGTCGATGGTCGAGGACCGTCTGCTGGAGTCGGTCAGGCGTGACCCGTCCGTGGTTGAGCTGCTCCAGGCCATCGAGGAGGGCGTCCTGGCTGCCGACCTGTCACCATCGGTCGCCGCCGACAGGTTGCTGGACGCGTTCGGCGGCCCATCCGCGGCCACGGCCTGACCCCGGTGTCCCCTAGAGGCCGGTCCGACCTGCACCTCAGCCGGAGGGGCTTCATCCAGCGGGCAACCCTGGCCGGTATCGGCGCCGGCCTGGTGCTGCGGTGGGCCCCGGCCTCTGGGGCCCCATCCGCCGGCCCTTACGGTCCGCTTTCCGCGTCCGTGCCCGACGCCAACGGACTGCTCCTGCCTGAGGGCTTCACATCTCGGGTGGTCGCCATCAGCGGCGACAGGGTGCCCGGCACCTCCTACCCGTGGCCCCTGTTCCCCGGAGGGGCGGCCACCTTTCCCGATGGCGAAGGCGGCTGGTTCTACGCCTGCAACAGCGCCGTCTTCGACTACCTGACGCCGTGGGTGCCGATGGGCGGCGCCTCTGCCATCCACTTCGACTCCTACGGCGTGGCCCGAGACGCCTACCGGATACTCGAGGGCAGCCATTCCAACAGCAGGGGCGGCCCCACGCCCTGGGGCACGTGGCTCTCCTGCGAGGAGGACTACGACGGCGAGGGCCTGGTCTGGGAGTGCGATCCGGCGGGCGGGTCGCCGGCGGTGGCCCTCGGGGCCATGGGCAGGCGTTCGCACGCCGGGGTGGCCGTGGATCCCGCTGGCCGTGCGGCCTACCTGACGGAGGCCCATCCGGCCGGCCTGCTCTACCGCTACACCCCCTCGGCATGGCCCGACCTCGCGGATGGGAGCCTCGAGGCCATGGTGGTGGACGGCGACGGGGGTGTCTCCTGGTCGCCGGTCCCCGACCCGGCCGGGTTGGACGTCCCAGCACGCCAGCAGGTGCCGGACGCGTTCGTCACGCCCGACGGTGGCGGCGCATGGCTCCACGATGGGACCCTGCTGTTCACGACCGGCCTCGACAACCGGGTCCACTCGGTGGACCTGGAGGCCGGCCACCACCGGCTGGCCTGGGACGGCCTGGCCGATCGTCAGCCCCTCACCGGTGTCGGGGACCTCACCGTGGAGCCGCGGACCGGTGACGCCTACGTCGCCGAGGAGCGGGGAGACATGGAGATTGCGGTGATCGGCCCCGGTGGGGAGGTTGCTCCCTTCTGCCGGTTCGCCGACCCCGCCCACCGCTTCTCCGCCGTGACTGGGCCCTGCTTCGACCCGGCCGGGGAGCGCCTCTACTTCAGCTCACAGCGGGGGCCCGGCAACCGCCTCACCCGCGAGGTGATCCCCGACATCGACTGGGGGGATGCCCCCGAGGGGCTCATGGCGGGGATCACCTACGAGGTCACCGGTCCGTTCCGCAGCCAGCCGGTGCAGGCACCGGCGAGCACGGCGGTGGCGGCCACCACCGCGGCCCCGACCCCGTCCACGGCCCTGCCTCCCGGCACGGGTGCTCCGGTCACCGCAGCTTCCGGGTCAGCCGACCGACCCGGTGTGGCACCCGCCGCTACCACGACCGGACCCGGGCCGGTCCCGTCTCCGGGGGCACCCGTGAGGCCGGCCGACATTGGTGGGGTCGAGCAGGATGCCCTCATCGGCCTCGGTGCGGCGGCGGCCGCCCTCATGGCGGGGGCCGCAGTGGCCGTCGGGCGCAGGAGGCGGCGGGTGGACCGGGCCGAGGTCGAGCCCGGGGACGGCCCGGAGTCCGATGTTGACACCCCCGATGTGGATGTCCCGGGAGAGGCCTCCCCCTAGAAGTCCTCGTCGAAGGCCACGTCGCCCTCGACCCCCACCTGGTAGGCGGCGACCGTGCGCTCGAAGAAGTTGGTGAGCTCCTGCACGTCCTGGAGCTCCATGAAGCCGAAGGGGTTGGTTGCCCCGTACCTCTTCGGAAGGCCCAGCTGGACCAGGCGCTGGTCGGCCACGTACTCCAGGTAGGTGCGGGTGTCGGCGGTCGACATGCCGGGCACCCCCTGGCCCAGCAGGTCCTCGGCGAACTGGTACTCGCAGTCGATGGCCTCGTCGATCATGGTCACGATCCGCTCGGCCAGGTCGTCGTCGAAGAGCTGGGGCTGCTCGCGGCGGACGGTGTTGACGACCTCGAAGGCGAAGTTCATGTGGCAGCTCTCGTCCCGGAAGACCCAGTTGGTGCCCGACGCCAGGCCGTTCAGGTACCCCTTGGAGCGCAGGAAGTAGACGTAGGCGAAGGCGGCGAAGAAGAACAGCCCCTCGATGCAGGCGGCGAAGCAGACCAGGTTCAGGAGGAACGTCTTGCGCTGCTCGTCGGTGTCGAGGCTGGCCAGGTCGTGGATGGAGTCCATCCACTTGAAGCAGAACTCGCCCTTCTTGCGGATGGACGGGATGTTGTGGATGGCGGCGAAGGCGGCCTCACGCTCGTCCAGGTCAGGGATGTAGTTGTCGAGGAGCGTCAGGTAGAACTGGACGTGGAGGGCCTCCTCGTAGAGTTGCCGCGACAGGTACATCCGCGCCTCGGGGGCGTTGATGTGCTGGTAGAGGTTCAGCACCAGGTTGTTTGAGACGATCGAGTCGCCAGTGGCGAAGAAGGCCACCAGCCGGCTGACCAGGTGCTTCTCGGGGGGCAGCAACTTGCGGTCCAGGTCGACCAGGTCGTCGGAGAAGTCGATCTCGTCGACCGTCCAGGTGTTCTTGATGGCGTCGCGGTACATCTCGTAGAAGGCCGGGTACCGCATCGGCCGCAGCGTCAGGTCGAAGCCGGGGTCGAGGAGGTTGCCGCGCCGGTTGCCGGCTTCCGCTGCGAAGTCCGGGTCCCTTTCCCCGAACGGGCTGATTACGGGTTCGGCCAGGGCCATCAGTCACACGCCTCACATGTCTCTGGGTTCTCAAGGGAACAGGCCACCGCCTCGGCGTCGCTGAACGGGGCCGAGGCCTCGCCGTCGGGTGCGGGCCCGGGGGTGCCGTTGGTGGTGGTCTTGTTGATCCGGGTGGCCGGGCGCGAGCGCAGGTAGTAGGTGGTCTTGAGGCCCGTCTTCCAGGCGTGCAGGTACATGGAGCTGAGCTTCCCGATGGTGGGCGACTCCATGAACAGGTTCAGCGACTGGCTCTGGTCGATGAAGGCGCCGCGGTCGGCCGCCATGTCGATGAGCGACCGCATCGGGATCTCCCAGGCGGTCCGGTAAACCTGCTTCAGGTCGTCGGGAATGCCGTCCACGTCCTGCACCGAGCCCTCCGCCTGCTTGACGGCGTTGGTGGTGCGCTCGTCCCACAGGCCCCGTTCCTGGAGGTCGCGTACCAGGTAGCGGTTTATCTGGAGGAACTCGCCCGAGAGGGTCTCCCGCTTGAACATGTTGGAGACCTGTGGCTCGATGCACTCGTAGCAGCCGGCGATCGAGGCGATGGTGGCCGTGGGGGCGATGGCGATCAGGAGCGAGTTGCGCAGGCCGTGCTCGGCGATGCGCTCCCTGAGGGCCGCCCACCGGTCGGGGTCACTGGGCTCCACGCCCCAGAGGTCGAACTGCAGGTCGCCGGCAGCCGCCCTGGTCTCGCCGAAGTTGGGGTGGGGTCCGGACCGCTCGGCCAGCTCGGTGGAGGCCCAGAGGGCGTTGAGGTAGATCTCCTCGGAGATGCGGGCCGAGATGGTCCGGGCCTCGGGGTGGTCGAAGGGCAGGCCCAGCTTGAAGAAGACGTCCTGGAGGCCCATGAGGCCCATCCCCACGGGTCGCCAGGCGGCGTTGGAGGCCGAGGCCTCGGCGGTCGGGTAGTAGTTGATGTCGATTACGCGGTCCAGGAACGGCACGGCGGTGCGCACCACCTCGCCCAGCCGCTCGAAGTCGAAGGCGCCGTCCACGACGAGGGCCCCCAGGTTGACGGACCCCAGGTTGCAGACCGCCGTCTCGGACTGGTCGGTCACCTCCAGGATCTCGGTGCAGAGGTTGGAGAGGTGCACGACCCGGTCGGGGCCCCCCGTCTGGTTGCACTTGGAGTTGGAGGCGTCCTTGAACGTCATCCAGCCGTTTCCGGTCTGGGCCAGGGTCCGCATCATCCTGCTGTAGAGCTCGCGTGCCGGCACCTGGCGCTCGTAGAGGCCCTCCTCCTCGGCCTTCACGTACGCGGCCTCGAACTCGTCGCCGTACAGGTCGGTCAGGTGCGGTATGACCTTGGGATCGAACAGCGACCACACCCAGTCCTTCTCCAGCCGCTCCATGAACAGGTCCGGCACCCAGTTGGCCAGGTTCAGGTTGTGGGTGCGCCGCTGGTGGTCGCCGGTGCTCTCCCGCAGGTCCAGGAAGTCCTCGATGTCGGCGTGCCAGGTCTCCAGGTAGACGCAGGCGGCACCCTTGCGGCGGCCGCCCTGGTTCACGGCCGCTACCGAGCTGTCGAGCGTCTTGAGCCACGGGACGATCCCGTTGGACAGGCCGTTGGTGCCGCGGATCAGCGACCCCTTCGCCCTCACCCTGTGCCAGGCCACGCCGATCCCGCCGGCGAACTTCGAGAGCATGGCGATGTCGGTGTAGCGCCTGTAGATGCCGTCAAGGCTGTCCTCGGGCGAGTCCAGGAGGTAGCAGCTGGACATCTGGGGGTGGCTGGTGCCGGAGTTGAACAGGGTCGGGCTGGAGGGCAGGTACTGCAGCGACGACATCAGCCTGTAAAAGCGGATGGCCTCGTCGGGGCAGGTGGAGAGCCCGCAGGCCACCCGCAGGAAGAAGTACTGGGGCGTCTCCACCACCTGCCTGCTGTCGGGGTGGCGGAGCAGGTAGCGGTCGTAGACGGTGCGCAGGCCGAAGAACTCGAAGAGCCGGTCGCGGTCGTGCTCGACGGTGTCGTTCAGCTTGCGTGCGTTCTCGGACACGAAGCCGGCCACCTCGTCGCCGATGAGGCCCAGCTCGTGTCCGGCCGAGATGGACTGGGAGAAGGAGTGGAGGTCCTGGTTGCGGACCTCCTTGTCGATGACCGTGGCCAGGAGGCGGGCGGCGAGGCGCGAGTAGTTGGGCTCCTCGACGATGAAGGCCGCCGCCGTGCGGATGGAGAGCTCGTCCAGCTCCTCAGTGGTGGCGCCGTCGCACAGGCCCGAGATGGTGCGGGTGGCTATGCGCATCGGGTCGACGCCGGGGAGGCCGGCGGCGCAGCGCTCGACCGCGCGCACGATCTTGTTCACGTCGACCGGCTCGAGGTCGCCGTTGCGCTTCCGCACCCTCATGTTGGAGCCGCCGGCCTCCGTGCCGGCGGGTCGGTCCGTGCTGGTGTCGAGGCGGTCCTCGGTCAACGCCATCTCTGGTCCCTTCCCGGCCCCGCTCCCGGCGCCCGGTCCTGATCTCTCGGCCCGGTTCCCCCGGCCCCGCTCCTGCCTGTCGCCCCGGACCCGTGCCCGGCTCCGTATTCCCGGGGTCGCCTCGGCCACCTCCCGTGGGGTGGTGGCCGCAACGTCGCCCGGAACACGAATTGCACGCATGTAATTACAGCCGTGTCAAGAGATTCCTCCGCGTCGGCGGAGGTTTTCCCGAGGGGCGCGCTCTGGGTGGCGGATCGGGGAGGCGCGCCCGCGCCGGTCGCGCTCAGCGCGCGATCAGGTGGCGGTGGGCCGGGCCGACGGGCGCAGCGCCGGTCGCTGCGGAAGGCGCGCCTGCAGGCGCGGCGGCCACCTGGTCAGGCGGTGGTGAACCCGAGGCGCAGTTCGAGGCCCTCGACCTCGACCTCGACGCGTACGGCGTCGGCGGGTGCCTCGCCGAGGGTCAGCTCCACGGCCAGCACCTGGTCGGCCACGTAGTCGGCGTGGGCTCCCACGGCCTCGACCACGGCGTGGTCGCCGTCGATATGGAGGCGGATGCGGTCGGTCACCACCAGGTCGGCGTCCCTGCGTGCCTGCTGGACCTGGCGCACGACGTCGCGGGCGAGGCCCTCAGCGGCCAGCTCCGGCGTCACCTCGGTGTCGATGACCACGACCGCGTCGCCCGAGCCGAGGGCGGCGGCTGTGACGCCGTCCGGCGACTCGAGCGCCAGCTCGAACTCGCCGTCCTCGAGGATGTGGCCGGCGACCTCGACGGTGCCGTCCGCCCGGAGCACGAACTCGCCCGACCTGGCCGCGGCGAACACCGCCTGCACGTCGCCGCCCAGCCGCGGGCCGAGCGACCTGCCGTCGGGTCGCAGCGTGAAGGAGGCGTGCCCCTCCAGGTCGTCGGTGAGGTGGACGGACTTCACGTTCACCTCGTCCTCCAGCAGGTAGGCCAGGCCCTCCAGGGCCACGCTGTCGCGCCCGGCCACGGTCAGGGACCTGAGGGGGAGCCTCACCCGCAGGCCGTGGTCCTCGCGCAACCTCAGCGCCGTCGAGGCGACGTCGCGGACCCGGTCCATCCGGGCCACCAGGTCCGGGTCGGAGGGCAGGTCGTCAGGGTCGGGCCAGTCGGCCAGGTGCACGCTCGGAAGGCCGGTCAGGCCGGTGTGGACCTCCTCCATGACCATCGGCAGGAAGGGGGCGGCCACCCTCGAGAAGGTGACCAGGACGGTGTAGAGGGTGTCGTGGGCGTCGGCCTTGTCGGCCTCGTTGGCCTCCGACGCGCCGGCCCAGAAGCGGTCACGGCTGCGGCGGATGTACCAGTTGTTGAGGGCGTCGATGAAGCCGTGGATCTCGGCTGCCGCCGACGGGAGGTCGTAGGCGTCCATGTGCCCGGTCACCGACTCGACGAGGGCCCTGGCCTTGGCCAGCAGGTAGCGGTCCAGCAGGTGGTCCGAGTCGGTCCTGGTCCGGGCCCTGTAGCCGTCTGCGTTGGCGTACAGGGTGAAGAAGCTGAAGGCGTTCCAGATCGGCAGCAGGACCTGCCTCACGACGTCGGTGATCCCGGAGTCGCTGATGCGCAGGTCGCCGCCCCTCACGATGTTGGACGACATGAGGTACCAGCGCAGGGCGTCGGAGCCCTGCTCGCTGAACACCAGCTCGGGTTCGGTGTAGTTGCGCAGCTTCTTCGAGAGCTTGCTGCCGTCCTCCGCCAGCAGGATTCCGTGGCAGATCACGTTCTCGAAGGCAGGCCTGTCGAACAGGGCCGTGGCCAGCACGTGCATCGTGTAGAACCAGCCGCGGGTCTGGTTGATGTACTCGACGATGAAGTCGGCCGGGAAGTGGTCCTCGAACCAGGCCTGGTTCTCGAACGGGTAGTGGAACTGGGCGAACGGCATCGAGCCTGACTCGAACCAGCAGTCCAGCACCTCGGGTACCCGGCGCATGGTCGACCTGCCCGTCGGGTCGTCGGGGTTGGGCCTGGTCAGGTCGTCGATGAACGGACGGTGCAGGTCGTCGGGCCTCACGCCGAAGTCGGCCTCGATCTCGTCGAGGCTGCCGTACACGTCGGTCCGCGGGTGGGCCGGGTCGTCGCTGCGCCACACCGGTATCGGCGACCCCCAGAACCGGTTGCGGCTGATCGACCAGTCCCTCGCCCCCTCCAGCCACATGCCGAAGCGCCCGTCGCGCACGTGCCCGGGAACCCAGTTGATCCCGGCGTTCAGCTCCAGCATCCGGTCCCTGATCTCGGTGACCTTCACGTACCAGGAGGAGATGGCCTTGTAGATGATCGGCGTGTCGGTGCGCCAGCAGTGCGGGTAGTTGTGCTCGTAGGTGTCGTGGCGGACGATCCGGCCGGCCTCCTTGAGGTGCCTGACGATCCCGGGGTTGGCCTCGAACACGTTGGTGCCGGCCCAGTCGGCGACCTCGTCGGTGAACCGGCCCTGGTCGTCGACCGGCACCACCCGTCCGATGGGGATGCCGTTGGCCTCGCACACGGTCTGGTCGTCCTCGCCGAAGCCGGGCGCCATGTGGACGATCCCGGTTCCGTCGGAGGCACCCACGAACTCTGCGGAGAGGACCCGGAAGGCGTCGTGGCGGTCGGCGAAGTAGTCGAACAGGGGCCTGTAGGTCCTGCCCACCAGGTCGGAGCCGGCCATGGTTCCCACCGCCTCGGTGTCCTCCAGCTGGGCCTCGTAGCGGGCCACCGCCTCGGCCGCCAGGACGTAGACCGCGCCGTCCGCGTCGCGGTGCATCGAGTATGTGACGTCCGGCCCGACGGCGATGGCCAGGTTGGACGGCAGGGTCCACGGGGTGGTCGTCCAGGCCAGCAGCCTCATTGGTCCCGGGTCGCCCTCGAGGTGCTCCAGGTCGAAGGCCACGGTCACGGCCGGGTCCTGCCTTGGCCTGGTGGCGTCGTCAAGGCGGATCTCGAAGTTGGAGAGCGGGGTCTCGGCCCCCCACGAGTAGGGCATGACCCTGAACGCCTCGTACACGAGGCCCTTGTCCCATAGCTGCCGGAAGGCCCACATGACCGACTCCATGTAGTCCAGGTCCATGGTCTTGTAGTCGTGCCCGAAGTCCACCCAGCGGGCCTGGCGCGTGACGGTCTCCTCCCACTCGGCCGTGTAGCGCAGCACGGACGACCGGCAGTGGTCGTTGAAGGCCCCGATGCCGTACTCGATGATGCTGGCCCGGCCCGCCACCGGCAGTTCCTTCTCGGCCTCCATCTCGGCGGGAAGGCCGTGGCAGTCCCAGCCGAAGCGCCTTGTCACCTTCCGGCCGCGCATGGTCTGGTACCGGGGCACCACGTCCTTGACGTAGCCGGTGAGCAGGTGTCCGTGGTGGGGGAGGCCGTTGGCGAACGGGGGGCCGTCGTTGAAGGTGAACTCGTCGTCGGCCGGCCGGGCGTCGACGGAGGCCTGGAAGGTCCCCGCGGCCTCCCAGTGTTCCAGGATGCGTGTCTCGAGGGCCGGGAAGTCGGCCTTCCCCACCTCCGGGTAGGGGCCGTCGGGCTGGTCGCTGCTGGTCATGGTCGAGAGCAGGGTATCGGCGCGCTGACGGGTGGCCGGGTCCTTCAGCCCGGGGTGGTCCGGTCGGCCAGGAGCGCGGCCGCCGTCTCGGCCAGCTGGCGCCTGGCTACCTTCCCTGCCGGGTTGGTTGGCAGCGCCGGGACCTCTTCCACGTGCCTCGGAACCGCGTAGGCGGCTGTCCGGTCCCGGGACCAGCGGATCACCTCTCCCGGGTCCAGCCGCCCCGGCTCGACGGGGACCACGAACGCCATGCCGACCCGGCCCATCCTCTCGTCGGGCACGCCGACCACCGCCACCTCGGCGATGTCGGGATGGCGCCGGAGGGTCGCCTCCACCTCGGCCGGGTAGACGTTGAAGCCGCCGCTCATGTACGTGTCGTCCAGCCTGTCGGTCACCCGGAGGTTCCCGTCCCCGTCAAGGGAGCCGACGTCGCCGGTGTGCAGCCAGCCCTCGGGGTCGACTGCAGCCGCGGTGGCGTCGGGATCGTCCAGGTAGCCCGCCATCACGTTGTACCCGCGGATGAGTACCTGGCCCAGGCCGCCGACCGGGACCCGGGCCCCGTCGGGGTCGACGACAGCCACCTCGACGCCAGGCAGAGGTCGCCCCGCCGAGGATGCCACCAGTTCCTGGGGGTCCCCAGCGGCACATGTGGTCGTGACGCCGGATGCCTCGGTGAGCCCGTAGCCGGTGAGGACCGACTCGAACCCGAGGCGGTACGCCATCTCGACCAGCAGCTCGGACGGCACGGGTGCGGCGCCCGTGACCGCAAGGCGCAGGCTGGAGACGTCGGCCCCGCCTCTGCCGGGGTGGTCCAGCAGTGACCGGAAGACCGTGGGCGGGCCGGGTAGGACGGTTATCCGCTCGGCCTCGATGGTGGTCAGTACCGCCGCCGGGTCGAACGACGCCATCGGTACGAGGGTCGCACCCGTCATGAGGCAGGCCAGGACCCCGCCGTTCAGGCCGAAGGTGTGGAAGAAGGGGTTCACCGCCAGGTAGCGGTCGCCCTCCGCCAGCCCGATCGCGGCGCTCCATGACCGGTAGGAGCGGCACACCGACCCGTGCCGCAGCATGGCCCCGCGGGGGCGGCCGGTCGTGCCCGAGGTGAACAGGATGTGGCAGATGTCGGCCGGGTCCACGACGGGTAGGTCTCCCGCCGCGGGGCCCTCCCGGTCGGTGAACGGGTCCCAGGCGGTGGTGCCGTCGGGGGCCCCACCTGACATGACCACCGTCTCCGGAAGGGTGGCACCGGCCTCCCCGAGCATCCCGAGGTAGTCGGCACCTGGGAAGTCGGTGACGGTGAAGAGCAGGCGTGCGGCGGTGCGGGCCAGGACCTCGGCGGCGTCGTCGCCGGGGAGGCGGGTGTTGACCGGTACCAGCACGGCCCCGGCGCAGTGCACCCCGAGGGCCGTCGCCGCCCAGCGGGACGAGTTGGGTGCCCAGACCGCGACCCGGTCGCCGGGCCGAATTCCCCGCTCCATGAGGGAGGCGGCGATGCGGAGGGCCTGGTCCCGGTACTCGTTGAACGACCAGCGGGTGTTGCCGTCGACCACGGCCTCCAGGCCGCCGTAGCGGGCCGCTGCCCCCTCCACCAGCTCGGGGATGGTGGTGGCCTCCACGGCCGGGACCCTACTTGCGGGGTCTCGTCCCTGGGGCCCTGCCCGCGGGCCGCGCCTGATCAGGCCGGGGTTTCGTCGGGGGTGTCCTCGGGTGCGGCCTCGGGAGTGTCCTCGGGCGCGTCTGCCTCGGCGGGCGCGTCTTCCTCGGCGGGTTCCTCCTCGGCCGCGTCTTCCTCGGCGGGTTCTTCGGCCGCGTCTTCCTCGGCGGGTACCTGTTCGGCGGGTTCCTGTTCGGCCGCGTCTTCCTCGGCGGGTTCCTGTTCGGCGGGTTCCTCCTCGGCCGCGTCTTCCTCGGCGGGTT
>CAYFOV010000010.1:0-46345 GCA_964344855.1 uncultured Candidatus Nemicrothrix sp.
GGCCCCGTAGGTCTGGCGAGGCCAGGTGGGCGTGGACAGGTGACAGGCGGGACGGGAAGCAGGGAGGCATGCGCGGGCAATACCCTCGTCGGGTGGTCGGGTTGGCCGCCACCCCGCCACCGGGAGAGAAGGGAACCGAGGTGCCATGAGCGACTTCAAGGAACACGTAGAGAAGCTGAACGTCCGGGGCATCATCATGTCCTCGGTGATGACCGCCTTCGGCCTGGTGGTGGCCCTGGCCTGGAAGGATGCCATCAACGCTCTCGTGGCCAGGATCATCCCCGACTCCTCGGACTCCTCGCTCACGGGCATGTTCATCACGGCCGTGGCGGTGACCGTGCTCGTGACGGTCCTGGCGGCGACTGCCCTGCGGGTCAACCGTCGGGTGGAGCATCAGTGGGACAGGATCAACGACCTCTGGGAAAAGGACGACGAGGCCGACGCGAAGGCAGGGGCCGACGGGAAGGCCGAGGCAGGGGTCTACGAAAAGGACGGCGAAAGGGACGACGAGACGGACGGCGAGGAGGCCAGCGACCGGGACAGGGACAGGGCCAGATAGGGGTAGGCCGGATGAGGCTGGCGCCGACGCTGGTGGTGCTGGCACTGTCTGTAGGCGCCTGTGTGGGCGAGGAGGCCTCCGCTCCGGCGACCTCCGCTACCGTGCCGACCTCGGCACCGACCACGCCACCCGAGGCCGACACCCCCGCGCTTCCGGGCACGACGGCCGGCACAGGGGGAGCCACGGCCCCCGGACCGACCGAGGCTGCTGCCCCGGCAACCACCGCCGCCTCCCCGCCGACCCAGGAACCACCTGCTGACGAGGTTGCCCGTGGACTCCGTGACCTCCTCCTGCACCTCGACATCGGCTGTCTGGACAGCGTGCTCGGCATGGTCCGGACCGACGAGATCGTCTACGAGGGCGAGCACCCCAGCGACGCCGAAGTAGCAGCGGTGTCGCACTGCCCGGAGGGCGACCCCTTCCAAGAGCACGACCAGCCCTCACAGGGAGCGGCGGTGGAGCCCAACCAGGGACCGACCCTTCCCCAACCGGTCGACATGGACGCCCAGTTCCACGGAACCCCCTGGACACCATCGCCAGACGACGCCGGGTGTCTCTTCGCTGCCATCGGCGCCAGCGACTTCCGGGCCGTCTACCAGGGCCTCCGGCCGGCCACGGCGAGCGAGGTCACGGCTGCACAACCCTGCCTGCACGGTGGTCTCCGGCTGGACGACGTTCCCCACCCCCTTAGCCGGGTTCCATGCCCGTCCCTCGACGTCCTTGACGAGCACATGCGCGACTACAGGCCGCGATGGGATCAGCTCGCATGCCATGCCGACGGGCTGACACGCCTCCCGATCCCGACGTTGCGAACCAGCGCCCGATTCAACCCCGTGCGTACGGCGAGGGCCGAGGAGGGTGGCTGCCAAGGCTCGAACTGCCGGAGGCTGGCCACAGTCGACACCGGAATCTGGTCCGGCGACCTGCAGGACCTGGCCGACTCCATGGCCGCCGGATCATGGGAGGAGTACGCCCGGAGTGAGTACGACGGCCGCGACCGGGACCTGGTCGCAGCACTGCGCTTCACTGAGGCCGAGTTCCCGGAAGCGAATGCCTCATTCCTGCCGATGGCGGACTTCCCGCCGTACGTGGACGAGGAACACCGCCTCATCGAGTACCCACCCTCCGGCTACTGGCACGACCAGGCCCTGCGCTCGTACGCGGCCCACGTACTCCGGCGCAAGGCGAGTGGGCACCTCACCTGGATGGTCGACTTCTGGCCGCCGGGAATGGACGAGGCACCGGCGTCAGGCCCCACGGAGTTCCGCGGGTGGATCGACGAGTACCTGGTGCCGCAGAAGGTCCGCGAGGCACAGGTGGCCGAGGCACTGATGGTGGAACTCTTCACGCCGTGGCCCAACGAGATCGAGCGCTTCGTGCTGGCACAGCCGTGGGCCGACACCGCCTCCGACAGCGACCTGCTGGACGCCGGCCAATACCTCCTGGACGCCGTCGCCGAGGCCGTGCGTCCGCACTTCACCGGCCGGATCCTGCCAATGTCATACGTCCACCACGAGCGCGACAGGGTCGTCTGGCGCGACCTGTCGTTCCGGGGTTTCGACGAGGTGGCATTCGGGGTGTTCGCCGAGTGCGACGCCCCGACCGCCCTCGACTACCTCAGGGGACAGCTGGCCATGATCTCCGACATCGTCGAGAGGGACGGGGTCGCCTGGAGCATCGGTGAGATGGAGCTCAACGAGAGCCGGTTCGAGACCCTGTGTGGGACCGACCTGGGGGATGAGGCCGCTGACATCCACGCCGCGATGCTGGACCTGGTCTTCGACCAGGAGGTCCCGCCAGCCGGTGTCTCCCTCCTGGGAAACGTGTACTCCGAGGAGCACCGGGAAGCCCTCGACTCACACCTGTTCGACCGAGCGACCACATCAGGTGACCCGTCCGACCCCACGGCTGTCTCCCTGCCGACGTTCGAGGCACTCGACATGCATCCCGACATCGACTGCATGAACGCGGTCCTGGGACTGTTCGTGAACGTATTCGGCGTGTACGTGGTTGCCCCGGAATCGGCGCCGTTGCCGCTCGTCCTGCACACCGCCAACGTCCTGGCCGAGTACATCGACAACGACGCCGACGGCCTCCCTGACGACCCGGCCGTGCTCGAACACCTTGTGGACCGCAATTACATAGTGCCTGTCTGGACGTCTGACATCCGGGAGGAGTTCTGGGAGAACGCCCGCGGGACCTTCTGTGAGGACAACACAGGCATGGCAGCCAGCATGTACCTCTTCGAGGACGCCTGGGCTCTCGGCGGCATCGCAGCCACCGGCACCTGGGACACCAACCTGGAGGAGGTCTGGCACGTCGTGTCGGACGGCTGGTACTCGGCATACCCAGCTGTCCTGGGCGCCGACGACGTCCAGCGCTCAATGCTCACGGACGCCATGGACGCGGCCCGCGGCGGTCGCCATCTCACGACCCCCGAGCTCTACCCGGACGGGGCCTGGTACCGGTACGACGACCCGACCTGCGACTACGTCTGCCAGACCCACGAGTACTTCTACTGGATCCTCATGGCCGACATCGGCGCCCTCGACCCCTCGATCACCGACAAGTGCGAGGCGAGCCGGCACGAGTGGAACGTCTGCACCAGGGCTGAACTTGCGGAGGTAGACCCGCTGGCCTTCGCTCTGTTGCAGGACCACGGCCTCGCCCTCCCAACCCGGATACCGACGGGCGACTACCGCCCCCGGTCCGGCTGATCCTGCAACCCGTCGTCGCGTACACCCCCCCGCACCCGACTGTTCGGCGTCGACGGAGCCAGGCCCCCCGGCATGAGCGCGGCAGACTCCCACCGGCTCTGGGAGACTGCCGGTGTGAGACCTCCGGCCGGGCCGGTCCCGACAGCCCTCCTGCTGGCGCTGTTGGCGGCCTGCGGGGGGCCACGGACCACTACCGGCAGGGAGGCGACACCGACGTCCGGCACGGTCACGATCCCGACGATCACCCCGGCAGTGGCAGGAACGACGACGGTCCCGCCGGCTACCGCCACCACGGCGGCCGTCGCCTCCTCGACCAGCGAAGGTGCGGCGACCACGACCGGCCGGCCCCCCCCCCCCCCCCCCCCCCCCCCGGCCACCACGACGGCTGACCCCCCACCCCCCGGGTACCCGCGCATCTGCCAGGCGTGGAACGGCATCCAGAACCTCCCCGGCCTCACAGAGGCCGAGAGGCTGGCAAGGCACGACCTGGCCTGGACGGGCACGTGGGACCTGGGGCTGAGGTGGGCGACATCCGAGGAGCAGCCCTATCAGGGCCTGGCCACGACCCTGACCGACGTGGACGGCGATCCGGGCCTGCCAGCCGCCAGGGAGGTGAAGGCCGAGTTGCTCGGGCTCAACCCGCACATCAGGACCCTGGTTCCGCTCCTCTACCGGGAGGCCGAATACGTGGCCGACGGCTCCGGCCTCCCCTGGTGGGAGCAGGGGTACTACCCGACTGACTCCCCCTTCTGGATCAGGGATGCCGGCGGTGAGCTGGTGCCGGGCTGGGGCGAGGATTCCGACGGAGACGGCGTCATCGAGGCCGACGAGGTCCTCTCCTCCCTTACCGACTTCCGCAACGCAGACCTCATCGAGCTGGTCGCGCAGAGGGCCCTCGCCCTGGAGCGGACCGGCGTCGTGGACGGCGTGTTCCTCGACTGGTGGAACGAACACGATCGCACCGCGGCCTCCTACCTGGACTGGTCGACCTTCCACATGACCGCCGAGGAGGAGGTTGAGGCCAGGCTGGCGATCCTGGTGCGCATCAGGGAACTGGTGGGCGACGGCTTCCTGATCCTGGTCAACACCAACGAGCGGACAGCTCCCGGCTCGGCCCCCTACGTGAACGGCACGTTCATGGAGCTCTGGAAGCCTGACTGGTCGAGGGGCTACAGCGTGGAACACCTCAGGACCGTCGAGGACACCCTGTTCTGGGCGTCGGAGACGCTCAGGAAGCCCCGCATCAACTGCCTTGAGGGGTGGCGGGTGGTCTACGACTACGGCAACGAGGCCGCCCAGGTGGCCGAACGGGACTCAGCGGAAAACCGTCGCTGGATGCGCCTGTTCACCACCTTGGCGCTGACCCATTCTGACGGCCATGTCGTGTTCGGGGATGACAACGCCGAGCCGACCTGGGACCACTTCCACAACTGGTACGGGTTCTGGGACGCCGACCTGGGCCAACCGGTCGGAGACAAACGACAGGTGCTCGGCGACGTCGACGGCCTCTTCGCCCGACAGTTCACCAACGGCTGGGCGGTCTACAACAGGTCCGGCAAGGCGCAGACCCTGCTGCTGCCCACCAGCACGGCCGCAGCCTCGACCGGCCTCGCCACCGACGCCCACACAGTCGGCAACCTGGACGGCGAGATCCTCCTCGGACCGGTCACGTCAGGTGAGCCACCAGTGGTCCTCCAGCCGATCCCGGTAGCCGCGACAAGCACAACCACCCCCACGACCGCGCCTCCTGCCAGCACGACCGCACTCGCCCCAACTGGTACTGCGCCACCGGCCACGACAACACCGGCCACAACGACGACCTCCGTCGCCGGGCTCTCCATCTCGTGTTCGTTCGATGAGGCCACGCGGTCCATCTCATGCACGGCCTCGGGCACGAGTGGCGGGTCGCTGCGCTGGACCTCCAGCCTGGGCACGGGCTGGAGCGGCGGCCAGGCCTACGAACGCACCCTCCGGTGGGGCGAGCCAGCCACGGAGGCGACCATACGGCTGGAGGAGTGCACGGGCGACCAGTGCACCGGGGCCAACACCATCGTGGATCTCGCCCGGGAGCCCTCGGGCGACTGCCCGGCGGACTTCTCCGGGTGGTTCACGACCTTCCCGCTGCCCGACCTCTCGGCCGTATACGAGGTCGGACCCCCCTTCCGCATCCTGCCCGACGACTACAAGGGACACGGCTACTTCAGGGTGCCGCACGGACAGAACCTGGTTGACGTGCGGATGCCGATCGACGCCACGCTCGTCAACGCCGCCGTCTACGTGGAAGGGGGCGAGCCGCAGTACTCGTTCACGTTCCGGACCGCCTGCGAGGGGCTGTCCTTCCTCTTCGACCATGTGCGCCACCCGGTCTCAGCCATCACCGACCTGATCGACTGGGAGCCGACCTCCAGCAGCGCAGGCCGTGACGTGACACCGCTGACCATGGCGGAGGGCGACCTGGTCGGCACGAGCATCGGCACGATCGCCAACGGCAACGCCTTCCTGGACTTCGGGGTGAACGACGACTTCGGACGCCTTCCCACGCCACAACACCCCAACGCCTATGGCCGGTTCCTGACGGCTGTGTGCATCTACACCTTCTTCGAGGCCGACACCGCCGCGTACCTGCGTGCCAACGAGCATCCGGCCTCGGTGTTCGAGGAGGGGCTCTGCCCGTGACGCCGACCCGGCGTTCCACACCCCCTACCTGCACGCTCCTGCTCGCACTGGCCCTGCTCGGCAGTTGCGCCGATGCGGCCGAAACCGGGGGCGGGCAGATGGAGACCGCCAACCCGGCCGCCGGCACGACGAACCGCACCACACTGCCCGCAACGGTCGCCCATGCACCCGTTCCCACAACTGCCGTACCCGCAGCCCAGCCCACTGAGGCCCCGGGGAGGAGCGCCCCGACGACACCACGGGTGACAGCACCTGCGCCGGCCGCAACCGGCACGGCCCCGCCCGCCGCGACGCCCACTGCCACAACCACCGCAGCTCCGCCCGCCGCGACTACAGCCCCGGGCGTCCACGGCCCCGTCGTCGCCACCAGGGTCGGTTCGTTCGACTCGCCGATGGCCCTGGTCCCGCTCCCCGGCACCGACATGCTGCTCCTGGCTGAGCGGGCTGGACGGGTGCTGCCGCTGGAGGTGGCCGGCGACGGCTCCCTCCTGGCCGGTGCGCCGATCCTGGACATCTCCGACCGGGTGGCAACCGACATCGAGGGGGGCCTGCTGGGCCTGGCCGTCCCAACGGACGGCACCACCCTCTACGCCTCCCTCACCGACACCGACTGGTGGAGCCGGATCGAGGCCTTCCCCCTCGGCGGCGAAGGCACCATCACCAGCGGGCCACGGCCGCTGCTCGGCCTGGAGCAGCCCTATCGCAACCACAACGGCGGCCACATCCTTGCGGATCCGGCCGGCCGGTTGCTGATCGGCTTCGGCGACGGCGGCCTGGGGGGTGATCCTCACGGCCACGGTCGCGATCCCTCAACGCTGCTCGGCACCATCCTCCGGATCGACCCCGAGCCTGACGGTGGCTCCCCCTACGCTGTCCCCCGGGACAACCCCTTCGCCGACCCGGCCGGCTCACGGCACGCCGATGCCCGCCCCGAGGTGCTGGCGTTCGGGCTGAGGAACCCGTGGCGCTTCGACCTGGACCCGGCCACCGGCGACCTCTGGATCGCCGACGTGGGCCAGGACCGGATCGAGGAGGTCAACCGCCTGGCGGCCGGCGACCTTGCCTCCGGAGCCGACTTCGGGTGGGCGGCCATGGAGGGCTCGACCATGTTCGGTCCTGGCCCCCCGCCGGACGAACATGTCCTTCCGGTCCACGAGTACGAACAGGCCAACAGCCGCTGCTCCATAACAGGCGGGGTCGTGGTGCGGGGCGGTCCCCTGGCAGCCAGTGCCGGACTGGACGGCGCCTTCCTGTTCAGCGACCTCTGCGACGGCCGGATCAGGTCTGTCCAGCCCGACGGGGAGGGGGGCTGGCGGGCCGTCGACCTTGGCGGGGAGGTGGACCTTCCGGTCTCCTTCGGACGCGCCCTGGACGGAACCGTCTACGTGCTCTCGCTGTCAGGCGGGGTGCACCGCCTGGATCCCTCCGGGTAGCCGGAGACACCCCCCCAGACGCGGCCGACCCCCGGCGGCGGGAGCCGGGGGCCGACCTGGAGTCGACACCGGTGGCGCCAATTCGGCGGGAATCAGGCGTGCTCACCGATTGTGTGCCGACCCGTCTGTACGGACCTCTCCCCCTCCGGCCCATCGAGGCAATCGGGGCCAAGCCCGCTGGTGGAAGCGACCCTAGTCCCCCGGTGGCCGTTTGTCCCGTGGGGGCTGACCCCGTGCGCAGGCGTTGGCACCCCGTACGGGATTCGAACCCGTGTTACCAGATTGAGAATCTGGCGTCCTGGGCCTCTAGACGAACGGGGCCTGTGCCTGTAGGCGACCCGCATGGCGGGTCGCCGGAGCAGCGCATTGTAGCGACGCCGGTGGGCGCCGCCTCTGGCTCGGGGGGGAGGACTCGAACCCCCAACGACTGGACCAGAACCAGCTGTGTTGCCAATTACACCACCCCCGAAGGTGGGCCCCGTGAGGGCCCGGACAGCGTAACGGCTGCCCGCCCCCTACGGGCGGGCCGTCCCCTCCCGGCGGGCGTTCAGAGGCGGGCCCTGGCAGCGGCTATCCGGCGCAGCACCTCCGCCCTGTCCATGCACTCGGCCATGGTCTCGAACAGCGGCGGCCCCACGGTCCGGCCCGTCACAGCCACGCGGACGGGCGCCTGGGCCTTGCCCAGCTTGAGGCCCACGGCCTCACCCACCCCGGCCACGGCGTCCCTGACGGCCTCCGGCTCCCACGCGCAGCCGGCCAGGGCAGATGCGGCGCCGTCCAGCATCTCGGCTGCCGACCTGCCCCTGACCATGGCCCGGTCCCACGACTCGGGGTCGTCTGGGGGGTCGTCCAGGAACAGGAAGTCCACGAACCTGGGGGCGTCACCGAAGGTGCGGAGCTTCTCCTGCACCAGGTCGACCATCCTCGAGAAGACCGCCGGGTCGAAGCGCTCGGGTGGCCACGGGGCGTCCTCGCCGACCCAGGGCGCAACCCTCTCCATGAACTCCTCCTTCGGTAGCGCCCTCAGGTAGGTGGCGTTGATGTAGTCCAGCTTCTTGAGGTCGAAGAAGGCCGCCGCCTTGTTCACCTCCTCGATCCGGAAGACCTCGACGATCTCGGCCAGTGGGCGGATCTCGACGTCGTCCGGTGGGCCCCAGCCCAGCAGGGCCAGGTAGTTGACCATGGCCTCAGCCAGGTAGCCGCGCTGGCGGTAGTCGGCGATCGACACGTCGTCCCGCCGCTTGGAGAGCTTCTTGCGCTGCTCGTTGACCAGCAGCGGCAGGTGGGCGTATGTGGGGTGAGGCGCCCCCATGGAGTCCAGGAGGAGGAGCACCTTGGGCACGCCGGACAGGAGGTCCTCGCCCCTGATTGCGTGGGTGACGCCCATGTCGGCGTCGTCGACCGCGTTGGCCAGGAGGAACATCGGCGATCCGTTGGAGCGCCAGATCACGAAGTCCTCGAGGTCGTCGGTCTCAAAGGACACGTGCCCCCTGACGACGTCGTCGAAGGCAACCGTCTGGTCGGCGGGCATGCGGAACCGCACGGCCAGGCCGTCGGTGATCGACGACCCCGACACCTCGTTGTTGTCGGAATCGCAGAGGTAGGCCCGACCGTCGGCCAACAGGTCCTCGACCACCTGGCGGTGGCGCGCGCGGCGCTCGGACTGGAAGAGGGGGCCCTCGTCCCAGTCGAGGCCCAGCCACTCCAGCTCGGCCAGCAGGTTGCTCGTCAGCTCCGGCCTGTTGCGCTCCGCATCGGTGTCCTCCACCCGCAGGATGTAGGTACCGCCCGTGGACCTCGCGTAGAGCCAGTTGAACAGGGCGGTACGGGCGCTCCCGACGTGCAGGAAGCCCGTCGGCGACGGGGCAAAGCGGACTCTGGGGGTCACCGGGCCGAGGCTACCGGTGGAGGTGGGGGCGACAGGGTCAAGCTGCGGGGGCCAGCAGGCGCCCCATGGACTCACAGACCCCTGCCAGGCGGTCGGCCAGGTCGTCGTAGACGGTGCGGTCGAAGCCGTAGGGGTCGGGCACCTCGTCGGCCAGCCTGCCGGTGGTCATGTGGCCGCCGCGCGCCCCGTGCAGCATCGAGGCCCAGTCCCGCAGGGTGGCGTCGCTGGATAGTGGGCCCACGGCCGTTCCCAGCCTGGCCACCTCGCCGGCCAGGTAGGTCCGTGAGCGGGCCGACTGGTCGATGGCCGCAATGGTCGACTCGTGCACCCTCGTCATGGCCACGATCAGGTCGGCGCTGTCGATGAGGGCGGGGGTGAGCAGCCTGCTGCGGTGGCCTGAGATGTCTATCCCGCGGTCGGCCAGCACCTCGACGGCGTGGCGGGTGGCCCCCGATCCCATGCCGCCGTGGGTACCGGCCGACGAGGCCCACACCCCGGATCCCGCCTCGGCCAGGACGTGCCCCAGGAGGCCCTCGGCCATCGCCGAGCGGCAGATGTTCCCGGTGCACACGAAGAGCACCTCGCCCGATCCGCCCACCGGCGCCTGCCTCAGGGCCGTGCCGCCTCGGCGGCGGCCCGGTCCGACTCGTACTGGTACTGGGGCTCGGACAGGCGGGGGCTGCGGCTGTCGCCGTCGGCCCGGCGCAGGCCGTTGTCCAGCCCGCTTGTGGCCCCTCCCTTCCAGGCCTGGTCGGGGCTCCACCTCACGCCCAGGTCCACGATCGTGCCCGGCTGGGTGATCCCGTAGGCGGCCTCCAGGGCACGCCTCAGCAGGTCCCGCTGGAACCCGGGCTCGTGGGGCCGGCCGGCCGTGTACCCGAGAGGCAGGTCCACGAAGGCGGCCCGCGGCGGGTTCACCGACTCCGTGATGCTCCTGGCCGCTGTCAGGCAGATGGTGGGCGTCCCGGCCGCCTCGATGGCTCTCGCTACCAGACCCACGGTCTGGTGACAGACCGGTCAGACGGGCACCAGGAGCACCAGGTCCACGCTCCCCTCCATTGCCCGGATCTCCTCGACGATCGCCGGAGCCAGCTCCTCCTCTGCCCGCCTGACCGAGTAGATGCCGCCCATGCAGGCCAGGGCCCGGGGGGCGAGGCCACCGACCACCCCGTCTGCGACCAACTCGTTCAGGCGGTCCACAGGGAACACGATGTTGGGGTCGCTGCGGGCCGGCTCCAGGTCGTAGGCGAAGTGCGTGACCCGCACGTCGCAGGCCGGCTGGTCGGTGGGTATGGACCGGATCCCGGTGTCGTCCCTCCAGTGGAAGGCCACCTGACCCTCCCGGTAGGCGCCGCCCGAGGCGACGAGGGCGACGGTGGCCTCCCCGAGGGGCACCTCGAGGGGCGTGAATGGAGGGGCCTGCGGGCGCTCGGCCCACTGGTAGGGCTCGTAGCCGAGCGAGGTGTACTGCTCCCTGGTCCGTGCGATGTAGTCGACGGGCGCCCCGGCATCCACGTAGGCATCATCCCACGGGATGCAAAGGCTGTCGGGACCGGGCAGCCGGACGCCTATTGGAGCATCGACTCTGTGAGCAGTTGCTCCTAGACTCCGCCCGTGGACCTGAAGGCCGTCCAGCACGACGAGACCCTCTCCGTGGAGCAGTTGGCCGCCGCGGCGGACCTGAGCGTCGACACCATCCGCTACTACCAGCGCCTGGGTCTCCTCCAGCCGCCCCTCCGCAGGGGCCGCAGGGCCGCCTACGAACCGGGCCATCTCGAGCGCCTGGCCGAGATCCGCCGCCTCGCCGAATCGGGCTTCACGCTGGCCCAGATCGGGCGCCTTGCCGACCCGGTGGCAGCCAGGGCGGCCGGGGGCGACCTCGGGCGCCTGGCAGCCGAAGCGGCCATGGCCCGTAGCCTCACCCGTGCCGAGGTGGCGGCGGCGGCCGACGTGCCCGAGGGCCTCGTGGCCCTGCTCTGCGACAACGGCCTGCTCGACCCAACCATCGTGGAGGGCGAGCAGCGCTTCGACCAGAGTGCCGTGTCGATGGTCAGGGCCGGCCTTGCCATCTCCAGCGCCGGTGTCCCACTGGACGAACTGGTGCGCCTGGCTGCCGACCACGCGGCCAACGTCGACGACGTCGTGCGCCGGGCCATCTCCCTCTTCGAGGACCACGTGAAGGCTGACCGGAAGGCTGACCGGAAGGCTGACCGGAAGGCTGACCGGAAGGCTGACCGGGAAGGTCACCGGGACGGCGACGAGGAGCTGGTCGAGGTGGTCAGGGCCCTCCTGCCGGCGGTGACCAGGCTCGTGGCCCAGCACTTCCACCGCTCCCTCGTGTCCCGGGCCCTGGAGCGGGTCGCCGACGGCGACCGGCGCTCGCTGGCCGACGCCCTGGTGGCTGCCGACGCCGAGCACCTGGTGGTCAGCTGCGAATGGCGCTGACCGACCCGGCCCCGGCTACGGGGCACCGCCTTACCACCGTCGAGGTCTCCGAGGGCGCTGCGCGGGACCCCCTGGCCTGGCTGGCGTCAGCGCCGGCGGGAATGGAGAGGTGGTTCTGGGAGGTGCCCGCCGACGATTCCTGCTGGGTGGGCCTCGGCTGCGCAGCCACCGTGCCGGTCGGCGGAGGCAGACGCTTCGAGGAGGCCACCCGGATAGCGGAGGACCTGTTCGGCGGTCTGGAGGTACACGCCCCGGACGGCGCACCCCTCCCCCGGTTGGCCGCCGGCTTCGCCTTCGAACCCGGCGGAGGCGACGGACCCTGGACCGCCTTCGGCGGGGGTCGCCTGCTGCTGCCGGCCCTACAGGTCCACAGGATGGGCGACCGCACCTGGGTCACCAGCCTGCCCGGTCCGGTCGTGGGGGTTCCCGGCACCCCGGCACCCCTGCCCCTCGCGCCGCTCCACGCCGACGCCTCGCGTTGGGCCCCGGAGGCCGAGCGGGACGCCTACCGGGGCCTCGTCCAGACCGCCCTCGGAGCGATCAGGTCGGGTGCCATCACCAAGGCCGTGCCTTGCCGCTCCATACGGATTCCGGGGCGTCCGGACCTGCCGAGCCTGCTGGCCACCCTGCGGGCCACCTTCCCGGCCTGTGCCGTCTTCTGCGTAGACACGGGTTCCGAGGCCTTCGCCGGGGCGACACCCGAACGCCTCGCAGCCGTGGACGGGGGCCGCCTCGACACGGCCGCACTGGCGGGCTCGGCGCCGCGGCACCAGGTGTCGTCCGTCGACGAAGCCCTCGGGCAGGGCCTCGTGACCAGCCCCAAGGAGAGGGCCGAGCACGGCCACGTGGTCGACGCCGTGGTCATGGCGCTCGAGGGCCTCGGCCTCGAGCCGCTCATGGCCGACGAGCCACAGCTCCTGAAGCTCCACGGGATCCAGCACCTCCACACCCCGATCTCGGCCGACCTCACGGACGGAACGGGGCTGCTCGACGTGGTGGGAGCGCTGCACCCGACCCCCGCCGTGGCGGGCATCCCGCGAAACAGGGCGGTCGAGCTGCGGCACAGGCACGAGCACCTGGACAGGGGCTGGTACGCGGGAGCCGTCGGGTGGCTGGACCCGGAGGGCGACGGCGAGTTCAGGGTGGCGCTGCGCTCGGCCCTGCTGGAGGAGGCCGCCACGACCCTCTTCGCCGGCGCAGGCGTGGTGGAGGGATCCGACCCCGACAGGGAGCTGCTCGAGACCGAGGTGAAGTTGGGGACGCTGCTGGGACCGGTCCTGGCCGCGATCGGATCCGGGGAGGCACGATGACGACCGTCGGCTCCGACGCCGGGGTCGCTGACCCCGCAGCCGTCCAAGAGGCCTGCGGAGCCCTGTTCGCCCAGTTGAGGGCCTCGGGGGTGGCACACGTCGCCGTCTCGCCGGGCTCGCGCTCTACGCCCCTGACCTGCGCTGCCGACGCCACCGACGGCCTGGGGCTGACCATCCACCTGGACGAGCGCTCCGCTGGGTTCTTCGCCCTGGGCCTGGCGAGGGCCACGGACAGGCCCGTGGCCCTGGTCTGCACCTCCGGCAGCGCTGCGGCCAACTACCTGCCTGCCGTGGTGGAGGCCTTCCACTCGGGCATACCCCTCGTCGTGCTGACAGCCGACCGGCCGCCCGAGCTCCAGGGCCGCGGCGCCCCGCAGACCATCGACCAGGTCCGGCTCTACGGATCCCACGTGCGCCTCTTCCGGCAGGCGCCCGTCGGAGGCACGGCCGACCCGGCCGAGGTGGTCGCACTGACCGCCGAGGCTGTCGCCGCATCCCTGCACCCCGTGCCGGGGCCGGTCCACCTGAACTGTCCCTTCAGGGAACCCCTCGAGCCTTCTCCTGCCCCCCTGCCTCCGGTGGACACGGTCCATCCCACGGCAGACCACCACAGCGCCGACATCGGGGGAGTCAGGGCCGTCGCAGGCCTGTTCGACAGGGAGCGGGGCCTAATAGCCGCCGGCCCAATGGACCTGGATCCGGTGGGGGCCGAGGCCGTGGCCCGGCTTGCCGCAGCCACCGGCTGGCCGATCCTGGCGGACCCGGCCTCGGGCCTCCGGCACGGGCCCCACGTCTCAGGCCGCCCCGTGCTGGCCAACGGCGAGGCACTCCTCGCCGCCGGCCTGGCCGACCGCCATCCACCCGACGTGGTGCTCCAGCTGGGCGGCCTGCCCACCAGCCGCTCATACCGTCTCTGGATGGCACGCGCCGGCACCGGTCGGGTCGTCTCGGTGGACCGCGCAGGTCGCTTCCCCGACCCCTCCTTCGCCGTCACCGACAGGGTCCCGGGCGACCCGGGCAGGGTGGCGGGGCGGCTCCTCGAGGACCTGATGCCGAGGGGAGCCACGGCCTGGACCACGACATGGACCCGGGCCGAGGAGGCCGCAGCAGCGGCTGTAGCCGGGCTCGTGAAGGGCTCCCACTTCGACGAGCCGGCCGTGGTGGCCTCGCTCTCACGGGCACTCCCGCCTGGCTCGAACCTGTTCGTCTCCAACTCGATGCCGATCCGCGACCTTGACGCCTTCCTACCCGTCGACGCCGATCCCCTGAGGATCCTCGCCAACCGGGGAGCCAACGGCATCGACGGCCAGGTCTCCACGGCCATGGGAATGGCCCACGGGTCCAGCGGGCCGAGCGTCCTGTTCACAGGCGACCTGGCCCTGCTTCACGACCTCTCCGGGCTGGTTGCCGCACGACGCCTGGGGGTGGACCTGACCGTGGTGGTGGTCGACAACGACGGCGGGGGCATCTTCTCACTCCTGCCCATAGCCGACCGGCCCGGGATCGACCACCATCGCCTCTTCCACACCCCCCACGGCCTGGACCTGGGCCTGGCGGCACCGCTGGCCGGCGCGACCCTTCACCGGCCACGCAGCCGGGGGGAGCTGGACAGCGCCCTGGCCGTGTCGATCGGCCGGCCGGGACTGCACCTGGTCCACGTGAGGACGGTCGCCTCCACCAACGTGGACCTGCACAGGAGGGCGGCAGCTGCGGTGGCTGCGGCGGTCGGGGGGGAGGGGTGAGGCAGGTGGCCGGGCCGCTCCACACCCAGATCGAGGGGAGGGGCCACCCGCTGCTGCTGCTGCACGGCTTCACCGGCGACGCCTCGACCATGTGGCCCCTCGGCAGGCAGCTCACCGGGATGAGGACCGTGGTTGCCGTGGACCTCCCCGGACACGGTGCGACGGGAGCGCCCACCGACCCGACCACGTACCGCTTCGACAACACGGTCGACGCCCTGGCATCCCTTGCAGTCGACCTGGGCCACGGGCAGGTCGACCTGCTTGGCTACTCGATGGGAGGACGCATCGGCCTGGGCCTGGCGGTGCGCCACCCCGACCTGGTGCGATCCAGCGTGCTCATCGGCGCCACGGCGGGGATCGTCAGCGACGCCGAGCGTGACATCCGGAGGCGCACCGACGACGACCTGGCCGAGGAGATCCTGGAGGGCGGGGTGGAGGCCTTCGTGGACTACTGGATGGACCTGCCGCTGTTCGAGTCCCAGCAGCGCCTCGGCTCCGACGCCCTCTACGAGGCGAGGCAGCAGCGCCTGCAGAACGACCCCGAGGGCCTGGCCGGCAGCCTCAGGGGAGCAGGCAGCGGCAACCAGCCGTCGCTCTGGCGTGAGCTGGACAGGGTGGCGGGCCCGGTGCTGCTGGTGGTGGGCGAGGAGGACGCCAAGTTCCGATCGCTGGCGATCAGGATGGCCGCTGGCATGGCCGACGCCAGGATCGCCGTGCTCCCGGAGGCCGGCCACGCCGCCCACGTGGAGAACCAGGCCGCAACGGTGATGGCTGTGAGGTCCTTCCTGGAGGAGGTCGACGCCGGGTGAGGGTCGCAGGGGCGCGGGTGTCGCGCCACAGGCTCTCCTACCGTTCGCCGGTCCTCACCGCACGCGGCCGCATCACCCACCGGTCGGTCGTGGTCCTCTCCCTCTTCGACGAGGAGGGGAACGCCGGCCTGGGCGAGGCGGCGCCGCTGGTGGGCTTCACCGGAGACACCGTCGACGATGCCGAGGCTGCCCTGCTGGCCTGGGTGGAGGAGGGCTACGAGTCGGCACTCGAGGCGTCGCCCACGGCACGGGCAGCGGTCGACTGGGCGCTGGTGGACCTGGCAGCCTCGGCCGCAGGAGTACCCCTGCACGACTACCTGAGCCCGGGCAGCCCCTCCAGGCTGGCCGTGTCGGCCCTCGTCGTCGGCGAGACGCCCGGTGCGCTTGCCGCTGCAGCGGCCGAAGCGGCGGAAGCGGGCCACCCCGGGGTCAAGTTGAAGGTCGGCGCGGGACCGTTCGCCGATGACGTCGACAGGGTCTCCGCCGTACGCAACGCCGTGGGCCCCGACGTGGCGATCCGCCTTGACGCAAACGGGGCATGGGAACCGTCTGAGGCCCTGTCCAACATCGAGCGGCTGGCCCCCCTCGGGATCGAGTTCGTGGAGGAACCGGTAAGCGGGGTGGCCGCCCTGGCTGCCGTGCGGGAGGCCTCGCCGGTACCTGTGGCGGCGGACGAGTCGGCCGGGTCGCCCGACCTCTTTGAGCAGGTCCTGGCGTCGGGTGCCGCCGACCTGGTCGTGTTGAAGCCCTCGGCGCTGGGCGGTCCGCAGGTGGCGGCGGACCTGGCTACAAGGGCCACCGCCGCCGGGATGGGCGTCGTGGTCACTTCCATGCTGGAGAGTTCCATCGGCGTCGGGGCCGCCGCCCACCTGGCCTCTGCCCTCGGGGCGCTGGATCCGGCGCCCGGGCTGGCCACGGCCGGCCTGCTGGCCGAGGACCTGGTCGCTCCCCTTCTTCCCGTAGGAGGACACCTGGACCTGGACGCCTGACGGGCGACCCTCCCGTGGCCGGGTTCCTAGCCCAGCGCCCCCCTTACGGCGTCGTCCACCCTTTCACCCGGGACCTCCTCGCCCAGCGCAGCCTCGGACTCCCTTGCGGCTGCTGCGAAGACGCCCTTGGACATGAGGGACCGCTCGGCCGCCCTCCGCTGCCAGTAGACGGCCGCCCTGGCCCTGTGGGCTCCCTCGTGGAGGGGCTCGGCAGCCACGGCCATCTCCACGAGGTGGCAGGCCAGTCGCAGATCGCCCTGCTCGGCCAACTCCAGCGCCCGGTCGGCCAGGGCCTCCACCGATCCCACCAGGGACAGCACCTCCGAGGCTACGGCGGCCTCCGGTGCCGGCTTCAGGTTGGCCGCGTTGCCGTCCCACCACCCGCCGAACTGCCGGTAGACGTTGCGCACCACGAACTCCGGTTCGTCGTACTGAGGGGCCAGCCAGGGGCGGTCCCTCAGGTGCTCGGGCACGGCCACCTCGTGGATGATCGTGTCGATCGTGGCGCCCTCGTTCATGAGGTCCAGGGTGCGGCCGGCCAGGTGCTCAAGTGCGTCGGCCAGGTCTCCCAGGACCAGCTCCACGCGCGACCGGCCCACAATCGGCAGGCCGTGGGCCGGCAGCACCCGCTCGGCACCTGCTGCCAGCATCTGGCGTAGCGCGGCCGCCCACTCGATCGGGTAGCGCTGGACCTTCTGGGGGTTGCCGGCATTGGGGAACACCCATGCCATGAAGTCGCCGGTCCATGCGGTCTGCGTCTCGGCCTCCCAGCCCCAGAGGTGGTCGTCGGTCTCGCCGCGGGCGTGCCGGAGCTGGATCGTGCGGTCGCCGGCCGTGACCGTCAGGTCGCTGGTGAAGGTCTCGTCCGGCTCGGCTGCGTCGTCGGGCAGGAAGCGGGGACCCGATCCGGCCAGGTCCAGGTTCACCACCCGGCGCACCCCGCCGAACTGCCTCCGGTTGATGGCCACGTTCCAGCCGTTGGTCGCCCGGTAGCGGTCGAACCTGGCAGGAACCGCCTCGTGGGCCAGTACCCGCGGCTTCGGATGCCCGCGTTCCCCGGCATCCGACACGAACGCCCCGCTGCCACCCACATGGTCGACGTGGCCGTGGGTGTAGACGAGGCTGTGGACCGGGTCGTGGCACCATTCCCGAAGGGCCCCGACCACAGCCGGGCCCGACCTCGAGCCGCTGGCGTCGAAGCAGACGAGGCCCTCGCCGGTCCGAAGGGCCCAGCAGTGCGAGAACGACTCGACCACTGCCAGGTCGTCGTCGACCTGTGTGAGGAGCTCGGTCACGCGGTTGTGGGGTGGCTCGGGCACCCCGGTGTCGATGATCCGGCTGGAGAGCTCGACCGGGTTCTCTGGGGTTGTCATCGCTTCCTCCCTGGCTTGGCCCTCCGGGGCTCAACCGAGGTGTTCAAGCACCAGGCCGACCCCGCGGTCCATGTCCTCGAAGATGAAGAAGTGTGTGCCATCCACGACGATGAGGTCCACCCCCAGCCTGTCCGCCTGGGCCTCGAACCACCCCATCTCCAGGTCGGTCCCTGTACCGGCCAGGACCGTCGCCGGACAGGCCACGTCGGCCAGGTGCCGGTAGGCCCCGACGGGCCCGTAGCGCTGCCCCGACCCGAAGAAGACGGCCTCGACCTCGGGAGGGCATGCCAACTCCACCTGCCCGTCGGGCCGGTCGTGGAAGCCCCACCTCACGTAGGCCTCCAGGATCTCGGGATGCAGCACGCAGAGGGGCTGCCGGGAGCCATATGAGGCCACCACGGTCTCCCTGTCAGGCCAGACGGGCCTGCGCCGACGGGCCGCCACGGCCATGGGGTGCTCGCCGTCCTCGTAGCCGTAGTGGACCTCCTCACTGGAGGTGGTGTCGATGGCTATCGCCTCGCAGATCATCAGGCCGGTGACCCGCTCCGGGCAGGTGGCGGCCACCTCTATACCCACCCCCCCACCCAGCGACACGCCCAGGATGGAGAACCGCTCCAACCCCAGGTGGTCGGCCACCGCCACCACGTCGGCGGCCAACAGGTCGTTGCCCAGGTCGGCCGGGTCGGGCCTGCCCGTGCTCTCGCCGTGGCCCCGCAGGTCCACCCCGACGACCCGGAACCGGTGTCCCAACCTGGTTGCGAACGGGTGGAACACGCCGGCGCAGAAGCCGCTGGGGTGCAACACGACCAGCGTGTCGACGTCGGGCGCGTCGCGGTTCCAGTCCAGCCACGCGATGCGCTGTCCGCCGTGCTGGATGCTCCCGCCGACGGGCCCGGTCCCGGTCACGTCAGTACCCTCCCACACCGTGAACGACCCACAGCCAGTCCGGTGCCGGAAGGGCCTGCTGCTGCGTGCCGTCCCCGGTATCGCCGCGGCGACGCTGGCCGTCGTGGGCCTGGCGGCCTGTGGGGGCGGGTCCGACGGTGGGGCCGCGCCGGTGGGAGCGGTCTCGCTGAGGGTCGTAGCGCAGCATCCCCACGATCCGGCCGCCTATACCCAGGGCCTCGAGCTGGTCGACGGCCGCCTGTTCGAGAGCACCGGCCGCTACGGGTCCTCGACGGTCAGGGAGGTGGACCCGGCCACGGGTTCGGTGCTGGCCTCGGTCGGCCTGCGGTCCGACCTGTTCGGCGAGGGCCTCACCTCCCTGGGTGGGGGTCGGCTGGTCCAGCTGACCTGGAAGGCCGGTGTGGCCACGGTCTGGCGGGCCGACCCACTCTCACCCGTCGCCACCTGGGAGTACGGGGGTGAGGGGTGGGGGGTGTGCCTGCTCGATCCCGGGACCCTCGCCATGTCGGACGGATCCTCCACACTCACGTTCCGTTCGACCGTCGACTTCGCCCCCACCGGCAGGGTGGCCGTGACCCTGGGGGGAGACCCTGTCGACATGCTGAACGAGCTGGAGTGCGTGGACGGGACCGTGTGGGCCAACGTGTGGAAGAAGGACTTGATCGTCGGAATAGACCCGGCTACCGGGGAGGTAACCACGACGGTCGACGCCTCGGCGCTGCCCATCGACAGATCGCTGCTCGGCAGGGGCGAGGTGCTGAACGGCATCGCCCACGACCCGGCCACCGGCAGGTTCCTCGTTACCGGCAAGCACTGGCCGGTCCTCTACGAGGTGGAGTTCGCCCCCAACTGAGCCGGCCAGCCGGACGCCGCTCAGGGAAACAGCGCGGCGATCTCGTCCTCGTCGAAGAACCCCGGGAGGGGACGGTCGGGCGAGGCCTCCGCGTAGTGGGCCAGGCGCGCCGCGCCGGCTTCGTCGAACAGTTCGACTGCGTCGAAGAACCCCGACCCCCCGACGGCCCGCATGGCCCGGTCCCCCTCGCTGCCCGTCCGGGGTAGGCGGGGCGTCAGCACAAGGAGCCGGGGCCGGTCGCCGGGCCTGTCGCCTTCGTGGCCGCTGGCCAGGACGTGCGCCCTGCCCAGGGTGCGCCACAGTGCGTCGGTGCGCCTCATCCCCGGCCTGGCCGTGGTGAAGGCACCTGCCACCTCCACGTACCACTGGCGACCGGCACTCCGGTCGGCTACCAGGAACGAGAACTGGGCGCCCAGGTCACGACGGACCACACCCGCCTTGACGATGTCGAAGCCGGACTCGTCCAGCAGGGCCTCGGCTATGTCCGCGGCCTTCTTGCCCGACCTTGTCGCCAGGCCGAGTAGGTGCTCATGGCCGCTGTCGGCGAAGAGGCCGTCCTGGCGGCCCGGGTTGCCGGCCAGGTCGCTCCGGCGCCAGCCGGCGACCTCGCCACCGTCGATGCGATCCCGCTCCCTGGCGACGCGCTCCCTCGCAAGGTCCACGTAGGCGGGCTCCAGGTCGTAGCCCACCCCCCGGCGCCCTGCCCGCAGGGCGGCCACCAGCGTCGAGCCTGAGCCCAGGAACGGGTCGAGGACCAGGTCCTCACGGTAGGTGTAGAGGTCGATCAGGCGCCTCGGCAGCTCCACCGGGAAGGGGGCCGGGTGCCCGACCCTGCCGGCCTGTTCCGGGTCGATCCGCCACAGGTCGAGGGTGGCCTCCATGAACTCGTCGGTGGTAACCGTGCTCTCGTGGGGAAGCCCCTCCTCCTCGCGCCTGGCCGGGGGTAGGGCCCGGTCGAAGCGCCCCTTGCTGGCTATCACCACGCGCTCGGTCATGTCGCGCAGCACCGGGTTGGCCGCCCTGCGGAACGACCCCCATGCCACCGAGCCGGTCGCACCCTCGGCCTTCTGCCAGACGACCTCGCCGCGTAGGAGCATCCCGAGGTCGTCCTGGAGTATGCGGATCACGTCGGAGGAGAGGCTCCGGTAGGGCTTGCGCCCGAGGTTCGCCACGTTCACCGCCATGCGGCCACCCGGCTCGAGCACCCGGAGGCACTCGGTGAACACCTCGGAGAGCATCTCCAGGTAACCCAGGTAGGAGGTGGGCACCCCGGGGTGTCCGTTGCCGGCAACCGCCAGCTCGTACTCCTTGCCCACGAAGTACGGCGGCGAGGTGACGACGAGGGCCACCGACGCGTCGGGAAGGTGGTGCATGTCCCTGGAGTCGCCGACCAGGCAGCCGTCACCCAGGTCGGGGGCGGCGGTAACGGTGTCGTCGTCGGAGACCTCGGGTGGTCGGAACCGGGAGTAGAAGGCCGACGAGTCGTGGTTCTCGCGGCGACCGGCGCCGAAGGCCGCAGTGGAGGTCGCCTGCCGCCGGTCGCCCACGTTGACCCCCTCTCAATTCGGAATGCGCCCGGGAACAAGGCTACGCGACCCGCGCGCGCGGACCACCTGGGGTCCGGCTGTCACACCCACGCGGCAACCTCCTGCCACGCCTAGCGACCGGCGCAGCGGCCGCCTCCCACACCACCCACCAGGGAGGCGTCATGCGCCACACACCCGCCAGGAACGGCCGACCCGACCCCGCCCACCTTGCGGGCCGCCTGCTCGGGCTGGTCGACCCGCGAGGCCCGTCCCTGGCCGGGATCGTCAGGCACCGCAGGGCTGTCCAGGTCGTGCTCGAGCCATTGGACGGCCTGGAGGACCTGCTCGGGCGGCGGGTACCCGACTGCTGGGGGGCGGTGGGTCTGCTCACCCCGGGGGCGGCCATGAGGCCGGGCGAGCTGCAGCCGCGGGGTATCGCCGTGGCCCACGTCTCGCCGCGCCGGGGCACCACCTCCACTGCGATCTGCTGGGGCGACCGCGTGGAGTTGCTCGAGGGGGGCGTGGGCCGCGCCGACGACCTCTGCCGCCGGATGCTGGGGCTACCCACGCCCCGGCCCGACGAGCCCCCGTGCCGGTTCCTGCACCGGGTCTGGGTCGACCGGGTCCTGGGGCGCGTGCTGGATGGACCTCCCGGCGGCGCGCCCTCAGCGGCCGAGGTGGCTTCACTGCGGCCCGGGCCGGTCGCCGACTGGGATGAGCTCCGGTGGCTCTGCTCCTCCGGGAGGCTGGAGTTGCCGGGTGTCAACCCCGTGGCGGCCGCCTGGTTCGACGAGGGATCCCTCCACCGCTGGGTCCTGGCCGGGCTACCCGACCCGGTCGAGGCCCTCGGCGACCTGGAGCAATTGCTGCCCGCGGCCTCGCTCGAGGCCATGGGCCCCACGCCGCCCGAGTGGCTCAGGCCATGACCGCGACCCCTACCCGAACCCCTGCTCGGCGAAGAGCCTGCCCAGCTCCACCCTGGTGGCCGGTCCGGTCGTGGCCCAGTCGTACACCGATCCGCCCACGGCCCCCGCCTCGGCCAGCGAGCCGACGAAGCCGGCCATGTCGTCGGCGCCGGCCAGGGGTTCGTCGGCCCCGGCCACGTGGCCGTCGTCGGCTCCTACGCCGCCGATGCCGTGCACCACCGCGCCGGGCTGGCCCAGGTTCAGGCGCAGCAGGTCGATGTTGCGCCCGCTGTAGTAGCCGGGATCTGCGTGTTCCTCCGTGCGGAACGACCAGTAGCTCATGGGCAGCCAGACGTCGTAGAGCGGCGCCAACTCTGCCCAGGGGAAGCCGGGCCAGAAGTCGGGGTTGATCTCGTCCGTCAGCACAGGGGGCATGACGATCCCGCCCAGCACGGCGTCGCCCGATGAGTGGCGCAGGCGCTCCGACAGCAGCACCAGGCGGCGGCTGCGCTCGGCGGGGTCCTCCTCCAACTCGCCGCGGTTCCATTCGATGTCGACCGCCAGGCCGTCGAAGCGGTGTCCCAGGACCTCGAAGCGGTGCACCGCCAGCAGGCGCTCCAGGTCCTCGTCGTCGGCCGTCCACTTGGGCAGGTACCAGGCCACGACGTCGAGGCCCGCCGCATGGGCGCTCAACAGGAGGTCGGCCAGCACCCACGGATCGGTTGTCATCCCCGTGGCCCTGGTGTCGGATCGTGACGCCTGCAGGAAGAGGGTCCGGACCCCGGCAGCGGCCATCTCGGCCGGGTCCGAGGGCCCCACCGGAGGCCTGCCACGGGTGTAGGCCGGGTCGGTGTCGTAGGAGTCGACCCAGGTACCCAGGCCCCGGTAGGGGCCGATTCCGCCGCCTGCGTGCCCGTCCACCACCAGCGAGGCCGGGACCTCATCGAGGGGGGTACCGGACACGGTCACCATGGCCCCGGCGCTCCCCGCCGCCGTCGCCAGCGCCACGGCGGCGGTCACCAGGAGGAGTGCCAGCATGGCCGCAGGCACCACGTAGTGGCGGGTCTCCACACGCCAAAGGTAGCCAGAGACCGGCTCCCGGTGGCCGCGCCCGCGGGTGCCGTGTACCGGCCCGGTACCACCGGTAGCGTCGCCCCGATGGAGGACCAGCCACCCGACGAGGGTGATGCACGGCCGGCGTCAATGGCAAGGCGCCGGTTGCTGCTGGGCCTGGGCTTCGGCACCGCCAACCTGGCCCTCCTGCGCAGGCTGAGGTCACGGCCCGGCGCTGTCGCCCAGCCACCCCCGAAGCCCCCTGCACGGCCCGCGGCACCGGCGACCACCACCACCACATCGTCGGTACCGCCGGTGCTGGACGACTCCCTGGCCGTGGCGACCGACGACCACGTCTACGACATGGTGGTCTCCGGCGGGCGGGTGGTGGACCCGGACTCCGGCTTCGACGCCGTGGCCGACGTGGGCATCGACGGCGACACCATCACCCGCATCAGCCTGGACCCGCTCTCGGGGACGGAGAGCCTTGACGCCGCCGGCCTGGTGGTGGCTCCCGGCTTCATCGACATCCTCTCCTATGCGCCCAACGGCTACGGCGAGTGGTTCAAGGTGGCCGACGGGGTCACCACCAACCTGTGCCTCCACGGCATCGACGACCCGATGCCGCGCTTCCTGGAAAAGGCCGCCGGGCACGATCCGCCCGTCAACTACGGGGGAGCATCCGACCAGTACACCCACCGGACCAACATGGGGATCGGCCTGGGCCGGGCCAGCGGCGAGGTGCTCGACGAGGTGGTCCGGCGGGCCGAGGAGGACGTGCTGGCGGGTGCCCTGGGCATCCACGAGCAGCCCGAGTACACGGTGGACCTCATCTTCGAGGAGATGCGCCGCCACGGCGAGGTGGCGGCCAGGTACGCCGTACCGCTCTGCCTGCACCTGCGCTACTCCGAGAACCTGGAGCCCGGCACCCAGGAGGAGGCCATCGACGAGGCCATCCGCATCGCCAGGGAGACGGGCTGCCCGATCCACATCGAGCACATCAACTCCACCGGTGGCACCGGCCGGATGGCCGAGGCCATCGCCCAGGTGGAGGCCGCCAGGGCCGGGGGGCTGGCCATCTCGGCCTGCACCTACCCCTACACCTTCTGGGCCACGAGCGCAGGCAACGCCCGCTACGACGACTTCCAGGAGAAGTACGGGATCTCATACGGGGACCTCCAGATCGCCGGCACCTCGGAGCGCCTGACGAAGGAGACCTTCGAGGCGGCCAGGCGCGAGTACAGGCTGACCGCGGCGTTCGCCATGAGCGACGACGACATCGACACCTCGCTCACCACCCCCTGGGTGATGGTCGGCTCCGACGCCATCCTGGAGCGGCCCCACAACAACCACCCGAGGTCCACGGGCTGTTTCAGCCGGGTGCTCGGCCACTACGTACGCGAGAGGCGCCTGCTCTCCCTCCAGGAGGCGCTGGCCAAGATGACGATCCTGCCGGCCCGGCTGCTGGGCGGGATCAGCCCGGCGATGGCCAGGAGGGGTCGCATCCAGTCCGGAGCGGTCGCCGACATCACCGTCTTCGACCCCCTGACGATCTCGGACCGCTCCACCATCGAGGATCCCGCACGGGAGTCGGCCGGGGTGAGGCACGTGCTGGTAGGAGGACGGCCGGTCCGCTCCGACGGTGTGAACAACCGCGACGTGCGGCCCGGCGTGGCGATCCTCAGGGGCGTGGCGTGAGCGACCCCACCGGCACCGACCCGCGCCATGATGTCATGTCGCCGAGGGAGCGCCAGGTGGCCTGGCACCTCACCCGGGTCCTCCTGGCGTTCATGGGGGTGGTCCTCGTGATGGTGATGGCCGACCTGTCGGTGGACCTGCGGGGCCTGACGGGGGTCGCCGACAGCGGGTCGGGCCCGGCTCCGACCACGGTCACGGCGACCGGTACGGGTACCACGGATTCCGGGGACCGACAGCCCGCAACCACCACGACGCTGCCGTTCGAGGCCCGCACCTTCACCCTGGTGGCGACGGGCGACCTGCTGGTCCACGAGTACGTGGCCGACATGGCCGGCTACTACACAGGCGACGGCGGCTTCGACTTCAACCCGATGTTCCGCCGGGTCCAGCCGGTCCTGGCCGGGGCCGACCTGGCAATCTGCCACCTGGAGACGCCGCTCTCGGCGGATGACAGCGACCTGGTCTACTACCCCAACTTCAGGGTCCCCTTCGAGTTGGCGGATGCGGTGGCCGCAGCCGGTTACGACGGCTGCTCGGTGGCGTCCAACCACAGCCTCGACGCCGGGGCGTCCGGGGTGCGGGCCACGCTTGATCACCTCGACAGGGCCGGCGTGGCTCACGCCGGGATGGCCCTGGACCAGGCTTCGGCCGGCCCGGCCTGGTTCGCTCCCGGCGGGGTGTCGGTGGCCCACCTCTCCTACACCGACATCCTGAACGGGGCCTCCCTGCCCACCGACCCGCCGTGGCTGGTGGCGGCCCTGGAGCCGGGGAGCGTCATAGCCGACGCCGCTGCCGCCAGGGCGGAGGGTGCCGAGTTCGTGGTGGTGAGCATCCACTGGGGCGAGGAGTACAGGAGCGAGCCGACCGACAGGCAGCGGACCGTTGCACAACAGCTCCTGGCCTCACCTGAGATTGACCTCATCGTGGGCCACCAGGCACACGTGGTCCAGCCGGTGCTGCAGCACTCCGGCAAGTACGCCGCCGTCGGCCTGGGCAACTTCCTCTCCAACCAGCCCGGCGACGAGCGCCGCTCCTGTCGTCCCGAGTGTCCCGATTCCACCCAGGACGGCGTAATCGCCTGGTTCGCCGTGGCCGACAGGCCCGACGGCTCGGTGGTCGTGGTCGACGCCGGGTACGTGCCCACCTGGGTCGACCGCTCCACATACGAGATCGTTCCCCTGGGCCTCGACGAGCCGCCGGGGGCGGACCCCGCTGTGTTGGCCGAGTCCGCCCGCAGGACCGCCTCGGTGATGGAGCCGATCCTGCACAGGGTCTCCTTCGACTGAGAACCGACTGAGACCCGACTGAGACCCGACTGAGACCCGACTGAGACCCGACTGAGACCCGACTGAGGCCCGACTGAGGCGGGGGGCGCCCGGGTAGTCTCTAGCCGTCAGCGACCACGACCCCGGCTCCCGCCAAGGCCGGACCGGGCTCGAGACAGGGAGCATCCCATGACCACCTCCGTCCGGGTCCACAACTTCTGCGCGGGACCCTGCACTCTCCCGGTGTCCGTCCTGGAGGAGGTGCAGGCAGAGCTCCTGGACTTCGACGGGACCGGGATGTCCATCATCGAGGCCAGCCACAGGGCCGATGCCTACGACTCGGTCCACATGTCGGCGCTGGCCGATTTCCGCCACCTGGCCGGCGTCCCCGACGACTTCGCCGTGCTGTTCCTGCAGGGTGGAGCCAGCCTCCAGTTCGGCCAGGTGCCCATGAACCTGCTGGCCGCCGGCGAGACGGCCGGCTACGTCGACACTGGCGCCTGGGGCGGCAAGGCCCTCTCGGACGCTGCCATGGTCGCCGACGTGTACGGCGCCTGGTCGGGCGCAGACGACGGCTACCGGCGGGTCCCCGAGGACTCTGAGCTGGAGGTCAGGGAGGGCTCCCGCTTCCTGCACGTCACGAGCAACGAGACCATCGGGGGTATCCGCTTCTCACGCTTCCCGGCCGTGGACGTTCCCCTGGTTGCCGACATGAGCTCCGACTTCCTGAGCCGGCCCATCGACTGGAGCCGCTTCGACCTGGTCTACGGCGGCGCCCAGAAGAACCTGGGCCCGGCCGGCCTGGCGGTGGTGGTGGTGCGCAGCGACCTGCTGGGGCGCAGCGGCCGGGACATGGCGTCGTATCTCGACTACCGCACGCACGCCTCGGCCGACTCGATGGCCAACACGCCTCCCATGTTCGCCGTCTACGTGATGGGCAAGGTGCTGGCCTGGATGAGGGACAGCGGCGGGCTGCCGGAGTTCGAGCGCAGGGCCGCCGAGAGGGCCGACCTGCTCTACGCCGCCATCGACGGCAGCGACGGCTGGTACACCTCGCCAGTGGAGGACCAGAGCAGGTCCCACATGAACATCGTGTTCAGGCTGCCCGACGAGGACCTGGAGAAGCGCTTCGTCCACGAGGCCGCCGAGGCTGGCATGGTCAACCTGAAGGGCCACCGCAGCGTCGGCGGGATCAGGGCCAGCGTCTACAACGCCATGCCGCTGGCCGGCGTCGCCGCCCTCGTGGACTTCATGGAGGGCTTCAGGGCCGCCAACTCCTGACTAACCGGTGGCCGGCTACCCCGCTGGGTGGGTCGAGACGCCGCCGACTCCGAGCAGGGTGACCGTGCCCGCCGAGCCGTCCACCTCCACGAGGGCCCCGTCGGGGATCGAGAGCGTGGCCCCGGCGACGCTGACGACACAGGGCAGGCCCAGTTCCCTCGACACGATCACGGCGTGGCTCATCTGTCCTCCCACGTCGACCACGACCGCCTCGACCGGCACGAACAGGGGTGTCCAACTGGGGTCGGTCAGCGGTGCCACCAGCACGTCGCCGGGGCCCAGGTCACCGGGTAGGGACGGGTCGGTGACGACGCGGGCGCGTCCGACCGCCCTCCCCGGGCAGCCCGCTATACCCGTGAGGCTGGTACCCGGGGCGGCCGGCGAGGCTGGCACCCCCCTCCTGCGCTCCCACGTGTGGACCGGGGGCATCTCTCCCGTGAAGGCGAACGGCGGCACCAGCTCGGACAGCGCAGCACGGGTGGCCCTCCGGGAGGCGACCACCTCGGCGTAGGCCCCCGGGTCCCTCCTGTAGTCGTCGAACTCGGAGTACGTGACGTACCAGAGGTCGTCGGCCCGCCCTCCCGGCGTGCGCTCGGCCAGCCGCCCGCCCAACTCGCGCGCAGCCGTGCGCACCTCGTGAACGAGCTCCACGAGGAGCGTCTTGCAGGCCTCCCGGCCTCGCGTGTGCAGCACCGTCGAGCCCAGGGCCCTCTCGAACAGCCACGCCGTGGCTCCCCCAAGCGCCGACCGGGCGTCGGCCACGGCTGCCTCCCTCCTGGCGGCGATGACAGCTGACCTGGAGCGCGGATCGTGGTCGTCGCCAGCCGTCCGCATCCGGTCCACCAGGGCCAGCGGCATCGCAGGATCGGTCGCCCACACGTCGCAGGCCATCTCCCACTCGTTGGGGCCGCGGCTGCCATGGGCCTCGAGGAACTCCTCGAAGGCGGACCTGAAGGCGTCGACCGCCGGCACACCGGCGGGTGCCTCCAGCAACTCCGCCGACCCGGTGTCGAAGAGCGCCACCAGGTCCGGTGACGAGGCGACCATGCGGCCCAGGTCCCACAGGGCGTAGGCCGGCTCCGCCGAGGCCACCTCGCCGACCCCGGCCACCAGGTCCAGCGCCCGTTCCTCGTCGCCCAGTTTGCGCCTGCAGATGTCGCGCAGCACGTGGAGGCCGAGGCCTGCTCCCCCGGTGACCTTCAGGTGGGTGGTGAAGATGCTGCTGAGCACCGGCGATGATTCGGTCATCACCCCCGCCAGCTCGTCGTCGGTGGCCGTCTCCGGCTGGGGCAGCGACGCCCTCCAGCTAGCTGCCTCGGCCTCGGCCGCCTCGAGGGCCGGGAGGGAGCGGGCCAGCAGCACACGCAGCGAGTAGGCCACGCCCCGCAATGTCGCCGAGCGGTTCACATCCCCCGGCTGGGGGACGTGGGGTGGGGCCACACCCTCCGCTCCGAGGAAGGTGGCGTCGCTATCGGCGATCGTGGCACCCGGCGTGCGGGTCGCTATCACCCGTGAGACGGAAAGGTTCAGGTAGGAGTAGCCGCCGAACACACCCATATGGACATCGGCGTCCTCGGCACACTCGGCGCTGGTGAGTATCCCCGTGGAGAGCATTGCCTCGCCAAAGGGGTCGCCGCCGAGGTCCCTGGCCATCGTGGTGCTGAGGGGGAACACGGCCTGTGGGTAGACCTCGCCTGCGTTGCCCCGCGTGTAGACGGGGAAGCGCCTGCTGGGGGTGCCGTGCACGTAGGGACCCAGCCCGAAGTCGACCAGCCCGGTGTCGGGCATGTCCCCTCCCCTCATGGCGCCACGGTAGCCCCGAGGGGCTGCGGGCTACCCTCTGGGTCCGATGCCCGAGAATCCGGCCTCCGGGCCCTTCGACCGGCTCACCCGGAGGCTCGGTTGGACGGCCGGACCGCTGTCGATAGTCGCCGTCCAGCTCGCCTTCTTCGGATCTCCCGTCGGGGTCGTGTTGAACGGGGTCGTACTGGGGCTGATCACGGCGATGGTGGCCGTGGGCATGTTCCTCGTCTACCGGGCCGGACGGGTGCTCAACTTCGCCCAGGGGGAGCTGGGGCTCATACCGACGGTGCTGGCGGTGATGCTCATCGTGGAGAGCGGCCTGCCCTGGCCGGTGGGGCTCATCGTCGGCCTGGTCGGCTCTCTCGTGCTGGGCGGTGCGGCCGAGTTCCTGGTCGTGCGCCGGTTCTTCCGTGCCCCCCGCCTCGTCATCACCGTCGCCACCCTCGGCCTGGCCGAGGTGCTGGGCTTCCTGGCGCTGCTCATGCCGCGCTGGTGGGATTCCAGGGTGGCCTCGCAGCGGATCGACGTTCCCATCGACGCGGTCTGGGACGTCGGGCCCATCCGCCTGGGGGCCGACCACCTGCTGGTCCTGGTGGCCGCCCCCATGCTGCTGGCCGGCGTCGGGGCCCTCCTGCGCTGGACTGACCTCGGGGTGGCCATCAGGGCGACTGCCGAGAACCCGGACAGGGCGGCATCCCTGGGCATCCCGGTCCGGGGCGTACAGACCTGCGTCTGGGCGATCGCAGGAGCCCTGGCGTTCATGGCCCTCTTCATGAGGGCGGGGGTTCTGGGGCTCCCGGTCGGAGGGCGCCTGGGGTTCGGGCTGCTGCTGAGGGCCCTGGCGGCGCTCATGATCGGGCGCCTGGCCCACCTGCCGACCGTGCTCGGTGCTTCCGTAGCCCTGGGGGTGCTCCACCAGGGGGTGGACTGGAACCAGGAGAGCGGCCTCGTCGGCGACGCCGTGATCGCGCTGGTGGTCGTGGTGGCGCTGCTGGTGCGCCGCAGCCGCTTCGGCAGAGGTGAGGTCGAACTGGGGTCGTTCCAGGCGGTGGGCGAGGAGCGCCCCCTGTCGGCGAGCCTGGCCGCCGGGGTGGGCCTGCGCCGGGTGTGGCTCATGCGCTGGGGCGCACTCGGGGCCGTTGCCGCGGGGTCCGTCTGGCTGCCGCACCTGCTGGGCACCGAGGACCTGCTGCGCCTGTCCTACCTGCACCTGGTGGTGATGGTGGTGGTCTCCCTCGTCGTCCTGACCGGGTGGGCCGGTCAACTCTCGCTGGGCCAGTGGGCCTTCGTCTCGATCGGCTCTGTCGTCGGCGCCGAGATGACCGCCGGGCTGGGGGCCGACATCACGCTGGCCGTGCTCGGGGCCGGGGCCGCCGGGGCGGTGGCCTCGCTGGCGGTGGGCCTGCCGGCGCTGCGGCTGAGGGGCATGTACCTGGCGGTCACGTCGCTTGCGTTCGTGGTGGCCGTCACGTCCTACCTGCTGAACCCCCGCTTCTTCGGCTGGCTCCCCACCGGGCGCATCCAACGCCAGCCGGTCCTGGGACGCATCGGCTGGACCAGCTCCTTCGCCATGTACCACGTGAGCCTCGTGGCCCTGGCCGTGACCCTTCTGGCCTTGGCTGGGATCAGGCGCTCCAGGACCGGGAGGGTGCTCATAGCGATGCGGGAGAACGAGGCGGCTGCGCAGGCGTTCGGCGTGAGCCCCACCCGGGTGAAGCTGACTGCGTTCGCCATCTCGGGCTTCATCGCCTCGGCGGCGGGCGCCCTCGTGGTGCACCACCAGCAGTCCCTGGTCACCGGCGGTGAGGCGGGGGCAAGCATCGGGTTGTTCATCGCCGGCGTGGCCGGTGGCCTGGGATCCCTGCTGGGAGCCGCCGTGGGCGCCCTCTACTGGCTGGGCGGAGAGTGGTGGCTGCCCGGCAACTGGCGCCTGATGGCCACGGGAGGAGGCGTGCTGCTGGTCCTCCTCCTACTCCCTGGCGGCATGGCCTCGGGTCTCTACGAGCTGAGGGATGCCCTGTTCAGGAGGCTGGCCGAGCGGGCTGGCGGAGCGGATCGGGTGGGGTCGGCCGACGGGGTGGGTGGACCGTGACGGGGAGGCTCACGAGGGGGGCCGCAGCCGGCCTGTCGGCCCTCCGGCATCCGGTGGAGTCCGTCCGCTCCATCGCAGGGGACGGGCCGGTGTTCGCCCTGGTGGTGCTGTTCGGCCTGAACGCGGTGGACGAGCTGGACAGGTCGGCGTTCGGGATCCTCGTGCCCGAGATCAGGGAGGAGTTCTCGCTCGGCTTCCAGGGCCTCCTCACCCTCATCGGGGCCGTCGCCGCGGTCGCCCTGGCCCTCCAGGTGGTCATCGCCGGGCTGGCCGACCGCTACCCGCGGGTTCGCATAGCCGTCGCCGGCGCCCTGGCCTGGGCGGTCTTCTCCTTCACCACGGGGCTGGCCACCGGGATCCTCTTCCTCGGCATCGTGCGGTCGGGCTCCGCGGTCGGCAAGGCCGTCAACGACCCGACCCACAACTCCCTGCTGGCCGACTGGTTCCCGCCGGCCCGGCGCGCTGCGGTCTTCTCCTTCCACAGGGCGGCCAACGCCGTGGGAGCCGGGCTGGGGCCGCTGTTCGCCGGCCTGCTGGCGTACCGCTTCGGCTGGCGTGCCCCCTTCCTTGTGTTCGCCTTCCCGACCCTCGTGTTCGCGGCCATGGCGCTCCGACTGGTGGAGCCGGTGCGCGGAGCCCAGGAGCGCAGGGCGGCCGGTGCCGACCCCGATGCCGTCGGCCTGGAGGAGGCCCCGCCGTCCTACGCCGAGGCCTGGCGCATGTGCTGGCAGATCGCCTCGCTGCGGCGGATCTTCGCCGCCCTCCCCTTCCTGGCTGCCTCGCTCGTCGGCTTCGGCTCGCTGGCGGCGCTGCTCTACGACCAAGAGTTCGGCCTGGACGAGCGGGCCCGTGGGCTGGCAGCGGCGGCCACCGAGCCCATGGCGCTCGTCGGGCTGGTGGTCGGCGCCCGCATCGCCACCCGGCTGTTCGCACGCGACCCGGGCCTGGTGCTGCGCTTCCTGGCGCTCACCTCGGTCGCCACCTCGGCCCTGGCTGCGGTCTTCGCACTGTCGCCCAACGTGGTCGTGGCCGTGGCCACCGCAGGGGTGATCAGCCTCTGCCTGGCCGTGGTGGGCCCCGGCGTCCTGGCCTCCCTCTCGATGGCCATCCCGCCGAGGGCCCGCTCCATGGGGTTCTCCATCGGGTCCCTCTGGGTGCTGCCCGGCCTGCTGGTCCTGCCCTTCATCGGCTGGATCGCCGACAACTGGGGCATCAGGCAGGGGATGCTCGTAATGGTGCCCCTCTTCGTGGTGGGCGGCCTGGTGCTGGCCTCCTCGGGGAACCTCATCGGGGGCGACATCGCCCAGGTGTGGCAGACCGCGGCAGCCAGGTCCGAGGTGCTCCTGGCGCACCGGCGGGGCGACCGGAAGCTGCTGTTGTGCCGCGGGGTCAGGGCCGGCTACGGGGGTGTGCAGGTCCTCTTCGACGTCGACTTCGAGGTGGACGAGGGCTCGATCGTGGCCCTGCTGGGGACCAACGGCGCTGGCAAGTCGACGCTCCTGCGGACCATCACGGGCGTGGTCGAGGCCGAGCGGGGGGCGGTCATCCTGGACGGCCGCGACGTCACCCATGCTCCCCCCAACGAGATCGCCGCCCTCGGCGTCGGCCAGCTCCCCGGGGGTGCGGGGGTGTTCCCGTCCCTGACGGTCGCCGAGAACCTGAGGGCCGCATCGTGGCTGGGCCGTCGGGGCGACAGGGATGCGGCTCGCAGGGACGTACTGGAGCGCTTCGGGCAGTTGGCGGAGCGCCTGGATGTCAGGGCCGGTGACCTGTCGGGAGGCCAGCAGCAGATGCTGGGCCTCTCGATGGCATTCCTGAACCCGCCCCGGCTCCTGCTCATCGACGAGTTGACCCTGGGCCTGGCGCCGGTGGTGGTGGAGCACCTCCTGCCGCTGGTCCGCCAGCTCCGGGATGGGGGCACGACCGTCGTGGTGGTCGAGCAGTCGGTGAACACGGCCCTGACCCTCGCCGAGACCGCCTACTTCATGGAGAAGGGCCAGATCCGGTTCCGGGGACCAACCTCGGAACTGCTGGACCGGCCCGACGTGCTCCGCTCGGTCTTCCTGGAGGGGGCGGCCAGGGCCGCCGACCAGGACGGCGGCGGGCGCGGCCTGTTTCCGGAGCCGGCGACCGCCTCCGCGGCTGGCGTGGGGACGCGTGCCGCCGACGGGGGCCGCCCCGTCCTCGTGGCAACAGGTGTGAGCCGGTCCTTCGGGGGGGTCCGCGCCGTCGACGCGGTCGACCTCTCGGTCGACCCGGGCGAGATCCTGGGCCTCATCGGCCCGAACGGCGCCGGCAAGACGACCCTGTTCGACCTGCTCTGCGGCTACACGGCCCCCGACTCCGGATCGGTCAGCCTGGCCGGCGTCGGCCTCGACGGAAGGAGCCCGGCCCAACGCTCGCGGATGGGGCTGGGGCGCTCCTTCCAGGACGCCAGGCTCTTCCCGGGCCTGTCCGTGGAGGAGAACCTGGCCGTCGCCCTGGACCGCTGGGTGGGCTCACGCGACCCGGTCTCGGCGGCCCTGAGGCTTCCCCACGCGTACGACAGCGAGCGGCGTACGGCTGAGAGGGTGGACCAGCTCGTCGACCTGACCGGGCTGGCCGGCTACAGGGGCAACCTGGCCAGGGAGCTGTCGACCGGCACCCGCCGGATCCTGGACCTGGCCTGTGTGCTTGCCCACAGGCCCCTGGTCGTGCTCCTGGACGAGCCCTCCAGCGGGATCGCCCAGCGCGAGGCCGAGGCCCTGGGGGCTGTGATCCGCCGCATCCGCGACGACCTGGGGTGTGCCCTCGTCGTGGTCGAACACGACATAGCCCTGCTCAGGTCGGTGGCGGACCGCCTGGTCGCCCTGGACCAGGGGGCGGTGATCGCCGACGGCGTGCCCGATCTGGTCCTGGAGCACCCCGCTGTCATAGCCTCCTACCTCGGGTCCGACCCGACGACGCTTGTGCGGTCGGGCCCTACGGCCTGACAGCCACCCGACGGGAGGGGACATGGAGCCGGCCCGGGAAGCCACCGGAGGCTCCGGCCTGCTCCGCCGGTGGGGCCCCCTGGCCCTGATCGCTGCCGTCGGGGTGGTCGTGGCAGCCGTGGCCCTATCCGGTGGGGAAGCCGCCCAACCGGCCACCGCTCCACCTGCCACGACACCCGCCACCGCCCCACCATCCACCACGACGCCCACGGTCACCACCGCTTCTCCCACCACCCCACCATCCACCACGACGCCCACGGTCACCACCGCTTCTCCCACCACCCCACCATCCACCACCGCGCCGACCTCTACCACGCCACCGCCTACCACGACCCCACCCACCACGGCACCGGTCGAGGAGCCCCCGGCCAGCCCCTACGCGCCCAGCGACAACATCGACCCCGACACCGGCCTGCCGCTCGGCGTCCTCTCGTGGGAGGCCGCCGTGGAGGCCGGCATGGAGGACACGGTCGGCTGGGGACCCCGCTGCGACGAGGAGACCGGCCGGGTACGCATCCCGTGGTTCTTCCGTACCTCGTGCTGGGCGCCGTTCGACGGCGACAACGGGGGCGCCACCGGCACCGGCGTCACGGCCGACACCATCAAGGTGGCCTGGTGGATCCCCCAGATGAGCGACCCGATCCTGGCCTACATCACCGACGCCATCCTGAACGACGACACCGAGGAGGACTACGAGGACACCATGCGTGCCCTCCTCGACTACTACGAGGCCTACTACGAGACCTACGGCCGCAGCGTCGACCTGACGGTGGTGGTGGCCTCGGGCCTGGTCTGGGACGCCGTCTCGGCCCGGGCCGACGCCGTGATGATCGCCGAGGAGGTGCAGCCCTTCATGGTCTGGGGTGGCCCGGGGCTCACCAACGCCTTCTCGGAGGAACTCATGGCCCGGGGAATCCCCTGCGTGGCCTGCGGGCCGTCCCAACCGGCCTCCTACTACGCGGAGCACCACCCCTTCGGATGGTCACTGAGCAAGAGCAGCGAGCAGCTGAACCTGCTGGTCGCCGAGTACCTCGGCAAGCGGGTGGCCGGCCGCAACGCCGTCCACGCCGGCGACACCTCCCTCCACGACGACGAGAGGGTGCTGGGCCGGATCTGGATCGAGTCCAGCCCTGCCTCGGTGGTCTTGAACGACCAGTTCGAGGAGGCCCTGGCCGGGTACGGGGTGGAGCTGGCCGCCTCTGTCTCCTACCAGCTGGACCCGGCGAGCATCCAGGAGACGGCCGCCAACACCATCGCCAAGATGAAGGCGGCCGGAGTCACCTCGGTCATCTTCTCCGGCGACCCGGTGGCGCCCCGGGACTTCACGCGGGAGGCGACGGCCCAGGGCTTCTTCCCCGAGTGGATCCTGACCGGGTCGGTGCTGGTCGACACCAACGTGTTCGCTCGCACATACGACCAGGACCAGTGGGCCAACGCGTTCGGGCTGTCCAACGTTGCCGCCAGGACGTCGCGTGACTCCTCGGGCAGCTCGTTCATCTACGGGTGGTGGAACGGCACCGCTCCGGCGGCGGACGACTCCATCGGGGTGATCGACCCCTTCCCGGCGCTCTTCTACTCGATCCTCACGGCCGTGGGACCGGACCTCACCATCTCCAACTTCGCCAGGGCCATGTTGGAGGCTGCGCCAACCTCCACGGGCCTGACAGTGCCATCCATCTCGTTCGGCGCGGAGGGCCGCTGGCCGGCACACATGGAGCCCGACCACTTCGGCGTGGACGACGTGGCCGAGGTCTGGTGGAGCCCGGGGCAGGTCGGGCGCGACGAGCTGGACCGCGAGGGCGAGGGCATGTACATGTTCGTGGACGGTGGCCGGCGCTACCTGCTGGGCGAGATGCCCGACACCGACCCGGCAGCCTTCGTGCTAGAGGGTGCCGTCGCAGTGTACGAGGAGCCGCCCGAGGCCGAGGCGGCCCCGTGGTACGACCCGCTCCCCTCGGCCCCGGCCCTCCAGTGACGGCCGGGGTGCCTCACCCCTGGAACCGGGGGTTCTCGTGGGTCAGGCCGAAGCGCGACGAACTTCTCGTGCTCAGCGCAGCCCAGAGCGACCAGTACCACGAGCAGGGCTTCACCCTGGTGGAGGATGCCTTCGACCCTGGGGAGCTGGCCGAGGTGACCTCCGCCCTGGACGACATCGAGGCGGGCGTGGAGGCGCTGCTGCGCACCCGGCCGGACGGACGCATGTTCATAGCCGACGCCGACTCGATCGTGTTCGCCCCCCACGCTGTCGCTGTGTCCGACGCCGCCAGGCGCTTCGCCTCCCACGCGGTGTTCGCAGGGATCTGCCGCGACCTGCTGGGGGACGACGTGCGCCTCTACTGGGACCAGCTCGTGTACAAGAAGCCGGAGCGCCCCCGTCCGTTCCCGTGGCACCAGGACAACGGCTACACCTACATCGAGCCGCAGCAGTACCTGACCTGCTGGGTTCCCCTGAGCGACGCCACGGTGGAGAACGGCTGCCCGTGGGTGGTGCCCGGCCTGCACCTGGGCGGGACCCTGCGACACGAGTACGTGGACCCGCTGGGCTTCCGGTGCCTGACGGACCCGGAGGGGGCCGTCCCCGTGCCGGCCCAGGTGGGGAGCGTCGTGGTGTTCTCGTCGCTGACGCCCCACCTGACCGGCCCCAACGAGACCGACGAGGTGAGGCGGACCTACATCCTTCAGTACGCACCCGACGGCGTCGAGGCGCTTCGGGGAGAACCCGACGCGGGCCCACCCACCTCGCGCGACGCCCAGGACGACCCGGTGAGGCAGTTCCCGGTGGTCGTGGGGGGCGTCCCGGTCACGGCCGCTGGCCCCTGACGGGAGGCCGTGGTAGAACCGGTCGGGGTCCGGGTCACCGGGACCCGTCCGACCGGGAGGAGGACGAGATGCCCAGGTACATGCTCAGCGCCAACTACTCGGCGGAGGGGGTCCAGGGCCTCCTGTCTGGGGGTGGTTCGGCCAGGCGGGCGGCTGCGGAGGCCGCCGTCGAGTCGCTCGGCGGCTCCATGGAGGCCTTCTACTTCGCCTTCGGGTCCGACGACGCCGTAGTGATCGCCGACCTGCCGTCGAACGCCGACGCGGCCGCTGTCAGCCTCGCGGTCTCGGCCTCGGGGATGGCGGCGGCACGGGTGACGGTCCTGCTTACGCCCGAGGAGATCGACGCTGCAGCGGCCTCGGTCGGCGAGGCTGTGACGTACAGCCCGCCGGGTTCCTGACGGGTCCTTGTTCAGACGCTGACGGCGGTCCCGCCGCAGCGCCCCTGTGAGGGGGCCGTGCCGGTGTAGAAGGGTCCGGGGCGCCGCGGGCGCTGCCCCTCAGGCCAGCCATCGAATCCCTCGCGGAAGCGCTCGAAGAAGGCCTCAGGGTCCTCCTCAAACGGGTCGAAGCCCTCGCCGAAGTGGCCGAAACCCCCACCGAAGGGCCCCTCGGGCCAGCCCTCGAAGCCGTCAAAGAAGCCCTCCAAGAAGCCCTCCAGGTCGGCGCCGAAGGGCCCGAAGCCCTCCCCGAACGGCCACTCCCGGTCCCAGTCCTCCTCCCACCCCCCATCGAACGAATCCCCGAACGGTCCGTGCCAGCCCCCTTCCCACTTCCCGTCGAAAGGTGGGCCGAAGGGGCCGTCGAAGAAGCCGAACGGCGGCTCCGGGAGCAGGTCGGCGCAGGACTCCAGGGCCTCCTCGACCGCCCTGGCCTCGGCCTCGGGGTCGATGACAGAGGCACCCCCGCCGACCTCCACGGCGACGCCTTCCTCGGTGCCCGTGATGGTGACGGACCCCTCAACCTCACCGAACTCCACGATCGTCAGGCCGTCGGGTCCCTCTACCAGGACCGTGGCGCCGGGCCGCAGGTCGTCCAGGCCATGACCGGGCCCCTCCGGCAGGAGGGTGTCAATGCAGTCCTCGTGGGCCTCCCAGCCACCCTTTGGGAAGCGGTGACCCCACCTGTGGCCACCGGTGCCGGGCTGCCGAGGTGCCGGGTCGGCCTCTGGGGTCGCCTCCACGACGATGGGTTCGGCGACGTCGGCCACCGCCGGCTCGACGACGGTCGGGGCCCCTGTGCCGGCACCGGCAGTGGCCACTGCCACCAGCGAGCCCACCACCGCGGCCACGCCGAGCAGCGCCCCCAGGGCCAGGCCCCTGCGTCCCTGGGCGGTCGGACGGGCCTCGGGGCCCGCCTGTTCGTCGGCCTCCACGGTGACGATGCTACGCCTCGGCGCCGGTGAGCGGAATCCCGTCGTACCGGTCGATCGTGGCGAACTCCTCCACCCTGCGCCGCCGCAGCCTGGTCAGCTGCCGGACTGGCCGGCCCAGTGGAATCAGCGCCGCCACGGCGTGTGATGGTGGAAGGCCAAGCAGTTCCCTCACCTCTTCCTCCTCGGGCACGACCATGGTCGTGATGACCCCTCCCAGGCCCTCGGCCCTGGCTGCCAGCAGGATGTTCCAGGCCAGCGGGTACACGGACGCTCCCGTCACCAGGCCGACCCTGTCCATGTCCTTGTCAACCGACGCCACGAGGGAGAGGTCGACGCTGACCACCAGGACGACCGGAACCTCGTCGAGGTGCTCGAAGACCGGGAGCATCCGGGTAGGCGTGGCCCTGGCCAGCTCCGTGTCGACCTCCGTCGGATGGACCGTGTTGAAGGGCGCCTCCCCGGCCGCCACCTGGGCGGCGTAGATGCGGGCGGTCGGCCGGCAGAGCTCGCCAAGGCGACGGCGAACCTCCGGGTCGCGCACCACGACCACGTGGGCCCCCTGCCTGTTGCCACCGGATGGGGCGAACCTGGCCGAGTCCAGGATTGCGTGGAGCACCGCGTCGTCGACGGGCTCGTCCGTGTAGTCGCGGCAGGCGAAGGTGGTCCTCATGGCCTCGTGGAGTTCCATGGCCGGATCCTAGGGCCCGCCCGATTCGGCTAGCGGAGGCCGGCCACCAGGCCCCCGGGCGCCCAGTAGGCGTCAAGCGCCGGGTACGGGATGGTGATGGAGACCGTGTTGCTCCCCGAGCCCCCGACCGTGAGCGGGGCGAACGAGAGCACCAGGCCGCCGCCGGTGAGGTTGAAGCGCTCGAAGTTGGCGGCGTCGGGCCCGGCGCCGACGAGGCGCCGCTCGTCGGTCCAGGGCTCGTGCTGGAGCCGGGCCACAGCCTCCGCCGACACCGCCGCCACCCAGTCGGTGGAAGGGTCGAAGAGCTCGGCAACCGCCATGGGCTGGCCGGTGGACAGGTCGAAGGTCTCGGCCAGCACCTCCGACGAGGCGCCCGCCACCCCCGGGGAGAGCCGGCGCACGGTGTTCCGGAGGCTCAGGACGTCGTCAGTGGCCAGCAGCACCTCGTACTGGTGCTGGAGCCACATGCACCTGCCCTCGGTGGACTCCCTGCAGGCGTAGCCGCTGCGCTCGATGGCCGTTGCCGTGTCGTCCAGGAACTCCTTGACCGCGGCCTGGGTGAGGCCCAGCAGGCGCCCGTTAACCCGGGGGGCCTCGTGGGGCCCCTCGATGCGAGGCCAGCGAACGAACACCTGGATGATCCCGGGTCGGTCCAGCGCCCGACCGTCGGGGCCGTGGGCCATGACCCTGGTGTCGATGACGCACACCAGCTCCTCGAACCGGATGCTGGGCCCGCCGGGCACCTCCAGCTCCTCGGACCGCTCCCGGGGCACCAGCAGGACCTGGCCGATCTTGAGCTTGTTCGGGTCGCTGAGGCTGTTGGCCCGCATGAACTGCTCGACCGTCCGGTCGAACCGCTTTGCGATCTTTCCGAGGGTGTCTCCCGACTCGACCGTGACGGTCTCGGGGCCCTCCTCGGGGAGCTGGACGCCGGACGGCATGGCGTCGGCGACGCAGGCCTCGTTGGCTGTCCGCAGGTCCGGCAGGTCGACGGATTGCCACCCCTCCACCACCAGCGCCGGGGCGGTCGTGGTCGTTGCCGTGTCACCGAACAGGTTGGGCCTGGTGGTCGGGGCGGGGGCCTCGGCCGAGCCTCCACAGGCGACCGCGACAAGGCCGAACAGGGCCAGGGCAGGAAGGACTGGTCGCACCGGCACAGGATCGCACGCCCGGCGCAGCCCCGGGGGCCACCCGGGGCCCCGGCCGCCTATGTCGACCCTGTCAGGAGGGTCAGGTTCGGAGGGTCAGGCCGTGACCTTGAGGATGGCCTTCATACCGGAGTCCCAGTGGGCGCCCTTGTCCTCGAAGCAGCCGATGGTCCACTCACCGACGGCGTCGTCCGGGATCGTGACGGTGACCCTGGCGCTGTGGCCCGGCTCCAGCATGACCATGAAGCCGTGGTCGTCACCGTGGTCCATGCCCTCCATGGCGGCACCCTCGTCGTCACCGTGGTCCATGCCCTCCATGGCCGGCTCTTCCCCGTGGTCATCGTCACCGTGGTCCATGCCCTCCATGGCCCCGTCCATGTCCATTCCCATGGCCGCTGACGGCGGGTCCACGGTCGGCATCAGGCCCTCGAAGAAGCCGTGCTCGAAGCTGTCTGCGTAGCCCTCGTCCGACTTGGCGATGTCGCGGCCGATCATGAACTCGTGTTCCTTCTCGCCCACGTTGTCGAGCACGAAGGTGACGGTCTGGCCCGCCGTCACCTTCACCGCGTCCGCGCCGAAGCTGTACTCGCTCAACTCCAGCACCACCTCTCCTGCTGCGTTGGGCTCCACCTCGTCGTCCCCCGAGCCGCACCCGGCGGCCAGCAGGACGAGCACCAGCAGCGGTCCCGATATTGCCTTGCTCATCTCAGTCCCCATCTCTCCCCCATTCCTCCAGTGGTTGCAAGCATCTGTCCCGTGGCCTCCCGGTTCCAGCCCATCTCAGATCAGGTACAGGGCCGGGTAGAAGAACACCCAGACCACGTCCACGAAGTGCCAGTACTTGACCGCCGCCTCGACCGGCCAGGCGTCTCCCTCGTAGGCACCCCTCCTGGCGTTGGCGAACACGATCGCCAGGAATGCCAGGCCGGTCAGCACGTGGAAGGCGTGCATCCCGGTCATCGTGAAGAAGACGGTCCCGAAGTCGGTGTCGGGTGGGAAGTCGTGGAAGGCCTCGATCCACTCGAAGACCACGCCGGCCACGAAGAGGCCCCCCAGGACCAGGGTCAGGGCCGTGTAGCGGAGCAGGCCGGCCCGGTCTCCGCTGCCCGCGGCGTGCTCGGCCCGAAAGGCCGTGTAGCTGGAGGCCAGCAGGATCGAGGTGATGGCCAGGCCGATCGGCTGCGAGACGGCCTCGTGGACCTCGGTGCCGAGGAGGCTGAATCGCGCACCCAGCAGGCCCACGAACAGCATGCTCTCGGAGGCGATGAACAGCCATAGGCCTATTCGGCTGATGTGCAGCCGGGTGGCCTGCGGAGCGTGTGCGACAGGTGCGGTGGCCGTGGTCACGGTGTCCCACCCCCCAGGATGTTCCTCAGGTGCATGAAGGCCATGACGATGGCGTAGGCCTTGGCCACGGCTATCACGAGCAGCAGGATCAGCGAACCCGGCATGTCGGCTGCGCTGACCACGTACTCGACGAGGGTCAGCACCGCCAGGACGATGATCGTCGTGGCTCCCGGCGAGCCGCCGAAACCCCTGGGCCCGCTCACCGGACGGCCCCCTCAGCTGGCTCGGGCTGTGGGGGCGGACCGTGGCCCACCTCGTGGACAGGCTCTGGTCCCGGGAACACGGCGTGGACCGAGTCGGGCTCGCCGTAGCCATACGGGTCACCGACGACAACCGGGAAGACCTCGAAGTTCCCGTGCGGTGGCGGTGACGGCACCTGCCACTCGAGCGTGCGGGCCCCCCACGGGTCGGCCGGCGCGGTGGGCCCTGTAGCCCAGCTCCTGATGAAGTTGTAGATGAACACCACGAAGCTGAGGCCGAGGAAGAACCCGCCGAGCGACACGATCCGGTTCCCGTCGGCCAGGTTCGGCGTGTAGTCGGAGATGCGCCTGTTCATGCCGTCGAGGCCCACGGTGAACATGGGCAGGAAGGTGGCGTTGAACCCGACGATCATCCACCAGAAGTGGACCCGGCCCAGGCGGTCGCTCATGGAGCGTCCCGTCATCTTCGGGAACCAGTAGTAGATGGCGGCGAACAGGCCGAAGATGCCCCCGCCCAGGATCGTGTAGTGGAAGTGCGCCACCACGAAGTAGGTGTCCTGGAGGTGGATGTCCACGGGCACGTCAGCGAGGAACACCCCGGTCACGCCACCGATGAGGAAGTTGAACAGGATCCCCAGGGCGAACAGCATCGGCACGGTGAAGCGCATCTTCCCAAGCCACAGGGTGCCTATGGCGGAGAGGAAGATGAGGCCGGTGGGTATGGAGATGACCTCGGTGCTGGCGAGGAAGGGCTTGCGCAGCGAGTCGGCCATGCCGCTGGTGAACATGTGGTGGGCCCACACGACCGAGCTCATCCCCGTGATGCCGAGCAGGCCGCCGACGGCCCACCTGTAGGCGAACAGGGGCTTCCTCGTGAAGTGGGAGATCATCTCGAGGGTCAGGCCGAACGCCGGCAGGATCATTATGTAGACGGCGGGGTGCGAGTAGAACCAGAAGACGTGCTGGTAGAGCAGCGGGTCGCCGCCCGCTCCCGGGTCGAAGAAGACCATTCCGGCGGCCCTGTCCAGGATGACCATCAGCATCGCAAGGGCCACGAACTGGGTGAAGAGCAGCGACAGGATGGCCGTCACGAACACGGACCAGACGAAGATGGGCATCCTGAACCAGCCCATTCCCGGTGCCCTCATGGTGGCGATGGTGGCGATGAAGTTGACCGCCCCGACGATCGATGAGAGGCCCAGGGTGAAGAACGCCAGGTTGAAGAAGAGGCCGCCCAGGTTGCTCTCGACCGCCAGCGGCGGGTAGCCCGTCCACCCGGTGTCGAAGCCGCCGGTGAAGAACGACGCCGTCAGGGCCACGACCACCGGCGGGACCAGCCAGAAGGACATGGCGTTCAGCTTGGGGAACGCCATGTCGTCGGCGCCGATCATGATCGGCACCACGAAGTTGCCGAACGCCCCCATCGTGGCGGCCACGGCCACCGCCACCATCATGATCCCGTGCAGGCTCATGACAGTGTTGTAGGTGCCGGCGTCCATGACGTCCTGGCCGGGGCCGAACAGCTCCCAGCGCATGAGCATGGCGAACAGCCCTGCCAGCATGAACACCACGAGGAACGACACCAGGTACTGGATCCCGATCACCTTGTGGTCGGTGTCGAAGGCGAAGTAACGCTTCCATCAGGCCACGTCGTAGGCCCGCTCCGGGCGGCCGAACCAGGGCGCGGCCCAGTAGCGCCACACTCCGACGCCCAGCAGCCATCCGACCAGGGCGAAGAGCCATGCACCGGCCGTGACGCTCTCGACCTCCCAGGCGTCGTTGCCGCCGGCCGTTCGGATCGCCACGATCAGCACGGCACCCACGGCGAACCCGACCAGGCCTCCCATGGCTCCCCGGACGATGCTCATGTCGCCGGCTCCCGTCGTCGCGCGGTCCTCATCCACCCGCCCCCTCCAGCCACCGGTCGAAGTCGGGTCCGCTGACGACCCTCACGGTGGTCCACATCCGTGCGTGGCCCATGCCGCAGAGCTCAGCGCACTGGACCCTCAGCACGTCCTGATCAGCGAAGGTGCCGACGACCTCGGGGGTCACCATGGTCTCGGTCACGATCCCGGGGACGGCGTCCTGTTTGATGCGGAATGCCGGCACCCAGAACGAGTGGATGACGTCGGTCGAGGTGATGCGGAACCTGATGCGGGTGTCCACGGGCAGCACGAGGGTGTCCTGGGTAGACACCCCGCTGTCCGGGTAGGTGTAGGTCCACTTCCACTGCTCGGCCTCGACGTCCACGACCAGGTCGGCGTCGGGTTCCGCCCGCAGCTCGTCCAGGCCCGTGAACCCGGGGTGGATGATCACCAGCACGGCAAGGGCGCTGGTAACAACCATCCACACGCCGGTGAACGCGGCGTTGTTGCGGATAGGCGGGCCGTCGCCGTCGTCGTCGGGAGCGGCCCGGTGGCGCACGATCGCATAGCCCACGACCACGATCACGAAGGTGAAGACCGGAATGGCGTAGTAGAGCAGCAGGTCGAAGGCATGGTCGCTGATGCGCGCCTCCCGGGAGGCTGCGAATGGGTGGAGGTCCACTGAGAGGGCCAGGTACTCGACTGCGACAGTCGCCACAGCCCAGATGGCGGCTGCGACGGTGAGCGACCGCCTAGCCTGGCCCGTCACCGGCCCGCCCCTGTCGGTCCCTGGCAGATTCCCGTCCGGCCCCACATACAGGGCCGCAAACTATTACAACTTGTAGTTGTATGTCCAGTACCGGCCTTGGGCGCCACTATCACCACTGGCCATGGGGCCTGCCCGTGACGACAAGAAGTCGATGGTCTAGGTTTGTCGGCGGCGACCGGAGGCCCACTTCACGGGGACGCGACAGGGGAATACGACAGGGGACGGATGACTGGTCTGGTGGTCCTGCTGGCCGCACTCGGCCTGCTGCTGGTGCCGATCGTGGCGACCCGGCACACCAGCCTCCGGCCGCGCTCGCTGAGCTCGCTGGCGGTGACTTCCACACTGCTTGCCTCGACCATGGTCGTGACCACCCTGGCCATCTGCGCCGGCGCATCGGTCGAGGAGCACCTGGTGACGTCTGCGGACCCCGAGGCCGCCCGGTCGCTGCGCCACCTGATCCCGTCAGCCCCCCTGGTCGGCTGGCTGAGCCTCGCCATCGTCGTAGGCACCTCGGTCATGGCTCTCGGGTCGCTGGCGTCGACCCTGACCCGGCGGCACACAATGCAGAGCCACCTGGCCTTCGCCGACATCGAGCTGATCCATGACGTACCAGTGGCGACCGTCCCGGCCGACGAGTTCCTGGCAGCGGCGGTGCCGGGCGGTCGGGGGTGCGTGCTCATGTCAGACGGCGCCCACAGCCGGCTCAGCGACGCCGAGGTCAGGGCCGTGCTGCAGCACGAAGAGGCCCACCTCCGCCTGGGCCACCACCGCCACCTGCTCCTGGCCAGGGCCCTGGACCGCTCCCTGTGGTTCGTCCCCGGAATGCGCCAGGCGGTCCGCTCCCTGCGGACGTCGGTGGAACTGGCCGCCGACGCCAGCGCCGGGGAGGTGGTCGGGGCTGCCGGCATCCGCAGCGCCATCGCCCGTGCCCATGATCCGGGGGCGTCCGTCGCCGTGAGGCGCCTGCACGCCGTCGACGCCGCACCGGGTTCGGTGATGGTGCTGGTGCTGGCGTGGGCTGTGCTGGTCGCGATCGGGGGTGCGGCAATCGGCCTCGAGGCGAGTTGGCTCGGAATCGGCCCGTGAGAACGCCATGATGTGGACGTGCAGGCCGGAGGCTGACGGATGAGGCGCCAGCGGGGAGAGTTGGAGCTCGAGGTGCTCGAGGTGCTGTGGGGCCACGGAGGCTGGTTGACCCCCGCCGAGGTGGCGCAGCGCCTCGACTCGGGACTGGCCTACACCACGATCGTCACCGTACTGCGCCGCCTCTACGCCAAGCAGATGGTGGTGCGCGAGAAGGACGGAAGGGCCCACGTCTACCGCACTGTCCACACGAGGGACCAGCACGCGGCGTTCGCCATGACCGAGCTGCTGGACGGGGCCCGCGACCAGGCCACGGCCCTCACCCACTTCGTCGAGAACCTGGACGAGGACAGCCGCCGCCAGCTGACGAGGTTGCTGCGGCCCTCGAGGTAGGCCTCCCTCAGGGCCCCAGGGGCTCCACCACGGTGCGGCGGCGGTGCTCGAAGACCAGCGAGGTGCGCTCGTCGACCACGCCCTCAATGCTGGAGATGCGGTCCAGGACCAGGTGGCGCAGGGCGTCGGTGTCCTCGACGCTGAGGTGCACGAGGATGTCGTCGATCCCCGACAGCATGAACACCGCCAGCGCCTCGGGCAGTTCCCAGAGCCGCTCCACGACGCTGTCCACGATGGCTGCCGTCTTGGGGCGCAGGCGGATGGCCACCATGGCCTGGATGGGCCTGCCGAGTGACCCCAGGTCCACGCTGGCGTGGTAGCCGGTGACCACACCGCGCTCCTCGAGGGAGCGGACCCTGTCGAGG
>CAYFOV010000010.1:46445-96058 GCA_964344855.1 uncultured Candidatus Nemicrothrix sp.
CGTCCGTCCGATCGATGTGCGTCATTCTTGCCTCTCTTCCGATGTTCGTTCGGGTTCGCGGAGCCATCAGCGTACCCGTGGGATGCTCTGGGGTCGGCACGGACGCTCAAGGGGGATCACATGACGGCGCTCAGCGAGTACCGGCTGGAGGACCGCTACACGCTCCGGGAGGGACGGGTTTACCTGACCGGCATCCAGGCCCTGGCCAGGATCCCCGTGCAGCAGCTGATGGCCGACAGGACGGCTGGCCTCGACACGGCGGCCTTCACCTCGGGCTACCCAGGCTCGCCCCTCGGCGGGTTCGACCTGGAGATGGCCCGCGCCGCGGCCCTCGTGCCCGACCTGCCCATCGTCAACCAGCCGGCGGTGAACGAGGAGCTCGCGGCCACCGCGGTCATGGGCAGTCAGTTGGCGTCGGAGCAGCCCGACTGCCGCTACGACGGCATCCTCGGCATCTGGTACGGGAAGGCCCCCGGCCTGGACAGGGCGGGGGACGCCCTCCGGCATGCAGCGTTCGCCGGCACCTCCCGCCACGGCGGGGCTGTGGCTGTCGTCGGCGACGACCCTGCGGCCAAGAGCTCCACCCTGCCGACCAGCTCCGATGCCACCCTCGTCGACCTTCACATGCCGATCATCTACCCCGGCGACGTGCAGGAGGCCCTGGACCTCGGAATGCACGCCGTGGCGCTGAGCCGCATCACCGGGGTGTGGACGGCCCTGAAGGTGGTGGCCAACGTGGCCGACGGCACCTCAACCGTGGACCTCTCGCCGGACCGGGTGGTTCCCGTCATCCCCGACCTGGAGATCGACGGGCGTCAGCACGTGCACCATCCCGACGGCAACCTGATCACCCCCTACACCCTCGAGATGGAGCGCGACTTCCGGGAGGTCAGAGCGGAGCTGGTCAGGCGATACACGGTCGCCAACCGCCTGAACCACGTGACCGTCGACCCGACCGACGCCTGGGTCGGCCTCATCTCGAGCGGCTTCACCTACCACGAGCTGCTCCACTCCCTGCGGCGCATGGGGCTCGGCTCCCCCGGGAAGATCGCAGGGGCCGGCATCCGGATCATGCACATGCAGGTCCCCGTCCCCTTCGACCCAGCACGTGTAAGGCAGTTCGCCAGGGGCCTCGAGGAGATCGTGGTCGTGGAGGAGAAGAACCCGACCCTCGAGTGGCTGGTAAAGGACGCCCTGTACGGGGGCCCGGACCAGCCCCTGGTGGTCGGCAAGGCACACCCCGACGGGCGGACCCTCATGCCCAGCTACGGCATCCTGGACGCCGACGCCATCACGGGCGGACTGAGGGAGCGCCTGGCGGTGCGCCTGGAGGACCGCCTTGCCCCTCCCCCGCCGCCGGCGCGCCAGCGCATTCCCGTGGCCCTGGGCAACGGCCGCCGGCCATACTTCTGCTCGGGCTGCCCCCACAACTGGGGGACCAAGGTTCCCGAGGGGGCGCTGGTCGGGGCGGGCATCGGCTGCCACGGCATGACCATGCTCATGGACGAGGAGCGCGTCGGCGCCAAGGCCGGCATAGCCGCCATGGGCGGCGAGGGAATGCAGTGGGTGGGCATGGCCCCCTTCGTGAAGCGGGGCCACTTCATCCAGAACCTGGGCGACGGCACCTTCTTCCACTCCGGCCAGCTGGCCGTCCAGGCGGCCGTGGCCGCCGGGGTGACCATGACCTACAAGTTGCTCTACAACGGGACCGTGGCCATGACCGGCGGCCAGGACGCCCCCGACGCGGTCGGGGTCCCCGAGATCGCCCGGATCCTCCAGGCCTACGGCGTCAGCCGCGTGCTCGTCACCACCGACGACGTCTCCGACTACCGCGGGGTCGACCTGCCCGACGGCGTCGAGGTCTGGGACCGGACCCGCATAGTCGAGGCCCAGGAGTTGTTGGCCGGAATCGACGGCGTCACCGTGCTGATCCACGACCAGGCCTGTGCCGCCCAGCAGAGGCGGCTGAGGCGCCGTGGCAGGGCGGAGATACCGGGCTTCCGCGTGGCGATCAACCACCGGGTCTGCGAAGGGTGCGGCGACTGCGGCGAGGTCAGCAACTGCCTGTCCCTGCACCCGCTCCACACCCCGTTCGGGGTCAAGACCACCGTCGACCAGGCCTCCTGCAACCTGGACGCCTCGTGCCTCAGCGGTGACTGCCCAGCCTTCATGACCGTTGCGGTCAGCGCCGACACCGGAGGACCGGAGGGAGGACGGCTACCCGACGTCGACGACCTTCCGGAGCCACGGGTGTCCCTCGGCGACGGCATCCTCGATGTGAGGCTGGCGGGCATCGGCGGGACCGGTGTGGTGACCGCCGCGCAGTTGCTGGGCACCGCCGCAATGCTGGACGGAATAGACGTCAGGGGCCTCGACCAGACCGGGCTCTCCCAGAAGGCCGGGCCGGTGGTCAGCGACCTCAGGCTCTCCCGTTCGGTCGACATGGCCTCCAACCTGGTTGGCGCCGGCGAGGCCGACGTGGTGCTGGCGTTCGACCTGCTGGTGGCGGCCGACTCCAGGGCGCTGGCCGCAGCCCGGAAGGGCCACACCGTCGTCGTGGCGTCGACGGCCAGCACGCCCACCGGGGCCATGATCGGCCACCCGGAGTCCCCCGACCACGGCGTCGACGACCTGGTCGAACGGATCACCCGGCGCAGCCGCAGCGGGGCCAGCCTGTTCCTTGACGCTGCGGCCCTCTGCCGCGGCCTCGTCGGCGACGCCTCCCAGGCCAACGTGCTCCTCATGGGGGTCGCAGTCCAGGCCGGGGCGCTGCCCCTTACGCCCGAGGGCGTTGAGCAGGCGATCGGCCTGAACGGGGTGGCCGTCGAGGCCAACCTGGCGGCCTTCAGGTGGGGCCGCCGCTGGGCGGTGGCACCCGGGAGGGTGGAGGCAGCGGCCCCAGGCGGGAATGCCGGACCGTCCCTGCCCGAAGTACCGGAGCTCCCGGGGGACCTGACGACGAGGGTGTCGGCCCTGGAGGTCGGTGACGACCTGGCTGACCTGCTCTCCCTCCTGGCCGCCGACCTGGTCGCCTACCAGGACAGGCGGTGTGCCGGGCGCTTCCTGGACCTGGTCGAGGAGGTCCACGCCGCTGAGTCAGCTGCCGCGCCGGGGTCGAGCCGCCTGACCGAGGCCGCCGCCCGCGGGCTCCACCGGTTGACCGCATACAAGGACGAGTACGAGGTGGCACGGCTGCTGACCGGTTCCGAGGCGCGTGCTGCCGCCGAGGCGGTGGGGGGATCCGGGGCGAGGGCGACGTGGCACCTGCGGCCGCCCCTGATGGCGGCCGCAGGGCTGGACGCCAAGCTGCGTGTTCCTGCCGCCCTCGGCCGGCCGCTGATGGGCCTCCTCTACCGGGCCCGCCGCCTGCGCGGCACCAGGCTGGACCCGTTCGGACACACGCGGGTCCGGCGCCTGGAGCGCAGGATGCTGCGCGAGTACCGGGCGGCCCTGGCCTCTGTGGCCGCCGGGCTCACCGGACCGGACCTGGACGCGGCGGTGCAACTGGCGGCCTCCGCGATGGAGGTAAGGGGCTTCGAGGACCTGAAGGTCAGGCGCGGAACGGCCTTCCTCGAGGACCTGGGCCGGCGCCTGACCGCCCTGGGCTGAGCCCCTGGCGGCCGGGACCGCCGACCCCGCCTGATTCCCGCACCTGGTGCTGCAGGGCTCCCACCGGCCCGGCTGGCCGATGGTCAGCCGACCGGCACCTCGAGCGCCTCGGGCTCCTCCACCTCGGTCTTGGGGACCTCGATGGTCAGCACACCGTCGTCGTAGGCGGCCTTGACGGCCGTGGCGTCGGTGGCGTCGGGGAGGGTGAAGCTGCGGGTGAAACTGCCGTAGTGGCGTTCGACCCGGTGGAACCTCTTGTCCTCCTCCTCGGTCTCCTGGTGGCGCTCGCCACACAGGGTCAGGAGCCCGTTGTCGACGGTGACCTTCACGTCGGCCTTGTCGACGCCGGGCAGCTCCGCCGTGATGAGGAACTCCTTTTCGGTCTCGGCGATGTCGACCCTGGGGGCCCAGTCGCCGGCGACCACCTCCCGGTTGGCGGGGAGGCCGAAGCCCCTCGAGTAGCGGCTGAAGAGATCCTCGATCTCGCGCCACGGATCACGCTTGACGAGTGTCATTGCCAAACCTCCTTGTCAGCCTGGCTGGACGCTTGCCGTCCACCGCCAACGTGCACCCGGCACCCGGTTCCCCATAGGGCAATTGGTCCCGCGCTCTGGGTGAAAGGTGCCACAGCCGCGGAGGCCGGCCAGTTACTGGCCGGCGTCGCCGGTGAGGGGCACGAAGCTGACCGGCAGGAGGTCCACCGCCTCGGTTCCGTCGGCCGTCCTGACCACGCGTACCAGGCTCTGGCTGCGTCCTCTGCGGCCGATGGGGACGACGAGGCGACCGCCCTGGACGAGCTGTGAGACCAGGGCTTCGGGGACCTCGGGGGCCGCTGCGGCAACGGCGATGGCGTCGTAGGGCGCCCCGGGGGCCCAGCCCAGGCCCCCGTCGCCCTCGACCACGGTCACGTTGGCGTAGCCCAGCCGGGCCAGCCGCTCCGAGGCGGAGCGGGCCAGAGAGGGGATGCACTCCACCGTCACCACCTCGGCGCACAGGAGCGACAGCACGGCCGCGGCGTAGCCCGACCCCGTGCCCACCTCCAGCACCCTGTCGGCCCCGTCGAGCCCCATGGCCTGGGCCGTGAAGGCGACTATGTATGGCTGGGAAATGGTCTGGCCCGAGCCGATCGGCAGCGGCCTGTCCTCGTAGGCCGAGCGTGCCAGCTCCGGAGGCAGGAACTCCTGCCTCGGGACCGCGGCCATTGCCGCCAGCACGGCCGGGTCAGTGATGTCGCGTCCGGCCAGGTCGCCCTCGACCATGAGTCGCCTGGCCCGCTCATGGTCGACCTGACGTCGGCGCCGTGCCACGCCCCCATGCTCGCGCTTTGAGCGTCCAACGGCACAAGAGCCCCGGAACCCTCCCCTTGCGGAGAGAGGACGATCGTCCCTAGCAGCCGACTCCAGACCGGGTAAGGCTGCCACTGGGCCGGTCGCACGACCAGAACAGGTGAGAGATCAATGGCTGACATGTTGTCCCTGGCATGCTGGGGGTTTGACGGCTGGGCAGGCCACATGGGCTGGGGTGGCGCCTGGTGGATGCTCGTGTGGGGGACGGCGATGATGCTCGGCGGGGCCGCCCTGATCGTGTGGCTGGTGCGCTCGACCAAAACACCTCCGGACCAGAGGGGGGAGACCTCCGATCCCCTCGACAGTGCCCGTGAGATCCTCGCTCAGCGATACGCCCGGGGAGAACTCACCACCGAGGAGTTCAGGGAACGCCAGGAACAACTCGGCTGATCAGGATCCCCGTCGATCAGGGGCCGGTTGGCTCAGTGAAGACGTCGACCCATTCGACGCCGTCGTCGTCGCTGCGGGAGATGACGCCGCCGCGTGCGGCAACCCACCAGGCGCCGGATGCGTCGACCATGAGCGTCTCAGGCCTGGCGGGACCGACCGCGACCTCCACCCACGGGCCCTCCGGGGCCGACGCGGCCCAGATGGTGCCCTCCAGGTCGATCCCAATGAGCCGGTCCGGATCAGGCCATTCGACCTGGACCAGCGACGGAACGCCCTCCAACCGATCCCAGGCGAAGGCGTCGGCGCTGCCACGGAGCACACCCTCGTAGTCCGTGGCCACCATTCGCCCTGACCCGCCGGGGGCAACCGCCAAATCGGCCGCGGACACGTTCCCGAGCATCTGCCATCCACTGGCAGGTCGCCGGACCGCGAGTTGGCCCGACGACGAGGCCACGTAGAGGCTGTCTCCTTCCGCGACCATTGCGTGGAAGTCCGCCTCGCCCAGGAGGTCCTGGACCTGCCAGCTCTCGCCGGAATCGTTGCTCCTGACCAGGCCCAAAAGAGGTGGGAGGCCCTCGACCCGGTACCCGTCCAGCCGAAGGTCGGGATGGCCGCTCGCCACCAGGGATCCGTCGCCAAGTCGGACCATTGCCATCAGGTCGTGCTGTTCGGGACCCACCAGGACTGCCCTGTCATCGCCCTCGATCCGGTAGAGGCCGGAGTGGGTGGCAACTAGCAGCGCACCGTCATCATCGAGGACCATGTCGTGGACGTGTCCCAGGTCGCCCGGCTCGGCAACCACCCCACCATCAGGCGAACCGCATGCTGCCACGGTCAGCAGCAACAGCAGGGCCACCGGTCGCAGCATCGGTGCCACGCTACCCATCCACCGGCGTCGACTACTGCCGGCCGGTCGTGACGTCGGCCACCGTCATCTGAGGTGGTGCGCATTCCGTCGGGCGCCCGTCTGAGATCCCCGATTGCGCTGGTGCTATACACGCGCGTCCGGTCCGGCTGGAGAGAGGTGGGTCGATCATGGCCAGCGAGCAGGCAAACGTCATCAAGGAGCAGCTCAGGCTGCTCTCCGAGACCGTCGGCGAGGTGGAGTCCGTAGAGGAGAAGCGGGCCCAGTTCGAGATGGCAGCGGCCATGATGACCGCCCCGCCGGAGGGGGTGGCCTGGACCGAGGTGGACGCCGGGGGCGTGCCGGCCATCTGGGCGGACGCCGAGGACGCCTCCACGGACCACGTGGTCCAGTACGTGCACGGCGGTGGCTACGTGATCGGCTCTGCCGACGGCTACCGCAACTTCACCGGGCAGCTCTCGAGGGCCGTCGGCTGCAGGGTGCTGAGCGTGGACTACCGCCTGGCCCCTGAGCACCCGCACCCCGCTGCGGTGGACGACAGCACCACGGCCTACCGGTGGCTACTTGACCAGGGATACGGGGCTGACCGGATCGCCGTGTCGGGAGACTCGGCCGGCGGTGGCCTGACAGTGTCGACGCTGCTGAAGCTGCGCGACGAGGGTGCGCCGCTACCTGTGGCTGGCGTGCCGATCTCGCCGTGGGTGGACATGGAGGGCCTCGGCGAGTCCATGAAGACCAGGGCGGATCTTGACGTGCTCGTGGACGAGGTGGGCCTCAAGGGCATGGCCGAGATGTTCCTTGCCGGCCAGGACGCACGGGACCCCCTTGCCGCTCCCCTCTACGGCGACTTCTCGGGCATCCCTCCCCTGCTGATTCAGGTGGGCGACGAGGAGACGCTGCTGGACGACTCGACCCGCCTCGCCGAGGTGGCCGGGTCGGCGGGGGTCGAGGTGCGCCTCGACGTGTTCCCCGAGATGCAGCACGTGTTCCACCTGTTCGCCGGGAACATGCCCGAGGCCGACGAGGCCGTCGCCCAGATCTCGGCCTGGCTGCGCCCGAGGCTGGGCCTGTAGGCAGGCCTGGCGACCGACGGGCCTGTCAGGCGCTGACCAGGGCCGCAGCCACGTCGATCACGGCCTGCTTGCCGTCGGCGAAGAGCATCAGGGTGTTGTCGGCCGCGAACAGTGGGTTGGCGATGCCGGCGAACCCCGGGCTGAGGGACCGCTTGATCACCACCACCGTTCCCGACTCGTCGACGTCCAGGATCGGCATTCCGGCTATCGGCGAGCCGGGGTCGTTGCGGGCCGCCGGGTTCACCACGTCGTTGGCGCCGATCACGATGGTCACGTCGGTCTCGGCGAAGGTGGGGTTGACCTGGTCCATGTCGAGGAGGTGCTCGTAGTCGATCTCGGCCTCGGCCAGCAGCACGTTCATGTGGCCGGGCATGCGGCCGGCCACCGGGTGGATTCCGAACACGACCTCGGTGCCGGAAGCCTCCAGCGACGTCATCAGGTCTCGAACGGCGTGCTGCGCCTGTGCCACCGCCAGGCCGTAGCCGGGCACGATCACGACCCGCTCGGCAACCTCGAGGAGCATCGCCACCTCCTCGGGGGATGTGGCTGTGACCCTGTCGCCGTAGACGTCCGAGTCGTCGCCGCGGGCGGAGGCGGCCTGGGGCTCCGCGAAGACCACCTCGAGGATGGACCTGTTCATGGCCCTGCACATGATCTGGGTCAGGATCAGGCCGCTGGCTCCCACGAGTGAGCCGGCGATGATGAGCAGGGAGTTGTCCAGCACGAAGCCCGTGGCCGACGCCGCCACGCCAGAGAAGGCGTTCAGGAGGGCGATCACCACGGGCATGTCTGCCCCGCCGATGGCCACGGTTCCGAGCACTCCGAGGAGCAGGCCGCCGGCCACCAGCAGCCAGAGCCAACCCGTGGCCTCGGGCCTGGCCACGACCATGACGACAAGCCCGACCGATGCGATGGCGACGGCGGCGCGCACGATGTGCATGCCAGGGAAGCCCGACCAGGCCAGGGCATCCTGGAGCTTCAGGAAGGCGATCAGCGAGCCGGTGAAGGTGACCGCCCCGATGAGCGCCGTCGCCGCTGCTGCGGTTGCCAGCCGGTTGTCGGCCCCACCAACGTCGACCGCCTCGATGAAGGACGCACCGGCCACCAGCACGGAGGCCCCGCCGCCGAAGCCGTTGAACAGGGCCACCAGCTCGGGCATCGACGTCATCTTCACCCTGACTGCCAGGAGCGCACCGGCCACCGACCCGATCACCAGTGCCACGGCCAGGGCCAGGTAGGACACGATGGCCTGGTCGAGCAGGGTCACGACCACTGCCAGCATCATCCCCGCCGCACCCATCAGGTTGCCGCGGGGTGCCGTGCGGGGGCGCCCCAGGCCCTTCAGGCCCAGGATGAAGAGGACCGCGGCCACCAGGTAGCCGGCCGAGATGACGTCGGGGGTGCTCACCGGCTGCGCTTCCTGCGACCGGTGAACATGGTCAGCATCCGGTTGGTGACTAGGAACCCGCCGACCACGTTGATGGTGGCCAGCACCACGGCCACGAAGCCGAGCGCGGTGGTGAGGGCCGTGTGGTCAGTACCGGCGGACACCAGCGCCCCGATGAGGGTGATGCCCGACACCGCGTTGGACCCGGACATGAGCGGGGTGTGCAGGGTGGCCGGCACCTTGGTGATGAGCTCCAGGCCGAGGAACACCGCAAGGGCGAAGAGCGTGAGGCCTATCAGCAGGGTCACCGGTCCTCCTCCGGGTCGGGGGCGGGCTGGACCCCGAGCGCCTCGAGCACCAGTGGGTGGACCACCTCTCCGCCTGTGGCCACGAGCATGGCCTCGATGATGTCGTCCCCGGTGTCGAGGTTGGCCGAGCCGTCCTCGCCGATGACGAGGCCGAGCAGGTTCACGACGTTGTTGGCGAACATGCGGGAGGCCGACAGCGCCGACCCCGAGGCCAGGTCCGTCGGACCCAGGATGGTCACGCCGTTGTGGGCGACCTCCTCGTCGGGTCGTGTGAGGGTGCAGTTGCCGCCGCGGATGGCCGCCAGGTCGATGATGAGGGCGCCGGGCTTCATGGCGTCGACCATCTCCTCTGTGACCAGCACGGGGCTGCGCCGGCCGGGAACCTGGGCCGCCGTGATGACGATGTCGGCCTCGGCCAGGTGGGGTGTCAGGGCGGCCTGGGTGTGTGCGGCCGGGTCTACACCCTCCGGCGCCGGCGGCACGTCTATGGAGCGGGCCCCAACCGACCGGATCTGTTCGAGGGCCTCCTCCCTGATGTCGAACCCCTCGACCACAGCGCCCAGGCGACGGGCGGTGGCGACGGCCTGGAGGCCGGCCACCCCCGCACCCAGGACCACCATGCGGGCCGGAGGGATCGTGCCGGCTGCCGTGATCAGCAGCGGCATCAGCTTCCGCAGCCGGTAGGCGGCGGTCAGGACCGCCTGGGTGCCGGCCACCGTCGCGGTCGAGGAGAGCACGTCCATGGCCTGGGCCCTGGTGCTGCGGGGAACCAGGTCGAGGGAGAAGGCCGTGGCACCGGTCGAGGCCAGGACTGCAGCCTCGTCGGGGCGCCAGACCGGGTCCAGCAGACCGATCACGATGTGGTCGGCTCCGATGCCTGCCAAGCCGTCCGAACCTGACGGACCCTGCACGCCCACGACGACGCCGACGTCGCCGATGGCCGCGGCCCTGTCCGCGGCGATTGTGGCCCCGGCCGCCGTGTAGTCGGCGTCGTCCATCCCGGATTCCAGCCCGGCACCGGCCTCGACCACCACCTCGTGTCCGGCTGCGACGAGGTTGGCGCAAGCCTCGGGCGAGATGGCTACGCGGCGCTCACGGTCCATCCGCTCCCGCGTCACAGCGATTCGCACTGCTCCACCTCTCAGGACGTGAACCCATCTGCCGTAGTCGACCCGCCGCAGACGGGCACGGCGACCCTATCGGCGCACGACCCGAATCGGGATGGGAGAGCTCGCCCCGGCCTTCCCCGGGGATGTCGTTTAACCTAGGTCCCCTCCCGGAAGGGGGCCGACAATGGGGGTTGACTTCGAGGCGCCGGGACCGGGGCGCTGGGAGCTGGACAGGTCGCACTTCACCGGCGGGACCACGCCGATGATGCGGTGGCTGCTGCCCGCCGCTGTCGAGTCCGCCTACCTGGACCAGTGGCCCCTCCTGGGGATACCGGCCGAGACGCTGTCTGTGCGGTTCGTGAACGGCTTCATGTACACGCGCCTCAGACCCCTGATCCGGCCGGACAGGCCCTCAATGAAGCCGCCGCCTGCCCTGTTGTTGAGGGTCGCCACCCGCCTGCACCCGGAGTTCAAGCGCCGCACGGCTGCGGCCCGCAGGACCCTCGCCGAGTCTCCGGCCCCTCCGGTGATCGAGGAGTGGCACTCCACGACCCGACCCCGCCTGGTCGCAGCGAACCTGGAGCTACAGGACGTCCCCCTGGCCGACCTGGACGACGCCGGGCTGGCCGGGCACCTGGAGGCGGTGCTCGGACACCTCAGGTGGTCGTTCCAGGAGCACTTCCGCCTGCACGGCTACGACCTGGGGCCGATCGGCCAGCTCCTCATGGCAGGCAGGGACTGGGGCATCCCAGCCGGCGACCTGCTGGAGGCCCTGGGAGGCGCCTCCCCGTCGACCGTCGAGCCGCTGCTGGCGCTGGCGCGCATACGGGCGGCCGTCGCAGAAGTCGGCGCGATCCCGACCAGCCTCGAGGAGGTGGCCGCCGCCTCGCCGGCCGCCGAGGAGGAGCTGCGTTCGTACATGAGGCACCGGGGGGCTGTTCTCTACGCCGGCTACGACCTCGACACCCCGACGCTGGGCGAGGCGCCGGGCGTGGTGTTGGCGAGCATCCTGAGCGCCAGGGACCCGGCCGCCGCCCACGACGCCGATTCCGTCGCCGCCTCCCTGCGGGAGAGGGTCCCCGAGGTGGAGCGCCCCAGGTTCGACGAGCTGCTTGGGGCGGCACGCGCTGCCATGGACCTGCGCGACGACAACGGGCCCATCACGGCCGAGTGGCCCTGTGGCATCCTGCGACTCGGCATGCTCGAGGCCGGCCGGCGCATGGTCGCCTGCGGACGGATCCGACAACGCGACCACGTCTTCGAGTTGGGCCGCGACGAACTCCTGAAGGCGGTGGCCGGATCGGCCCAACCGGACGCAGCCGAGCTCGAGGCCAGGGCGGCCGAGCGTGCGGCCCAGAAGCAGCTGGACCCTCCTCTCACCCTTGGACCCCCCGAGGCCCCTCCACCCGTCGACGCCCTACCCGAACCTCTCGCTACCACGGTCACGCTTGTGCGGACCGTCATAGCCGAGCTGGGGATGGGTGGCCACGACGAGGCAGCCGGCGACGTCGACGCTCCGAGGCTGTCGGGCCACGGAATCGGTGACCGGCCCGTTACGGGGGTGGCACGGGTGGCGGCCGACGCCGAGGAGGCCCTCCAGCGCATCGAACCGGGCGAGGTCCTCGTCACCCGGACCACCTCACCCGCCTACAACATGGTGCTGAGCCTCGTAGGCGGCCTGGTGACGGCCGAGGGGGGACCCATGTCCCACGCTGCCGTGCTATCACGGGAACTGGGAATTCCTGCGGTCGTCGGGGCTCCGGACGCCGTGCTGGCCATCTCCGACGGTGACCTGGTCGAGGTGGATCCCGTTCGTGGCATCGTGCGCCCCGTCGTGCCGTAGAGTCCCGCCATCACATGGGCCCGACCAGGATCGGCGGTGGTGAAGATGGCACACACTGACCAGCGTCCGAGGCGCCGCACCTCGCGACGAAGGGACTCCCGCCAGTCACGGCCAGCCGGACCGGTCAGGCCGCTGACCTACGACCTGGCCCCTCTCGAGGTGCTGCGCGGCGAGGAGATCGAGGAGATCCACAGGGCCTCGATGCGGCTGCTGAGCGAGAACGGGATGCTCATCATCGACTACCCACCCGCCCTGGAGCGGCTCCGGAGCAACGGGGTCAAGGTTGAGGGCGAGATGGCGTGGATCGACGAGGACACCCTCATGCACTTCGTGGGCATGGCACCGTCCACCTTCACGCTCCTGGCGCGCAACCGGGCCAACGACCTCCCCGTCGGCGACAACCGGATCATCTTCGCCCCGGTCTACGGACCCGCATTCATCATGGACCTGGACAACGGCCGGCGACCTTCGACGCTGGAGGACTTCCAGAACCTGGCCAGGCTCACCCACATGACCCCCGAGTTGCACCATGGCGGCGGGGTCCTGGCCGAGCCCAACGACGTCCACGTCGACGAGCGGCACCTGGACATGCTGCTCGGCCACCTGACCCTCAACGACAAGGCCCACATGGGCAGCGTCATCCACGCCGACTTCGCCCGCGACACCGTGGCCATGGACGAGATCGTGTTCGGGGCCGACGCCATCAGGGCGGACCCGGCGTCGCTCTCCATCGTGAGCATCTCGTCGCCCATGCGCATGGACGAGCGGATGCTGAGCGTGCTGGAGGTCTACGCCGAGGCCAGGCAGGCCATGATCCTGGCCTCGTTCATCATCGTGGGGGCCATGTCGCCGACGACGCTGGCCGCCACCATCGCCCAGCAGAACGCCGAGTCGCTGTTCGCCATCGCCTACTCCCAGATGGTCGGCCCGGGGACGCCGTGCATCCAGGGGCCGTTCCTGCCGAACGTCGACATGAAGACGGGCGCTCCCGGCTTCGCCAGCCCCGAGAGCGCCCTGGCCCTCGTTGCCTGTGCCCAGATGGCCAGGCACTACGGGCTGCCGTTCCGGTCGGGCGGCAACTACTCGGCCTCACGCCTGCCGGACGCCCAGGCCGGCTACGAGTCGGCGGGCAACATCTGGCCGACCGTCGCCGCCCGCACCAACTTCGTACTCCACGCCGCCGGCTGGCAGGAGGGCGGCCTGTCAACCGGCTACGAGAAGTTCGTCCTGGACGTGGAGGTGCTGGGGATGATGACCCGCTTCACCCAGGGGATCTCGATGACCGAGGAGGACTTCGCCTGGGACGCCTACGAGGAGGTGGGCCCCGGCAACCACTTCCTGGGCTCGGCCCACACGATCCGCCACTACGAGGATGCCTTCTTCCAGTCGAGGGTGTTCCACACGGACAGCTACGAGAAGTGGCGCGACGACGGCTCGCTGAGCGCGGGTCAGGTGGCCAACGCCGTCTGGAAGCAGATGCTGGCCGACTACGAGCCGCCACCCATCGACGACGCCGTGGCAGCCGAGTTGGAGGCCTTCGTGGCGCACCGGCGCGCCGAGATAAGGGCAGGCAGCGAGCGCTCGGAGTGGAGGGGATAGGGGCCGCCAGGGGGCCCTACAGGTCCTTGACCAGCCTCAGGGCGTCGTAGACGGCGGCGTGGATGTCGCGGGCCGCCACCGCGTCGCCGATGCGGAACAACTGGTATGAGCCGTCGGGGTTGTTGACGACCTCCTGTGGCCTACCGGCGATCAGGGCCCTGTGGTCGACCTCGCCCAGGTTGGTAGAGCCTGCCTTGAGCTCGAAGTAGAGGTCTGCGTTCGGGAGGGTTGCGTGGTCCACGACCACGTGGTCGACCGTGCGGGTGGTGCGGTGGTCGCTGTGGTCGCTGCCCACCTCAACCACCAGGCGGCCGCCCTCTGCATGGACCGACATGACCCTCTGGTTGAGGGTGATGGTCGTGCCGGTCTCGTTGAAGGCCCTGGCGTAGGGCACCAGGTTCATGCCCCCGACCTCCACCCCGACCGTGCGCTCCGGGGTGACGATCTCGAGGTCGGCGCGGGAGCGGGCCATGACCTCGGCCGCCGACATGGCCGAGTGGGTGCCGTCGTCGTCGTAGAGCAGCACGCTCCCGGTGGGCCTTACCTCCCCGGCCATGACGTCGCGGGTGGTGGAGACCAGATCGGCCCCCGCCTCCAGCCTCGGCACCTGGGGCAGGCCGCCGGTGGCCACTACGACCACGTCAGGGGCCAGGGCCGTCACGTCGCTGGCCTCGGCCAGCACGTCGTAGCGGATGTCGACCCCAAGGCGGGCCAGCTCCTGGACCCGCCATGTCACGATTCCCTCCAGATCGGCACGCCTGGGGTTGCGGGCGGCCAGCATCACCTGGCCGCCGGGCCAGGGCATGGCCTCCACCAGGGTGACCTCGTGCCCGCGTTCCCCCGCCACCCTTGCGGCCTCCAGGCCTGCGGGGCCCGCCCCGACCACGACCACCCGCCTGCGCCGGTCGGCTCGGGGCACCTCGTGGGGCATGGTGGCCTCGCGGCCGGTGGCCGCATTGTGGACACAGAGCGCCTCGCCGGCCTGGTAGATGCGGTCCAGGCAGTAGGTGGCGCCCACGCAGGGCCGCACCTGCTCCTCCCTGGCCTCGATCACCTTCCGCAATATGTGCGGGTCGGCGATGTGGGCCCTGGCCATGGAGATCATGTCCACCCTGCCCTCCCCCACGGCGTGGCGGGCGGTGGCCACGTCGTCGACCTTGGCACCGTGCAGCACGGCCAGGTCCGTCTCTGCGCGCACCCTTCCGGCGAAGTCCAGGTGCGGGGCGGCGGGCATGCCCTGTATGGGGATCACCTTGGTCAACTCGGCGTCTGAGCCGATCACGCCCCTGATCACGTTCACGAAGTCCAGGCGGCCGTCTCCGTCCAGCAGGCGCAGCACCTCGAGGCCGGCCTCGGCGTCGATGCCGCCCGGGGTGGCCTCGTCCACGGCCATGCGCACCCCGACCAGGTAGTCGGATCCGACCCGCTGGCGCACCGCCTCCAGCACCATCAGTGGGAAGCGCAGCCGGTTCTCCAGCGACCCGCCGAAGCCGTCGTGGCGCTCGTTTCCGAGCGGCGTGTAGAACTGGTCGAAGAAGTGCCCGTAGGACTGGATCTCCACCCCGTCCATGCCACCGGCCTTCATGCGCTCTGCCGCGTCGGCGTACCGGGTGACTATGCGGGCGATGTCCCAGTCCTCGGCCTCCTTGGGGTGGGCCCTGTGGGCAGGCTCCCGAAGAGGTGAGGGCGCCACGACGGGCAGCCAGTCGTCCTGTGCCCAGCCGGTGCGGCGCCCCAGGTGGGTCAGCTGGATCATGCAGGCGGCGCCGTGCTCGTGCACGCCGTCGGTCAGCCTCTGGATCCACGGGACGATGGCGTCGTCGTAGGCGTGCAGGTTCCCGAAGGCCGGCGGGCTGTCCTCGGCCACCACCGCCGACCCGGCGGTCATGGTCAGCGCCACGCCGCCCCTGGCCCGCTCCTCGTGGTAGAGGCGGTAGCGGTCCTTCGGCATGCCGTCCTCCGAGTAGGCCGGCTCGTGGGCCGACGTGAACACCCGGTTCCGCAGCGTCAGGTGCCGCAGCTGGAACGGCTCGAGCAGCGGGTCGGCCATCGGCGCAATCTAGGGCATGGCCCGGGCGCCAAGACCTTGTTCATGTCAGACTCGCCGTATGAAGGTGCTGGCGGGATGCCTCGCCCTTGCCGTGACGGCCTTGGCGTGTGGCGGGGGCGCGGCCACGGTCGCCCCTGAGGTGACTGCTGCCCCGGCAGCAGCGGCCGCGGCCACAACGGTTGCTGCTGCGACCACATCCTTCAGCACCTCCACGAACCCGCCCGTCGCCAGCACCACTGCGCCTGTGCCGGCCCCCACCACCTCCACACCAGAGGCGCCGACCACGGCATCGGCCACCACGGCATCGGCAGCCCCGATCCCGACGCTGCCCACCACGACCACCCTTCCCGCTCCCGAGGGCGGGGCACCGGGCACGACGCTCCCGCCGGGCGGGCCAGCCGGGGGGTTCGAGAACCCCTTCACCAGCGATGATCCGGCCCTCAGGGACTGCCTCGTCGGGGTGTTCGGCCAGGAGCGCTACGAGGAGCTTTCGGGCAGGCAGCCGCGGCCCGACGAGCAGACGGCGATGGGCCGCTGCATGGGACCGCCACCCGGCCAGCCGGACCAGCCAACCCACTCCGACCCGGGGGCCTCCGGCCAGGCCGGCGGGTCGGCCGACGGCGCTCCCGACGTCGAGGAGGCACGGGCCACCTACCCGCCCCACATCACGATGGACCTGCTGAAGGGCCGCCTGGACTCCCCGGCGGGTTTCGACCAGTGCGTGGCCAGCCAGATAGGCGTGGCCCTGCTCGGCGACCTCAGGGCCGGCCGCCAGCCGGGCGGAGCCGAGAACGACCTGGCGGCCCAGTGCCTGCTCTACCTGCGGGTCCCGCCGGACACGATCGGTGCGGTGTCAGGGGGGCCGGCCCCACCCCAGGATGGGCAGCCGCAGGGTCCCGCCGACCCCGGCTCCGGCCAGGACGAGCCGACGGAGACGATCACGGTCACCTACCCCTCCTCCACGTATGTGGTGGCCCCCGGGGGCACATCGGGGTTCTTCGCCACGGCCCAGGATGGCGACATCGCCCTGTCCACATTCGGCTTCAACGACGCCGGAGGCCCGCTGGAGTTCAACCACCCGTCGGGGCTGACCAGCGACGGAACCCGCCTGGTCATGACCGACGTGTTCAACAACCGGGTGCTCATCTGGAACACGGCCCCCACCCACGGCGACCAGGCGCCTGACCTGGTGCTTGGCCAGCCCGACTTCACGGCCAACACCCCGGGAACAGGCCGCCACCAGATGAACTGGCCGGTGAGCGCCAGCACCGACGGCACCCGCCTCGTCGTGACGGACACCAACAACGACCGCATCCTCATCTGGAACGAGTTCCCGACCAGCAACGCCGAGCCGGCCGACATCGTGCTTTCCGGAGGCACCAACGCCGAGCCGGCGAGGGACAACATCCAGTGGCCCTGGGGGATCTGGACAGACGGCAACCGCCTCGCGGTGTCCAGCACGGCAAGTGGGAGCGTCCTCATCTGGAACACCTTCCCGGCCGTCGACGGCCAGCCCGCCGACCTCCTTCTCACCGGCTCGGGTGCCATCGGAACCCCGAGGCAGATCACGAGCGACGGCAACTCGCTGATCGTGGGCGACCACAACGCTGCCACGGGAGGACAGGCCGATCCGGGGACGTTCTTCTGGACCAGCTTCCCGACTGTGCAGGACCAGCCCTACGACTTCTTCGTGGTCGACCCCCTCGGCGAGAAGATGTCGGCACCCTGGCTGCGGGGTGACTTCACCGACGATGGACGCCTGGTGATGATGGGCGACACGCTCCACATCTGGGACGAGATGCCAACGGCGGCATCCAGCAGACCGGCCCTGTCCAACAACGGCCAGGGCCTGGCCGGCGGCTACGACTTCAGGTGGGGGGACTTCTCAACCGTCGTGGTCGTAGGAGGACGCGTCTACATCACGACGAACGGGTCGACCCTCGTGGCATACGACTCCATGCCCACCTCGGCGACCCAGGCCCCGGACTTCGTGCTCGGGGCCTCGGGCCTCTATGCGGACGGCAACATGGAGAACTTCGTCATCTCCAACCCCGTGCCGGCCTCCAACGGCACCAGCCTGTTCGCCTCCTCGGACTTCGACCACAGGCTGTTCGTCTGGCGGAAGCGCCCCGACCAGAGCGGGGCCCCGCCGGACGTCGTCTACCACTTCTGCTGGTTCCGCAACGACGACGCCGAGCGACGCAACCAGTGCGAGGGCCTGTTCAGCCCGTGGGACAACGCCCTCCACGGCGACACCTTCGCCATGGCGGGCCGCAGGAGGCTGGTTGTCTGGACCGAGCTGCCCCTGGAGGGGAACCTGCCGGCGTACGACTTCGAGGATGGCGTTGGGGGAGTCGGCTTCGAGGAGTTGACCGGCGTGGCCATGGACGACCGGTACTTCTACCTGGCGGACAAGTTGTCCAACCGGGTCCACGTGTGGGCCGGCATCCCCGACGGCACCCACGATCCGGTGGCGACGCTGTCTGTCAGCCAACCCTCCCGCCTCTCAAGCGACGGGACGTGGTTGGCGGTAAACTCCACCATGGGACACGGGGCGCAGGTCTACCGGGTCGACCAGATCGAATCGGGGGCCGCCCCGATGACCGTGGGCGGGTCGGGGACGTTCAACCTGCCTGAAGGCACGACCGTGGACAACGGCCACCTGTTCGTGGCCGACACGGGCAACAGCCAGATGCTGGCATGGCAGGCCGTGGCGGACGCCGTGGCGGGGCTACCGGCCGATGCCATCCTGGGTGCCTCCGGCGCCGCGGACAGCCAGCCCGAGATCGGCCGCAACCAGCTCTTCTGGCCGGCAGCGGCCAGCTTCGACGGCGACTACCTGTGGGTCGGCGAGAGGAAGTTCTCGGGCAGGTTGGTCCGCTTCAGCCCTCGTTAGCCGTCAGTCCAGGAGGCCCGGTACCCGGTTCTCCACGAACCTCCGCACGAGGTCCACGTGGATGCCGCTCGGAACCGAATACTCAGTAGCGGTGATTGTGGGCTCGTCCCACAGGACGACCGGACGCAGCCAGTGGCCGCGCATCCGGTAGGTGCTCTCGGGGGCGGCGAAGGAGGTGGTGGCGCTGTTGTGGATCTTGACGATCCGGCCCTCCAGGTCCAGCACGGGGCTGCCGCTGGACCCTCCCCCTACGTCAACCCCGTCGTCCTGGACGAACTGGTCTATGGGCTCCAGGTACTCGACAGGCGTCGACTGGGCCTCCGCGTAGTTCACCTGGCCGGCCCAGATGACCCACTCCAGGGTGTGGGGGTGCCCGACGCCGACCACCGTGTCGCCCACGGCGACGCCGTCGGCAAGCTCCAGCCACGGGAGGCCGTCCGCCTCCACCTTCAACAGGGCCAGGTCCGGCTGGTTCTGCGGGAACGTGTCGGCGATCACCTGCGCCGTGAACTCGCGCCCGTCGAAGGTGACGACCCCCAGCTCGGTGGCACCGCCGGCGACGTGTGCGTTGGTCAGGATGTAGCCGTCGGGGGTGATGAACGAACCGGTTCCGCGGTGCATTCCGTCCGCCTGGATCCTGACCACGGCGGCCCGGGCCTGCCGGCCGACCGCCAGTGCATCGGCCGCCAGTTGCGGCGGCAGTGACCTCGGGGCCACCGCTTCCAGCAGTCCCTGGAGGAAGGCGCCCTGCTTGGCCGGTGTGTCCCCCCTGATGTAGTCCACATAGTGGTCCACGTTCTCGATGATGCAGATCCGACAGAGGTCGGCCGGTATGTCGGGTTCGTCGAAGGTGGCGACCCGGGTCACGGCCGAGTCGCGCGCCGCCCGGTTGGCCTCGATGAGGCCGGGAGCGCTGTCGGCAAGGAAGGCACGCAGCTCGGCCATGCCGACCGCCCGCCGCTCGTCGACGAGGAAGCCCAGGTACCTGTCCTGGTCCCAGATGACCTCGTTCTGGAAGACCTGTCTGACCTCATCATCGTTGGGCACGAAGAGGGTTCCGCCGTAGTTGACGGCCACGACCTCGCCCTCGCAGTTCAAGAGCGATGCGCCGCTGGTGCCGCCAGCCGTTGGGTTGGAGAACACCACGTCGGTGCCCTCCACCCAGTCGCCCTCCGGCTCCGACCAGATCCGGACGTTGTCGATGCGGGTGATGGAGCCGCCGCCAGCCACCCAGTAGGCGCCTGAGGGGTGGCCCACGTAGACGACGGCCGCGCCGACCGTGACCTCCTCGGCCAGGGGCAGGAACGGCCATCCACTCCCCTCCACCTTCACCAGGGCCAGGTCGGGGTCGGTGGCCTCGATCCTGGCTACCACCTGGCCCTGCAACTGCTGCCCGTCGTAGGTGACGATCCCGACGGTTGCGGCGTCCTCGACCACGTGGGAGTTGGTGATGATGTGGCCGTCGGAGCTGACGAACGACCCGGTTCCACCTCCGGAATCGGTCGCAATGTGGACCACGGCGTGGCGGGCACGGCGCGCGATCACCTTCAGCCGCTCCCTGTGGGCGGTGGGGATGGAAGGGTCGGCCCGTGCCTCGATCTGTGCCACCAGCCCTGCCACGGTCGGGTCGAGGGAGGCGCGGTTGTCGACCAGCGGAAGGTCGCTCGGGCAGGGATCCAGGTTCGCAGGCGCGGTTGTGGCCGGGAACGGGGGCGGCGGAGGTGGAGGCGGCGGGAGGGTCGTGGGGGTGGCGGTTGTGGTCGTGGTGGCGGGAGCGACCGTCGTGGTGGGCGCCACGGTCGTGGTCGTGGTGGCGGGCGCGACCGTCGTGGTGGGAGCCACGGTCGTGGTCGGTGGGGCGGCTGTCGTGGTGGTGGTCGTAGTGGTGGTGGCGGGCGCGACCGTGGTCGTGGGCGCCACGGTCGTGGTCGGTGGGACGGCTGTCGTGGTACTCGTTGTGGCGGGCGCGGCCGTGGTCGTGGACACCACGGTCGTGGTCGCCGTGGTGGCGGGCACAGCCGTCGTCGTGGCCGGGGCCGTCACGGGCATAGCTGTCGTGGCAGGTGGGGCCGCAGGTGCCGCCGTGTCGCCCCCGCTACAACCGACGGCCAGACAGCCCGCGACGACCAGAGCAGCCACCTTCCCCACCCGGGAATGATCGCATGCCCGGGCCGTGGGACCTATGGCACCACCAGGGGCCAGGGCTCGACCTGCTCCCAGGCGTGGGCCAGGTCCAGCACCAGGCGGTCGGCGTGTTGGCGGCCCATTAGCTGCATGCCAACCGGCCGGCCGTCGACCAGGCCCGCCGGCACCGACACGGCGGGGTTGCCCGACACGTTTGCCGGGATGGTCAGGGCGCCGTTGTTGCCGGCGGGCGCCTTCTGGCCGGCCACCCTGGTGTTCGACTCGACCTCGGCGGGGAAAGCCACGTCGGGGTTGGAGGCGCAGACCACCACGTCGACCCGCTCGAACAGGTCCGCCATGCGCCGGTTGGCCTCGGTGCGGCCGGCCTCGACCCTTGCTGCCACGTCGAGGCTGAAGTGCTCGATGCCCATGCGCACCCCGAACGCCATCGACTTGGTCATCTGTTCCTCGCAGTCGGGCCAGAGGTGGCCCACCTCCCCGTAGAGGCCCACCTGGTTGGCCACGGCCCACTCCCAGTCGATGCGCGGCAGGGAGACGTCGACGTCGACCAGGTCCACGCCGGTGGCCCCGACCAGCCGTGCGCCGGCCTCCTGAATGCGCTCCCGCACTGCGTCCGCCAGCACGGCCGAGCCCAGGTCGGGCGAGATTGCCACCCTGAGACCGGCCAGGCCCGTCGAGCCCAGCCCGGCCTCCCAGCCGGCCTCGGCAGGGAGGCTGTACGGGTCGCCGGGGTCGAAGCCGGCGCAGACGTCGTACCAGCGGGCGGCGTCGCGGACGGACCGTGCGAGGCAGCCCGAGACCACCGTCATGGGCCCGATGCTGGCGTGGGGCCCGCGGGGGATCCGCCCGGCTGTGCCCTTCATGCCGACGAGGCCGCAGAACCCGGCCGGTATGCGTATGGAGCCGCCGCCGTCGCCACCCGTGGCTACGGGAACCAGGCCGCCGGCCACGGCCGCAGCGCTTCCGCCCGAGGAGCCGCCGGGCGTGGCGGCCCTGTCCCAGGGGTTACGTGTGACGCCGTTCAGCTTCGTGGTGGAGCAGTTGAGGCCGCCGAACTCGCTGGCCGTGGTTAGGCCGACCAGGTTGGCGCCGGCGACCTTCAGGCGGGCGACCATGGTGAGGTCGTGGTCGGCCACCCTGTCGGCGAAGAGCAGGGAGGCGGCCGTGTCGGGCCAACCCTCGACCTGGTGGAGCTCCTTGACGCCCACTGGCACCCCGCCGAGGGGCAGCGACACGTCGGCTTCCGCGGCCCGCTCCATCACGCCGTCGGCGTCCACGTGGGAGAAGGCGTTCAGGTCGCTCGCCTCGATGGCGGCCAACGTGGCCTCGGCCTCCTCCACGGGCGAGCGCTCGCCGCTGCGGAACGCTTCGACCAGCGCCACGACGTCCCCCCGCCAGGTCATGGGCTCAGCACCGAGGTGTGGAAGGCCAGCATGTCCTCCCTGAACAGGGCGGGCTGGTCGCCGATGCTGCCTATGTGGGCACCCCAGCGGCCGTAGCCGGCGTCGATGCCGACCATGAACGTGTCGTGGTCGGTGAGGGTGGGGTCGGGTCGCCCGGTCCGGGGATCGACCATGGCACCGTCGTCGTCGATGAACGTGGTCGGCGCCCCGGGGGCCACGCTGGCCTCGGGTATCTCATGGAGCTCCTCCTCGCGGTCGAAGCTGTGCCAGGCACCGCCCACCACGCGGATGCTGGCATCACCGCCGAGTAGCCCGATGGCCTGAACCTGGGCCTGGACCTGCTGCACCGAGAGCCAGTCGTCCCTGTCGCCCACGATTGCCCGTATCCGGGTGGGACCGACGTCGGGTCGGGCGAACTGGTGGCCGCACCACGGGTAGACGGCGTAGACGCCGGCCAGGGCCAGGTCGGGGCCGACCATGGGGTCGGCGAAGGCCCGCACGGCTGCGGTCAGCACGGCCGAGCCTCCCCTGCTGTGGCCCTGGGCGCAGATGCGGTCTGCGTCGACGGCGTCGTGGTCGGCCAGGACCCGCAGGGCGGCAAGCACGTCGAATGCGCTGGCCGCAAAGGAGTACTGGGTCTGTCGCACCACTGTCGAGGTGACTGAGCGTGGGCCGAAGGGGTCCAGCACGAACACGGCGTAGCCGGCCGCCACCAGGGTTTCAGCGTGGGCCACGTGGCTGTCGCCGACGCCGAGGCTTCCGGGCACGACCATGACGAGGGGCAGTGGTCCGTCGGCCGGCGGCAGGAAGATCTTGCCGTCCACGACCAAATGCTCGCACCCGGCAGGGTCGTTGACGGCCTGGTGGTAGTTGAGCGGGTTGGCGCTCGGGACGTCGACGTTGGTGCCCTCCACCCCTGCCAGGACCACCTCCCGGTCCCTGAACCTCACGCCCTCGTCCACCGCAGGGATCCTAGGAAGCCGAGGCATCCAGATACGCGCCGGGGGCGCCGCACCACCTGACGCCGAACGGCTGACTGGTCGGGCTGGGGAGATTTGAACTCCCGACCTTCGGTCCCCCAGACCGACGCGCTAACCAAGCTGCGCCACAGCCCGCTGTGGAGCGGCCACTCTACCGGCGGCCACCCCCGGCGGACCGCGCCAGCGCCATCACCTCAGGTGACCAGCCACCACAGGCCCTGCACCAGCCGCCACCCCAGGTAGGCGCCGGCCGCCCCGGCGAACACCCAGAAGTGCCACGGCACCTTCTGGCTCCCGGCCGGCCGGCCGTCGGCGCCCTGCACCCGTGCCCCGCACTTCGGGCAGGTGCCCACCACCGACACGGCATTGGGGCTCAGGTAGCGGTCGCAGGGCTCACACCACGGCACCGCGGAACCTCCCCGCCGGTGCTCAGGTCTTGCGGATCGCCAGGATCGCCACGTCGTCCTCCACGATCCCGTGGCTGAAGTCGTTGGCGGCGTCCAGCAACTGCTTGCACAACACGTCCGGGGCGATTCCCGGGTTGCGGCGCAGGGCGTCGCCGATGCGCTCCTCGCCGAAGTGCTCGTCGCCGCTGCGGGCCTCCGCCAGGCCGTCCGTGTACATGAGCGCCATGTCGTCACGCTCCAGGGGGATCTCGCGGCTGAAGTAGGAGCCCGTCGGGTCCAGCATCAGGAGCGGTCCGGTTGAGCGCAGCGGCCGTACCTCCCGCTCGTGCCACAGGAACGTGGCGGGGTGGCCGGCCGAGGCGTAGCGCATGGTCTCGGCCTCGGTGTCGAACACCAGCACCACCAGGGAGATGAACTCCTCGGACCGGTCCACCGACGACATCTGGCGGTTCAGCTCCTCGAGGGCCTGGGCCGGATCGCGGAACTGGCGCAGGAACGTGCGCAGCAGGTACTTGGCCTGGAACGCCGTTATGGACGACTCGATGCCGTGCCCGGCCACGTCGCCTATCACGGCCGCCAGCCTCGTCGGCGCCGCCTTGAACACGTCGAAGAAGTCCCCGGCCATGAGCCCGGTGCCCGCCTGGTAGACCTTGCCGACCTCGAACCCCGAGTACTCCGGCAGCTCCTCAGGCGCCAGCCGGGCGGCCCAGGCCTTGGGCGCCAGGTCCTCCTGGTCGAGGGCCTCCTGGGCCCTGCGCTCAATGTCGATGCGCTGGCGTGCCATCCGGGCCTCCCGCACGGCGTTGCGCGCCCACACCGTCGACACCAGCGCCGGCACCGCCACCAGGGCGAAGAACACCGCCGCCCCGTCGGCAAAGGCGTTCACGAACGATCCGGCGCTGAGCAGGCCGTAGAGGCTGGCCGAGTGGGCCTCCTTGCGGAAGTTGGACCACGCCAGCGTGTAGGCGTCGGGAGCGGTCTCCTGGTCGATCCGGCGCACCAGCCGGTAGCGGTGGCGGGCCGACCGGGCCCAACTCAACGCAGAGGCCAGGCAGACCAGCCCGAGCAGGAAGAGGATCGGAGTGCGCATCCGGCACAAGGGTACTACCGGGCACCCGATGGGGGTCCCCAGCCTGGTCGACCCACCACACGCGCCACGCGGCGTGGCCGGAAGGCCCCGAGACGCCGGGGCCGTAGCTCAGAGGGAGGGGGCCGCCGTCACTCCGAGCGGCGGCGCACCCGCAGCTTCAGCGGGGTGGTCCCCAACTCCAGGTCGTCGCGCAGGCGCCGCTCCAGGTAGCGCAGCCAGGTGCGGGGCACCTCCCGGTTGGCGAACAGGGTGAAGGTGGGCGGGTCGGTGGCCCCCTGGGTGGCGTAGAGGATGCGCGCACCGGCCGGCGCCGGGTGCGCCGCCTGGGCGGCCCGGACGACCTCGTTCACCCGCCTGGTCGGAATGCGGGTCCGGTAGCCGTCGATGGTTGCCGACAGGGCCGGCCAGAGGCGCTGCACGTTCTTGCCCGAGAGGGCGCTCACCTTGAGCACCGGCGCCTCGCCGACGAAGTGCAACTTCTGGCCCACCTGGTCGGTCACGTCGGCCCTCTGTTCGGCGTCGCAGAGGTCCCACTTGTTGAGCAGCACCACGATCGGACAGCCGGCGGCGTCCACCCGCTCGGCCAGGCGCTGGTCCTGGTGGGTCACACCGACGGTGGCGTCGACCACCAGCAGCGCCACGTCGGCCGTGTCCAGCGACCGCAGTGCCCTCACCATCGAGTAGTACTCGGTGTCCTCGTCGATGCGGGCCTTTCGGCGCATCCCGGCCGTGTCCACGAAGCGCACCGGCCCGTGCCGGGTCTCGACCACGGTGTCCACCGAATCGCGGGTGGTGCCGGGTCGGTCGTGAACCACCGACCGGTCCTCCCCGATGAGGCGGTTGAACAGGGTCGACTTGCCCACGTTGGGCCTCCCCACGATCGCCACCCCGGTGATCCGGTCCGCATCGTCGTCACCGACCGCCGGCTCCTCCCCCACCTCGTCTGGCAGCAACCCGACCAGTCGGTCCAGCATGTCGCCGGTGCCCCGGCCGTGGATGGCGCTGACCGGCTCGGGCTCGCCGAGCCCGAACGCCAGCAGGTCCCAGATGAACGCCTCGTGGCTGCGGTCGTCCACCTTGTTGGCCACCACCAGCACCGAGTCGGCCCTCGGCCGGAGCAGGGCCGCCACCCGGTCGTCGTCCTCGGTCACGCCCACGGTGGCGTCCACGACAAACAGCACGGCGTCGGCGTCGGCGATTGCCTGCTCGCTCTGGCGGCTGACCTTGTCGTCGAGGGAGTCGCCTCCGGCCAGCCATCCGCCCGTGTCGACCAGCGTGAACTCCCGGCCCCTCCACGAGGCCACGACCTCCTTGCGGTCGCGGGTCACGCCGGGGCGCTCCTCAACGATGGCCTCGCGGCGGCCGATGATCCTGTTCAGGAGCGTGGACTTGCCCACGTTGGGCCTCCCCACGATCGCCACCACCGGCCTCACGACGCCACCCCCGCCGCCAGGGGCGCACCCAGCGCCGTCCTGAGGGCGGCCCCGTCGGTGGCCACCACCTCCACGGGTCGCGGCAGGTCCCCTGGGACGGTGCCGTCCAGGAAGCGTCCGCCGCTGAGGCACACGTCGGGCAGCAGGTAGCGGTGCCCCTCCGGCTGGCCGGCCAGCACCCTGGCCAGGTCCTCGCCCACCAGCAGCCCCGTCACCCCCACGTTCCCCCCGAAGAACCGGTTCTCCACCGGGAGCACCCGCACGTCCACCCCACGCGGCCCCGACAGCGGCTCGACCAGGGGTCCCAGCACACGGGCGCCCAACTCACCGGTCAGCACGACCACCGGCGCGCCGGGAGAAGGCCGAAGCGCCACAGGAACCGGGCCAGGCGCGGTGCGCGGCGCCCGGTAGCCCTCGGGCGGGGCACCGTCAACAGAGGCGAAGAACCCAGAGGGAGCCTCACGTCCCACCGCCGTGCCTGCGAACTCCGCCTCGAAGGCCCTGGCCATGCCGATGCCGTCCTCGTACATGTCGAAGTCGCCGTAGTGGTCGGCCGGAGGCAAGGCCAACCCAGCCAGCAGGTAGTACTCGTCTGCTGCGAACACCAGGCGCCGACCGACGGCCCTCGTGAACACCGCCTGCCAGGCCCCGACAGCCTCCACAACGGCCCGAGCCTCGGCGACTGTGTGCGCCCTCATCCGCGGCGCGCTGGTGTGGCGGCTGACCCCCAGGGGCACCACCGCCAGGGTGGCCAGCTCCGGGTAGCGGTCGGCCACGCCGGCCAGGGTGTCCTCCAGCCACAGGCCGTCGTTCACGCCCGGGCACACCACGACCTGGCCGTGCACCTCCACGCCGTGGTCCAGCAGGGCCCTCAGCCAGCGCAGGCTGGTGGCGCCCCTGCGGTTGCGCAGCATCTCGGTCCGCTTGCCCGGGTCCGTGGCGTGGATGCTCACGTACAGGGGGCTGAGGCCCTCGGTCACCACCCGCTCCAGGTCGGCCTCGGTGAAGCGGGTCAGGGTCGTGAAGTTGCCGTAGAGGAACGACAGGCGGTAGTCGTCGTCCTTCACGTAGAGGCTCTTTCGCAGGCCCTTCGGCAGCTGGTAGATGAAGCAGAACTCGCAGTGGTTGTCGCAGGTGCGCACCCGGTCGAACAGGGCGCTGTCAACCTCCACCCCCAGCGGCTGGCCGGCTGCCTTGTCCACCACAAGCTCCCGACGCAGGCCGCCCGAGTCGACCTCCAGCACCACGTCGGGCTCGTCCACGAGCAGCTGGTACTCGATGACGTCGCGCGGCACGGTGCCGTTCACGGAACAGATCAGGTCGCCGCTGGCCAGCCCGGCGCGCTCAGCTGGCGAACCGGGGGACACGCCGACGACCACGGGGGTCGACATGGGCCCAAGGCTACCGACGCCCGGTGGCCGGGCCAGCCGGAGCGGAGCCACCGGGGCGGCCCGTACCCCGGCTGCAGGGGCCGCCTGTAGGGTCCACCCCGTGCAGGTGGACCGGGTGCTGCTGGCCGAGCCGCGCGGCTTCTGCGCAGGCGTCGAGATGGCCATCAAGGCACTCGCCACCATGGTCAGGGCCTTCGACGAGCCCGTCTTCTGCTACCACGAGATCGTCCACAACAAGCTGGTCGTGGAGCGCTTCGAGTCGCTCGGCGTGGTCTTCGTGGACGACATCGATGAGGTGCCAGACGGAGCCCCCGTGATGCTCTCGGCCCACGGCTCGGCGCCCGACGTGGTCGCCAGGGCCCGCGCCAGGGCCGGCTACACGGTCGACGCCGTCTGTCCGCTCGTAACCAAGGTCCACCACGAGGTCAGAACCAGGGCCGCCCGGGGCTACCAGGTCGTCTACGTGGGCCACGCCGGACACGAGGAGGCCGTGGGCACCATGGCGGTGGCCCCCGAGGCCGTGCACCGGGTCGAGTCGGCCGCCGACGTCACGGCCCTCCCCGACCTGGGCGACCACGTGGCCCTGCTGGCCCAGACCACCCTCAGCCACCGCGACTGGGAGGGGGTGGCCGAGGCAGCCGCCGAACGCTGGCCCGACATCTGGTCGCCGGGACGCAGCGACCTCTGCTTCGCCACCACCAACCGCCAGGGCGCCCTGCTGGACCTGGTCGACAGGTGCGACGCCGTGGTCGTGATCGGCTCAACCAACAGCTCCAACACCAGGGCCCTCGTGAAGCTGGCCGAGGAGGCCGGCTGCGGGAGGGTGGTGTGGATCAACCGGGCCGCCGACCTGCCAGACGACCTCAGCGGCACCGTGGGGGTGACTGCAGGGGCGTCGGCCCCCGAGGAGGTGGTCGAGGCAGTGGTGGCCGCCCTGGACCCGGCCGACGGGGTGGAGACCGTGCACCACACCGACGAGGACGAGTACTTCCCGCCTCCACGCGACATGAGGGGCCTGGTCGCCGACATGGGTGGCGCCGACGACCGCTCGGTGGGCGCCTCCGAGGCCCTGGCGGCCCTGGATGGCCTCCGGCCCGACCCGCCCGGCGGGGACTAGCCCGGGTACTCCAGGGGCGGCTCGCCCCGCAGGCGCAGGGCCTCCGAGTAGGCGACCTGGATCCCCTGCCTGACCTGCTCGGTCAGGTCGGCCACAACCCGGCGGGGCACCCGCCCCTCCACCTCGGGCGGTGGTATCGGCTCCCCGACCACCATCACCACCTTCAGGGGCCTTACCCAGCGGGCGCCCGGCGGCATGGCGTGGTCGGTGCCAGCTATGCCCATCGGCACGATCGGCACCCCCGCACGGGCCGCCACGAACGCCGGCCCGTCGTGCATCTTGTCGGCCTCGACGACAGGCCCCCACTGGCGGGTGCCCTCGGGGAACATCACGAGGGGCTCACCCCGCTCAAGCACCTCCTGGCAGGCCCGCAGCGCCGCCCTGTCGGCGGTGCCCCGCTCCACAGGGAAGCCCCCGACGATCGTGAGGAAGCCGCCACCGAAGCGGCTCGTCCAGAGCGACTCCTTGCCGAGGAAGCGCTGGCGGCGGGCGGTCACCATCCCGCCCACGGGGGTGTCCAGGTAGGAGCGGTGCACGGGGGCCAGGACATAGGCCCCCCGGGAGGGCAGGTTCTCCTTGCCGACCACAGTGAACCTGAACCAGGCCTTGCACACCAGCCACAGCAGCGACCAGCAGAACCTGTAGGTGAGGCGCCCGGCCGGGCCCAACTCGTGGCCCATGCGGACGCTCACGGGAGCATCCCCACGACCGCCTCGACCGCCTCGTCCACGCTCATCTCCGACGTGTCGACCACGACCGCCCCGGGAGCCTCCATGAGTGGGCTGGCCTCCCGGCCGCTGTCCGCCGCATCGCGCCTGTCGATGTCGGCGCCCACGGCGGCCACGTCCTGGCCGACCACCTCACCGGCCCGACGCCGCGCCCGTACCTCCGCCGAGGCCGTCAGGTACACCTTGAGGGTGGCATCGGGAAACACCACCGATCCGATGTCCCGGCCCTCCATGACGCCACCACCCCGCGCCTCCGCCCAGGCCCGCTGGCGGGCCACCATCTCCTCCCTCACCCCCGGGTTGGCGGCCACGGCACTGACCACGGCCGTCACCTCGGGACCGCGGATCTCGGCGGTGGCGTCAACACCGTCGACCGTGCAGGAGTCCCTAGTGAGCACCAGGTCGATCGATCGCGCCACGTCGACCACGGCGGGGGCGTCGTCGGCCTCCACACCGCGGCGCAGGGCGGCACAGGCCACGGCCCTGTACATGGCGCCCGTGTCCAGGTAGTCGAGGCCCAGCCGGTCGGCCACGCCCCGGGCCACGGTGGACTTGCCCGATCCGGCGGGCCCGTCGATGGCCACGACCAGGAGCTCCCCCACGGCCCGGCCTCAGCCCCTCAGCCCGTCAAGGTCCCGCCCGAAGGACGGGTAGCTGGTGTCCACGGCTGCCCAGCCTGACACCGTGGTGCGGCCCTGTGCCACCAGGCCGGCCACGGCGCAGGCCATGGCAATCCGGTGGTCCCCGTGGCTCTCCACCCCGGCGCCCGTCAGCGGCCCGCCGGCCACGACCAGGTCGTCGCCGTCAACCTCCACCCGGGCACCCATGGCCCCCAGCTCGGAGGCCACGGTGGCCAGGCGGTCGCTCTCCTTGACCCGCAGCTCCCCCACCCCACGAAAGCGCGTCCGGCCCTCCGCACAGGCGGCGGCCACGGCCAGCACTGGCACCTCGTCGACCAGGCCCGGCACCTCCCCGGGCTCCACGACCGTGCCACGCAGGTCCGAGGAGCGCACGACCAGGTCGCCCGAACCGGCCTCGTGGTCGATGTCGGCACCCATCCGCCCGAGCACGTCGACGAAGCCGGTGCGGACCGGCCCCATGTAGACCCGCTCCACGACCACCTCCGAACCCGGCACCACGGCGGCGGCCACGGCCCAGAAGGCGGCCTGTGACGGGTCGCCCTCGACGCTGTGGGCGAAGGGCCGGGGCCTTCCCGGCTGCACGGTCACCCGGCCCGGGGCCGACTCAACCCCGATTCCGGTGACTGCCATCAGTTCCTCGGTGTGGGCCCTCGTCGGCACCGCCTCCACGACCGTCGTCGGGCCGTCGGCCGAGAGCCCGGCGAACAGGACGCAGCCCTTCACCTGGGCGCTGGCCACGGGCGGGGCGTACTCGATGCCCCGAAGGCCCCCGCCGTCGATCGTGAGCGGGGCGTTGGTCGAGCCGTCGGCACCTGTGATGGTGGCGCCCATCCGGCGCAGGGGTTCCACCACCCGATCCATGGGACGGCGCCGGATCGAGGAGTCGCCGTCCAGGACCGACCTGAACGGCAAGCCAGCCAGGAGGCCTGCCAGCAGCCTTATGCCCGTGCCCGAGTTGCCCACCCACAGCGGGCCGTCTGGTTCGGCCAGGCGACCACCGGTCACCTCGACCACCCCGTCGCCGGTCGCCTCCACCCTGGCGCCCAACGCCTCCACCGCCACCAGGGTGTCGGCCACGTCCGCCCCGTCGCTGAGGCCCTCCAGTCGGGAGGTGCCGTGGGCCAGTGCCGCCAGCATCAGGACCCGGTGCGAGATGGACTTGTCGCCCGGAACCCTCAGCCTGCCCCTGAGCGGGCCACCCGGCTCGACCCCGAAGGCCGTCACGTCAGCGGCCCACCGGCTCGGGCCGCCACGGCGCTCACGAAAGGGGGCCCGAGGTGGGCCTGTAGCCCTGGGCCATGAGGCCCCCCTTGAGCCTCTCGACCAGGCCGTTCTCCACGATCAGGAGCACCACTCCCCGGTCGCCCTCGGCAGAGTGGGCGATCTCCAGGTCGTAGATGTTCACGTCCAGTTCGGTGGCGAGTGTTGCGATGGCTGCAATCTCGCCGTGGCGGTCGGGTATGGGCACCCTCACCTCGGCCAGCTCCGAGGGCATGGGGGCTCCGGTCGGGAGGCTGACCCTGGCCGCCCTGGCCCGCTCCAGGCGGGCCAGCAGGCCGGCCCGGTCAGACTCGGAGACCTCCCTGCGCACAACCCCCAGGGCCTCGATCAGGTCGTCCAGCACCTCGGCAATGGCGTGGCTGTTCTCGGAGCAGATGTCAGGCCAGATGCCCGGGTGTCCGGCGGCGACCCTCGTCATGTCGCGGAAGCCGCCGGCGGCCAGGCGCAGCACCGCGTAGTGCTCCTCGGAACGGGAGTCGGCCAGCCCCATGAGGGTGGCCGCCGTCAGGTGCGGGACGTGCGACACGAGTGCCACCAGGGCGTCGTGGCGCTCAGGCGACAGCGTCACCACCTCGGCCCCCAGCGACGAGACGATCGTGCGGACCCTGGCGAACGCCGCGTCGCCGGTCGAGCCGCCGGGGGTGAGCACCCAGTTAGCGTCCCTGAACATCTCGGCGTCGGCGCCCTCGATGCCGTCCTGCTCGGAACCGGCCATCGGGTGGCCCCCTACGAAGCGGGGGTCGTCCACGGCCGACACGACCGGCTCCTTCACGCTCCCCACGTCGGTCACCAATCCCGCCGGCGAGGCGTCAAGGGCCTGGTGCGCGGCGTCGGCAATAAGGGCGACGGGGGTCGCCACGAACGTGACCTCGGCCGCCGAGTCCCACCCGGCGGCGTCCACGGCGCCCATCTCGACGGCCCTGGCCAGGCGCTCCGCGTCGGGGTCCACGCCGCTGACGTGCCATCCCCTGCTCCGCAGCGCCATGCCGATGGAGCCACCCATGAGGCCCACTCCGACCACGGTGGCGCGGCCGCTCACGGGCGCACCCCGGAGCCGCTGGGCCGCGGCGCAGCGGCGGTCGGACGGGCTGCCATGGCCGTCGATGCTACCGGTAGGCCCGTGGGCTATCGGTCCGGTTTGGCGGCCACAGCGTGCTGCAGGCAGCGCAGTTCGGCCGTTGTCAGCTCCCGCCAGGCCCCCGGCGCCAGCGACCTGTCGGCCACGGGCCCTATGCGGGTGCGCACCAGCCGCACCACGGGGTGCCCCACCGCCTCGCACATGCGCCTGACCTGGCGGTTGCGACCCTCGTGGATGGTGAGGCGCACCGTCGACGGGCCCATCAGCGAGGCCCTGGCCGGGGCGGTCGGCCCGTCGTCCAGGTCGACGCCCTCGCGCAGGCTGCGCAGAGCGCCCCTGCTGGGTGCGCCCTCCACCTCGGCCACGTACTCCTTGGGAACCCCGTAGGAGGGGTGGGTCAGGCGGTGTGCCAGCTCGCCGTCGTTGGTGAGCAGCAACAGCCCCTCGGTGTCGGCGTCGAGCCGACCGACCGGGAACACCCTGGGCTCCTCCGGCACCGCCTCAACCACGGTGGGCCTGCCCTGGGGGTCGTCGGCCGTGGTGACCACCCCCGCCGGCTTGTTGAGCAGGTAGTAGACGAGGTCGGGGCGCACGCCGACCGGCGCACCGTCCACCTCCACCACGGCCGTGTCGGGATCGACCCTTTGGCCCAGCACCGCCACCACCCCGTCGACGGTCACCCGGCCGGCCGCGATCAGGTCGTCGCAGGCCCGGCGGCTGCCGAAGCCGACCCTGGCCAGCACCTTCTGGAGCCGGATCCGGCCGGTCCCGCCGGGGTCGCCGTCGCCGGCCTCCCCGTCGGCTGTCATGCCTGGAGGCGGTCGTCGCCGGCCGTGACCCCCTCGCCCTGCGCGCCCTCGTCGGCCGAGGCTCCGCCCCCGGCCTCGGGTCCGGGATCCGGGTCGGCCAGCAGGCCGCGCTCAAGGGCCTCGACCACCTCGGGGCCGGGCACGAAGCCGCCCAGTGACGGCAGGTCCGACAGGCTGTCGAGGCCCATCGACTCGAGGAAGGCCCTGGTCGTGCCGAACATGAGGGCATTGCCCGGGCCGGGGTCGGTTGAGACCACCTCTATGTAGCCGCGCTGCTGGAGGGTCCGGATCACGGTGTCGACGTCGACGCCCCTGATGGCCGACACCTGGTTGCGGGAGATGGGCTGCTTGTAGGCCACGATCGCCAGGGTCTCCAGCGCCGCCGAGGTGAGACGGCTGTGCTGCCCCTCCAGCACGAAGCGCTCCACCCAGGGGGCCAGGTCCGGGTGGCTCTGGTACCGGTAGCCCCCGCCGACCCGGGCCAGCATGAATCCCCGCCCCTCGGCCTCGTAGGCCTCGGCCAGGTCGTCGCAGGCCGCCTCCACCGCGCTGGTGGGCACCTCCAGCAGTTGCGCCAGCAGGTTGGGCGGCACGGGGTCGACTGCAACCATGAGGATGGCCTCGATGGCCCGGCGCACCTCGCCGCCAGCCTCCCCTGTCGCCCCGCTGCCCACCGGCTCAGCCCTCGTAGGCGTCGACCAGCTGGACGTCGCCGGCGTCGGCACCCGGGCTCCAGCTGAGGTGGATGTCGCCGAACGTGGCCGCCTGGTCGATCTCGACCACGCCCTGCTTGAAGAGCTCCAGCACCGCAAGGAAGCGCACCACGATGGTAATGCGGTCGGTGAGGCCCTCGGTGAGGCTCCTGAAGGTGACCGACCCTCCGTGGGGGATCTCGTCGACCAGTTGGGCCACGGCGTCGGCCACGCTGATGCGGATGGGGGCGATGTGCTCGGTGTCCACGTGGACAACCGGACGCGGGGTGAGCGCATCCACGCAAGCGTCCCGCAGTGCCCTCGTGGACACGCCCGCCAGCAGGTCCGGGGCCAGGTGCAGGAAGCGGTCCTCCAGCCCGGCCCTCCTGGGCCACGACCTGGATGCCTCGGAGGCCATGCGGCGCAGCTCGAGGGCGGCGTCCTTGAAGGTCTTGCACTCCAGCAGGCGCGCCAGCAGCAGGTCGCGCTCCTCCCAGAGGCCGAACTCGTCGTCGATATCGAAGCGGTCGTCCACCGGCAGCAGCCGACGGGTCTTCAGCTCGACCAGGATCGCCGCTATTAGGAGGAACTCGGTGGTCATCTCGAGGTCGCAGGAGCCCATGCGCTCCAGTTCGGCCAGGTAGGCGTCGACGATCGACGCGAGGGACACCTCGTAGAGCTCCACCTCCTCGCGCAGGATGAGGTTCAGGAGCAGGTCGAAGGGGCCCTCGTAGACGGGGGTCGTGACCGTGACGCTCACGTCAGAGACCCTAGGGCGTGGCCCCCTGTGCGGGACGGACACCGCCGGCCCGGATACCCCCGGACAGGGCACGGCTGTAGCCTCGGCCGATGGCCATTCCCAGCAGTGGCAGCATCCCCCGGCCCGTGGTGCAGTTCCTGGTGCTGGCCTTCCTGGGGATCGCCGCCATAGCCGTCGGTGCCCAGTTCCTCTGGGACAGCGGCACCGACGCGCCCCCCACCACCACCCGGGCACCGGTGCTGGCGACCACGACCACCCGCCCGCCCTACTGGATGGACAAGTACGGCTGGGACTACAAGTCGTTCCTCGACTCCATGGCCGCCGCGCAGGACTGCAGCGGGCTGCACCAGGAGTACATCAGGGCCATGCGGGCCAACACCCAGATCAACGCCCAGTTCGGCACGGGCACCGCCGACCTCATGGAGTACATCTTCAACACCCAGGACGCCAGCGGCTGCTTCGGATAGGGCCCGGGGCCGCCTCCGGCATCCCCGCCCGGAGATGTCCCTTCCGGCCCGGCCCTGCACCGGTACCCTGACCGGCCATGGCACGGGTCTTCTCGGGCATCAAGCCCACCGGCGACGTCCACCTGGGCAACCTGCTGGGCGCCCTCAACAACTGGGTGGCCCTCCAGGGCGAGGCCGACGCCGTCTACTGCGTGGTCGACCTCCACGCCCTGACGGTCCCCCACGACCCCGCCGGCCTCCACGCCGACACACTCTCGCTGGCCCAGATGCTCTTCGCCGTGGGCCTCGACCCGGAGCGCTGCACCGTGTTCGTGCAGAGCCACGTGCACGAACACACGGAGTGCGCCTGGATCATGGAGTGCACCGCCGCCTTCGGCGAGCTGAGGCGCATGACCCAGTTCAAGGACAAGTCCGAGAGCACCACGTTCGTGTCGGGAGGCCTGTTCACCTACCCGGCCCTGCAGTCCGCCGACATCCTGCTCTACGACACCGACCAGGTGCCCGTCGGCGAGGACCAGCGCCAGCACGTCGAGCTCACGCGCGACATCGCCATCCGGTTCAACCACCGTTTCGGCGAGACCTTCGTGGTCCCCGAGGCGGTGGTGCCCCCTACCGGCGCACGGGTCATGGACCTCCAGGACCCGACCTCCAAGATGTCCAAGTCCGACGACAGCCCACAGGGAACGCTGCTCCTCCTCGACGAACCCTCGACCATCGACAAGAAGGTCAAGCGGGCCGTGACCGACAGCGGAAGCGACATCGTCTACGACCCGGCCGGGAAGCCGGGGGTCTCCAACCTGTTGTCCATACTCGGTGCCGCCACCGGCCGCAGCCCGGCCGAGGCGGCCCAGGGCATAGAGCGCTACGGCGACCTCAAGGCCGCCACCTCCGAGGCCCTCGTGGAGATGCTGCGCCCCATCCAGGAGCGCTACCACGAGCTGGCAGCCGACCCGGCCGAGACCGGCAGGCTCCTGGCGGTCGGGGCCGACAAGGCTCGGGAGGTGGCCGCCGCAACGCTCGGCCGGGCCAAGGCCAACCTGGGCCTGCTCCCCGCCTGAGCCGGCCCTCCAGCGGCGGGACGCGGTCAGCCGGAGCTAGCGGTCGGCCCGCACCAGCACCTCGGCCACACCGGCATCGACTGTCCACTCCCGCCGCGGCAGCTCGTGCTCCCTGGCCCACGTGGCGGTCAACTGGTCGCTTCCCGCCGCCACGAGCAGCCTCTCCCCGATGGCGGGGTGGTCCCGGTACCTGCCGACCCTCCCGCGGAAGCCTTCCGCGACCCCCCACCCCTTCAGGCGTTCAGCCGACACCGTGGCGATAAGCAACGTGGCCGCCACCCGCCCGAGCGTCCCCAGGCCGCAGTCCACCTTGCCCGCGTCGTGCAGGAGTGCCGCAGCCACCACGGGCCGCTCGGCCTTACCAAGCACCGCCACGACCCTGCGGGCCACGCCCACCAGGTGTCTGCGGTCAGCGTCGGACAGGCGCCTCCACAACTCCACCTCGCCCGGCAGCAGGTGGGACTCGGCCCAGGCCTCGTCGGTAGCCGACGGCCCGCCGACGGCCAGGGAGCAGAAGAACCGCCGCGCCAGGTGTGGGAGGCGGGCGACCAGGCCCACCGTCAGCCGGCCGCGCCGGCGTCCACCTGGTCGACCTGGATGAGCTGCGGGTTGCGCCCCTCGGCCCTGCGCAGGGCCGCCTCGACGAACGCCCTGAACAGCGGAGCTGGTCGGTCCGGGCGGCTCTTGAACTCGGGATGGGCCTGGGTGCCGATCCAGAAGGGATGGCCCTCCAGTTCCACGAACTCGACCAGGCGGCCGTCGGGCGACTCGCCCGAGCACACGAACCCTGTGCCGTCGAAGCGCTCCCGGTAGCGCGGGTTGAACTCGTAGCGGTGGCGGTGCCGCTCCGAGACGACCTCCTCGCCGTAGATCTCTGCCACCCTCGAGCCCGGCCGCAACTGGGCCACGTAGGCACCCAGCCGCATCGTGCCGCCCATGTCGGTCACATCGCGCTGCGACTCCATGAGGTCGATCACGGGGTGTGGGGTGGCCGGGTTGAACTCGCTGGAGTGGGCCCCCTCCAGGCCCAGGACGTTGCGGGCGAACTCAACGGCCATGCACTGGAGGCCGAGGCAGAGGCCCAGGCAGGGGATGTCGTTCTCCCTGGCGAAGCCGGCGGCCGCGATCTTGCCCTCTATGCCCCGCTCACCGAACCCGCCCGGGATCACGATGCCGTCCAGGTCCCGCAGGCGGTTCTCGGCCAGCAGGCCCTCGACGTCCTCGGCCTGGATCCAGTCGATGTCAACGGCCGCACCGTGGTGGAACCCGGCGTGGTTCAGCGACTCCACGACCGAGAGGTAGGCGTCGACCAGGCTCACGTACTTGCCGATCAGGCCGATCCGCACGGGCGTGGTCGCCTCGGCCACCCTGCGGTTCAGGTCGGTCCAGTCGGCCAGGTCGGGTGGGCCCTCCTCGATCCGGAGCACGTCGCAGACGAACTGGTCGAGCCCCTCGTCGTGCAGCACCAGGGGGATCTCATAGAGGCTGCCGGCGTCGGGGGCGTTGACCACCCCGTCGAAGGGAACGTTGGAGAGCCTCGAGATCTTGCGCTCCAGGTCGTCGCTGATGGGCTCGTCGCTGCGGCAGACGATGGCGTGGGGCTGGATGCCGGCGCTGCGCAGCTCCGACACCGAGTGCTGGGTGGGCTTGGTCTTGTGCTCGCCGGACGGGGCTATGTAGGGCACCAGCGTCACGTGCACGTAGCAGACGTTGCCCTCACCCGCGTCCAGCCTGAACTGCCTGATGGCCTCCAGGAACGGAAGGATCTCGATGTCGCCGACCGTTCCGCCCACCTCGGTGATGACCACGTCGACCGCGGGGCCGGTGAGCATCCTGATACGCCGCTGGATCTCGTCGGTGATGTGGGGGATGACCTGCACGGTGCGGCCCAGGAACTCGCCGCGGCGCTCGGCGGCGATGACCGACGAGTAGATGGAACCCGTCGTGGCGTTGGAGTCGCGGGTCAGGTTCTCGTCGATGAAGCGCTCGTAGTGCCCCAGGTCCAGGTCGGTCTCGCCGCCGTCGTCGGTGACGAACACCTCGCCGTGCTCGAAGGGGTTGAGCGTGCCCGGGTCCACGTTGATGTAGGGATCCAGCTTCTGGATCACCACCCGGAGGCCCCGCTGCTTGAGGAGGCGGCCCAGCGAGGCGGCCGTGAGGCCCTTTCCGAGCGAGCTTGCGACGCCACCCGTCACGAAGATGTGTTTCGTCACGGGAACCCAATCTATCCCCGGGCCGCCCGGCACGCGCGGCAGCCCTCCCGTCGGGGACGGTCGGGTGTCACGCCCCCCGGGCCGCCGACGCCTCGGCCAGCAGTTCCACGGCGTGGTCGCGGGCCGTGCCGCTCCCCGGCGACCCCGACAGCATCCGCGACAGCTCGACCACCCGGTCGTCCCCATGGACCGGGTTGGCACTGGCCACGGCGGCCTCGCCGTCGTCGTGCTTTGTGACCACCACCTGGTCGTGGGCGTAGGCGGCCACCTGGGCCAGGTGCGTCACGACCAGCACCTGGCTGCGGGAGGCCAGGTCGGCAAGGGAGGCACCGACTGCGTGGGCCACCTCGCCGCCCACGCCGGCGTCGACCTCGTCGAACACCTGGGTGGGCGGTGACGCCGTCAGCACGCGCCTCACGGCCAGCATGGCCCGCGCCAACTCACCGCCCGACGCCACCCTGGCCAACGGCAGCAGCGGAGCACCGGAGTTGGCCGAGAGCAGCAACTCCACGTCGTCGCCGGCCTCGCCTCCCACGGCCACGTCGATGGTTGCGGTCGGCATGGCCAGCTCCCTCAGGTGCTCCTCGATGCGCCGGGCCAGGTCGGGGGCCGCCCGCCGGCGGGCGTCCAGCACCACCCCTGCCGCCACAGACCTGGCCTCCTCTGCCGCCACCCGCTCGGCGTCCAGCACCGCTGCCCTCGCCTCGTGGTCGAGCAGGCCGGCCAGGCGCTCCGCCGCCTCGCGGTGGTACTCCATGACCTCGGCCAGGCCGTTGCCGTACTTGCGCCGCAGCTCCGAGAGGAGGCGCCGGCGCTCCCCCACGGCCTCGAGGCGGGCGGGGTCCTCCTCGACGCCCTCTGCGACCGACCGCAGCAGGCCCGCCAGGTCGGAGAGCTCGGCCGCCGCCCCCTCCAGCCTCCCGGCAGCCTCCTCGAAGGGTGCCCGGTCGACGAGGTGCGACAGGGCGGCCGACAGCGCCTCGGATGCGGGGCCGTCACCATCCACAAGTGCCAGGGCTGCCACGGCCGCCTCCCTGTGTGCCTCGGCGTCGGCCAGCAGGGCCTGCTCCGCCTCCAGGCGGTCGTCCTCGCCCGGGTCGTCGACGGCGGCGGCGTCCAGCTCTGAGACCTGGTAGCGGAGCAGGTCGATCTCGCGGGCCCGGGCCCTCTCATCGCCGCCAAGGGCCGCCAACTCGTCGTCGATGGCCGACAGGGCCGCCACGGCCGCCTCGAGGGGGGCCAGGTCGATGCCGCCGAACCGGTCCAGGGCCGCCCGCTGCGCCGGCCCGGCCAGCAGGGCCTGGTGGGCGTGCTGGCCGTGCAGGTCGACCAGCCGGCGTCCCATACCGGCCAACTCCGTGGCGGTGGCCAGCTGGCCGTCGACGTAGGCGCGGCTGCGTCCCTCGGCCGGAACGACCCGCCGTACCAGCACCTCGTCGTCGCCGTCCAGGAACCGGCCCTCCACCACGGCATGGTCGGCTCCCGGCCGCACGATCGAAGGGTCGGCCCGGCCGCCCAGCAGCAGCTCGATGGCCCCGACCACGAGGGTCTTGCCGGCGCCGGTCTCACCGGTGACGGCGGTGAGACCCGGCCCGAACAGGAGGCATGCCTCCTCGATCACCCCCATGTCGGTGACCCGCAACTCCAACAGCATGGGGGCATCCTCGCACGCACCTGCGACAGGATCGGGTGACCCGCCGGACCTGACCTCGGCACCACGGGTGCCAGAAGCTGATGTATCGACTACGATACATTCCATGAGGTTCGGAGAGTTGTTGCGTTCCGCACGCAGGGCAGCCGGTCTCACACAGGCCCAACTTGCCGAACTCAGCGGCATTCCCCGTCCGAACATCGCTGCCTACGAGTCCGCCAGGCGCAGGCCACTGGTCACCACCGCTGACACCCTGCTTGCCGCCGTCGGCGTGGAGTTGCTCATCGACCAGCAACCGGAGTGGTCCTGGACCACGGGTCGCCGCCCCTACGCCGTGCCGTCGCACCTGTGGCGGCTGGGCACCGCCGCCTCGCTGCGCCGGCTGGTAGTTGGGCCACACCTGTGGTGGAGCGGACCACCAAGGACGTTCGACCTGTCAGAGCGGTCCCAGCGTCTCAGGGCCTACGAGGTCGTCCTTCGGGAGGGAACCCCGGGGGACATCGCCGAGGTGGTCGACGGGACCCTGCTCTGCGAGGCATGGCCCGACCTCGTCCTTCCCGCCGCACTGCGTACCGCCTGGCAACCCCTGGTCGACGGGGCTCTGGACCCCGGGGAATCCCCGACCATCGCGACATGACCTCGCTCGACCCCCAGCAACACTCAATCGGACGCCTGCTCTTCTCCCTTTCTGCGGCGGAGGGCTTCGCCCTGGCGGGTGGGTCGGCACTCCTCGCCCTCGGCGTGATCCGGCGCCCCACACGCGATGTCGACGCGTTTGTCGGTGCCGAACCGGGAGCGCATCCGGGCGACGTGCGGCCGCTCGCCCACGCTCTCGAAGAGGCACTGACCGCACTGGGATGGACCGTGGCGGTCGTCCGATCCCACGAGACATTCACCCGGATGGTCGCTGAGGGCGACGATGGGCCCACCGGAATCGACCTGGCCGTCGACATGCCGACGCTGTTTCCCACAGAAGTCGTGGACGGGTTGCCCGTGCTCTCCTCCCGGGACCTCGTAGGCCGGAAGGTCCTGGCCACCGTGGATCGGGCTGAAGGACGCGACTTCACGGACCTGGCCGCACTCGTGGCCCGGTTCGACAGGGAGTCGTGCATCGGCTGGGCCCGGCAGCTCGACCCCGGCCTGACCCGTACAGCCATAGCGGACGCCTTCGGCAAACTTGGCAGGCTCGTCGACTCCGAGCTACCGGTCGCCAGCCCGGATGACGTGCGAGACCTGTTCGCGGAATGGGGAGGCGAACTCCGGCGACCCTGATCGCCGGGCCGGGTGGCGGGGTGCTAGCGGTCCTCGAGGCCGAACTTGGTCCGCAGCAGCTGCCTGAAGTCCCGCCGACCGAAGGTCACGAGGCGGGCCACCCGGTCGGCCACCGAGCAGACCACGTGGTCGCCCTGGCCCAGTACCCCGAGGGACCTGCCGTCCACGGTGCAGGTGGCGGTCCGGCCTCCCAGCACCTCCAGGCGGACCTCGGTCGAGGGATTCAGCACCAGGGTCCTGTCGAAGAGCATGTGGGCCGACACCGGCGTGAGCTGGATGGAGCGGTGGAGGGGATCCACGATCGGGCCCCTCGCCGAGAAGGCGTAGGCCGTGGAGCCGGTCGGCGTGGCGGCGATCAGGCCGTCCACCGCGTAGGAGGTGAAGAACTCGCCGTCGAGGGACATCCCCAGCCTCACGGTCTGACCGGCCGCAGTGCGCTCCACGACGACCTCGTTGAGGGCGTGGTCGACCGCGCCGGCCGAGCCGTCGGCCCGCTCCACGGCCACCCGCAGCATCATGCGTTCCTCGATGTCGTGCCCGCCGGCGAGGGTCCGGGCCACCGCGTCGACGGCTTCCTCGGGCTCGACTGCGGTCAGGTAGCCGAGGTGGCCGAAGTTCACGCCGAGCACCGGCACCGCGCCACCGTCCAACAGACCCACCGCCCGCAGGATGGAGCCGTCGCCACCGAGGCTCACGACCAGGTCCAGGTCGCCCCCGCCATCGCCGAAGCCGTCCTCACCCGAGCGGAGCACCTCGTGGCCGTCGGACCTGAGCTGGCCGGCCAGGGCGTCGGCCTGGGCCACGGCCGCACCGCGCCCCTCATGGACGACGAGGCCAACGACCGCCATCAGGAACCACCAGCCCCTGTCACCCCTGCGACCACGGCAGCCGGGTCGAACGAACCATCAGGCATACCTCCAGCCACGACGTGGACCAGGAACTCCACGTTGCCGTCGGCGCCTGTGACCGGGGATGCCATGCCCTCCATGATGGCGGCTCCGTGGCCCCGAACCGACCGTTCCACCTCTACGAGCGCCCGCTCCCACACGGCCGGATCCCGGATCACGCCGCTGCCACGGTCCGCCTCGGCCCTTCCGGCCTCGAACTGTGGCTTCACCAGGAGCACCAGCGGAGCCCCCGCCGGCACCAGGCCGACGAGGTCGCCCATGACTGTCCGCAGCGAGATGAACGAGAGGTCTGCCACCGCCAGGTCGAACGGTCCCCCGATGGAGGCGACATCGACGCCACGGACGTTGGTGCGCTCGAGCACCTCGACGCGCGGATCCACCCGGAGCCGCTGGTGGAGCTGTCCCCTCCCCACGTCCACCGCCACGACCGACGCAGCCCCCCGCTGCAGCAGGCAGTCGGTGAAGCCCCCGGTGCTGGAACCCACGTCGACCACCCTGAGCCCCTCCACATCGAGGCCGAAGGCCTCGAGGGCCGCCTCCAGCTTGGCCCCGCCCCTGCTCACCCAGCGGGGCGGGCCGCCGGCGACGACCACCGCCTGGGCCGGGGCCACCAGGCGGGCCGGCTTTTGGGCCGGCGCCCCGTCGACGGTCACCCGCCCCTCCACGATCAGCGCCCTAGCCGCAGAGCGGCTCTCGGCCAGGCCCCGCCGGACCAGCTCGTGGTCGAGGCGGCGCCGCACGCTCACCCCAGGGCCTCGTCCACCACGGCAGACAGGTCCCTGTGGACGGTGTCGGGCGCCGGGTCCACCGGGAGGTCGCCGGTGCCGACCACCCCGGAGAGCACCAGCGAGAAGCGCCAGCCGAGCCCCCTGGCCAGCAGGCCGTCGGTGTCGGGCCTGTCGCCGACCACCGTGCCATCGGGTCCCCCGGCCTCCAGCACCAGGTCACAGGTCGGCCGGTGCGGCTTGCCCGCAACCTCGGGCACCGCCCCGGTCGCCGCCACCAGGGCCGCCACCAGCGCACCCGCGCCTGGCCGGATTCCATCGTGGGCCGGCCAGTTGGCGTCCTCGTTTGTTGCCAGGATCCGGGCGCCGCCCAGGACCGCCTGCACCCCGGCCGTGAGGCGCCTGTAGTCGAAGTCCTCGTGGAAACCCACGACCACCGTGTCGGCAGGGCCCTCGTCAACCACCACCGCCCCCCTGGCCTCCAGCTCCTCGCGGGCGCCCGGTCCGCACATTCCCACGACGGTCTCGCCCGGCTCCACCATCCTGGCGGCAGCCATCCCCGAGGTGATCACGCCCCCCATGGCATCGATCCCGTGCGACGCCAGCTTCTCCTCCACCTCGACCACGCGCCGGCCGGAGTTGTTGGTGACGAACAGCACCCTCTCGCCGGCGGCCTGCAGGCGTGCGACGGCCTCCGCGGCTCCGGGGACCGCCTCAGTGCCCAGCCAGACGACACCGTCCAGGTCCAGTGCCCAACTCACCGTCGTGGACCCATGGCTCTGGCATCGGGCCGGGGCCCGTTGCTCAGACCTCCCAGGTGGGCTGGGAACGCAGGAGCGAGGCCAGGTCGCCCTTGCCCCTTGCTGCCGTGGCCCCTGCGATCTGGCCCGCAACGGCCCGTCCGTACTCGTCCCGCTCGCAGGCCCGGAACACCCCGACCGGGGTCGGGGTGTGGGGCCCCTCGGCCAGGCGTGAGAGCGAGAAGGCGGTAGACGGGTCAACCAGGGTCTCGTCGTGAACCAGCAGGGCCGCCTCGCCGGCCTCGGCCACCTCCACGATCTGGACGCCGTTGGGCCGCCTCGCCACGCCGAACTGCTGCTCGCTGCCGAACCGGATGGGTTGGCCGTGGTGCAGGTCGATGAGCATGTCGTCACGGGCATCCTTCTTGGTGATGTCGCCGAAGGCCCCGTCGTTGAACACGTTGCAGTTCTGGTAGACCTCGACGAAGGCCGCCCCGTCGTGCAGGTGGGCCCGCCTGAAGGTCTCCTGCATGTGCCTGCGGTCCATGTCGTGGGTGCGGGCCACGAAACTGGCCTCGGCTCCCAGGGCCACGCTGACCGGGTTGAACGGCTTCGCCGTGGCGCCCACCGGCGACGACTTGGTGACCTTGCCGATCTCGCTGGTGGGCGAGTACTGGCCCTTCGTGAGGCCGTAGATCTGGTTGTTGAACAACAGGATGTTCAGCCTGATGTTGCGCCGCAGGGCATGGATGAGGTGGTTGCCGCCGATCGAGAGCATGTCGCCGTCGCCGCCTACGACCCACACGTCGAGGTCGGGCCGGGCCATGGCCAGGCCGGTGGCGAACGCCGGTGCACGGCCGTGGATTGTGTGCACGCCGTAGGTGTTCATGTAGTAGGGGAACCTGGCCGCGCAGCCGATGCCGGAGATGAACACGGTGTTCTCGCGCCTCACGCCCAGGTCGGGCATGAGCAGCTGGAGGGCGGTCAGGATCGAGTAGTCGCCGCATCCGGGGCACCACTTGACCTCCTGGTCGCTCTGCCAGTCGGCCCGGGTGGTCTCGGGAACCTCCGACGCCTCCCTGTCGAGGGTGTCAGTCATCAAGCACCCCCAGCACCACCTGCTCGATCTCGCCGGCCGTGAAGGGCTGGCCTGTCACCTTGCTCACGGTCCTGGCGTCGACCAGGTACTCGGCCCTGACCAGCGTGGCCAGTTGCCCGCGGTTCATCTCGGGCACCAACACCTTGTCGAACCCGGCCAGGACCCTCCCCAGGTTGGCCGGGAAGGGGTTCAGGTGGGTCAGGTGCACGTGGGCGACCCTGTGGCCGGCGGCCCTGAGCCGGCCGATCCCGCTGGTGATGGCGCCCCACGTAGAGCCCCAGCCCAGCACGACCACGCTGGCGTCGGCGTCGCCGACCACCTCGACGTCGGGGACGTCGATGCCGGCGATGCGCTCGGCCCGGAGGGTGACCATCCGGGCGTGGTTCTCGGAGTCGTAGCTCACGTTGCCGGTGCCGTCCTGCTTCTCGATGCCGCCGATCCTGTGCATGAGGTCGGGGGTGCCGGGCAGAGCCATGGGCCGCACCAGGCGCTCGTCGCGCAGGTAGGGCCAGAACACGCCGTTGCCGTCGGCGTCAACCTGGTTGAAGCCGTCGGCGAACTGGATGGGAATGGGCGCCAGGTCGGCCACGTCGGGCAGGCGCCACGGCTCGGAGCCGTTGGCCAGGTACCCGTCGGACAGCAGGATCACCGGGGTCCGGTAGGTGAGGGCCATGCGGGCGGCCTCGATGGCCACGTCGAAGCAGTCGGCCGGGGTGCGGGCCGCGATCACGGGAAGTGGGGCCTCGCCGTGGCGGCCGTGCACTGCGAGAAGCAGGTCGGACGCCTCGGTCTTGGTGGGCAGGCCGGTCGACGGCCCGCCGCGCTGGATGTCGACCACCACGAGGGGCAGCTCCAGGCTCACGGCCAGCCCGATCGTCTCGGACTTGAGCGCCACCCCCGGGCCGCTGGTGGTCGTCACGCCCAGGTGCCCGCCGTAGGAGGCTCCCAGGGCGGCCCCGACGGCGGCGATCTCGTCCTCGGCCTGGAAGGCCGTGACCCCGAAGGACTTGTGCTTCGAGAGCTCATGGAGGATGTCTGAGGCCGGCGTTATGGGGTAGGAGCCGAGGAACACCGGCAACCCGGAGAGCTCGCCGGCGGCTATGAGCCCCCACGAGAGGGCCACGTTGCCGCTCACGTTCGTGTAGGTGCCCGGCTCGTGGGGTGCCGCATTCACGACAACCCGCTGGTCGCCCAACTCGGCCGTCTCGCCGAAGGCGTAGCCGGCGGAGAAGGCCGCCCGGTTTGCGGCTATCACCAGGTCGCGGCCGGCGAACTTGGCGTCGATCCAGTCGAGGGTGGGCTGGGTGGGCCGGCTGTACATCCACGACACCAGCCCCAGGGCGAAGAAGTTCTTGGACCGCTCGGCGTCGCGTGGCTTCACGCCGAGGTCCTTGCAGGCCTCCTTGGTCAGCTTGGTCATGGGCGCCTGGACCACCCGGTAGGCGTCCAGGTCCGAACCCTCCAGGGGGTTGTGGTCGTAGCCGGCCTTGGCCAGGTTGCGCTCCTCGAAGGAATCCGAGTTCACGATGAGGGTCCCGCCGGGGACCACCATGAACAGGTCCGACTTGAGCGCCGCAGGGTTCATGGCCACGAGCACGTCCGGGGCGTCGCCCGGCGTCATGATGTCGTGGTCCGAGATCTGCACCTGGAACGCCGACACGCCGGCCAGGGTGCCGGCGGGGGCCCGAATCTCAGCCGGGTACTCCGGGAGGGTCGCCAGGTCGTTGCCGAAGACGGCGCTGGCGCTGGTGAAGCGGTCGCCCGTCAACTGCATCCCGTCACCGGAGTCGCCCGCGAAGCGGACGATCACCTTGTCGAGCGCGGGTGCCACTGGGGGTGCCACGGTGTCGGTCACGACAGCCGCCTACCTTCTCATGCCCGTCGGCGGTCCGGCCTCGTTGCCGGTCGTCCCCTGCACGGCCCCAACCATAACCACGCGCGCGCAGAACGTGGATGATCGGGAACGGCGATGTCTGCGACAATTGTCACAGCCGGGACACGCCCCTCGGGGGCCCCCGGGGGCCCCAGCTACCGCGGCCCTCAGGCCAGGTCGACCGAAGCGTCCAGGTAGACGTCCTGGATGGCGTTGAGCAGCTCGACGCCCTCTGCCATGGGCCGCTGGAAGGCCTTGCGCCCGCTGATGAGGCCCATGCCGCCGGCCCGCTTGTTCACGACGGCCGTGCGGACCGCCTCGGCCAGGTCGCCGGCCCCTGACGACGCCCCGCCGCTGTTGATGAGGCCTATGCGGCCCATGTAGCAGTTGGCCACCTGCCAGCGGCAGAGGTCGATCGGGTGGTCGCTGGTCAGCCGCTCGTAGACCAGCGGGTGGGTCTTGCCGAAGCCCGGTATGGCGTTGTAGCCGCCGTTCACCTCGGGGAGCTTCTGCTTGATGATGTCGGCCTCGATGGTCACACCGAGGTGGTTGGCCTGCGCGGTCAGGTCTGCCGAGGCGTGGTGGTCGGTGTCGTCGACCTTGAAGCCGGGGTTGCGCAGGTAGCACCACAGCACCGTGAACATGCCGAGCTCATGTGCCCTGGCGAAGGCCTCGGCCACCTCGCCGATCTGGCGGGTGGACTCCTCGGAGCCGAAGTAGATGGTGGCCCCGACCCCGGCGGCCCCCAGGTCGTAGGCCTGGTCGACGGAGCCGTACATGACCTGGTCGAAGCAGTTCGGCAGGGTCAGCAACTCGTTGTGGTTCAGCTTCACGATGAACGGGATCCGGTGCGCGTAGGTCCTCGACACCGACCCCAGAACCCCGAACGTGGAGGCCACCGCGTTGCAGCCACCCTCGATGGCCAGCTCCACGATGTTGGCCGGGTCGAAGTAGGCCGGGTTGGGTGCGAAGGAGGCCGCCGCCGAGTGCTCGATACCCTGGTCGACGGGGAGGATCGACACGTACCCCGTTCCACCCAGCCGGCCGTGGTCAAGGAGCGACTGGAGGCTGCGCAGCACCTGTGGGGAACGGTCGGTTGGCCCGAACACGTCGAACACGAAGTCCGGCCCGGGGCTGGTGAGTGTGGAGGAGGGGATGCCCTCCGACACGTGCTCCAACAGGTAGGCGGCGTCGTCGCCTAGAAGGGTCTGGATGTCCACCGAAGTGCTCCTGGTTTCTGTGTTGTCGGTTGCCGGCAGTTCGGATCCCCGCAGGCGCTCCGCCATGCAGGCGTGCGCTCCGGATCACCATACGCCGACGGCCGTGCCGCGCAGACCTCTATTGGCCCGAGAGGTGACTCTCCCCGGCGGACCCGCAGCAGCCCCGGCGGCCGCGCCGCGCAGACCCCCTGTCGGCCCCACACGGGCCGCCCCTGTCACAACCCGAGGCGCTACGAAGGCGACTACCCCGCCCAGACCCGCTGCACGAGGATTCCTCAGCCGATGGCGGCCTCGAGGCGGGAGGCCGCCGAGCCCAGCAGCCTGGCTACGCGCCTCCGGCTGGCTACCGGCACTACCCGCTCGGCCAGCACCTCGGTCTGGCTTGCGGTAGTTCCGCCGGCCCTGAAGAACCGGCGGCGGACCCGCCCGACGACGGCGACGCGCTCCCCTGCTGCAAGGGCCAGTTCGCTGGCAATCGGGTCGAAGCGCACCACCGGGACCGTGTCGGTGGCCGCGCCGTCGCGCACGGTCACCTCCAGCCGCAGCAGCATGCTCCCCGAGTCGAGCTGGAGGGACCTTGGGTCGCTGCTCAACTCGCCAACCAGGACACCCAGGTTGCAGTCGATCGGGCCTGTCCCGGGGGCCCCTGTCCCTGGGGCCGTTGTACCTGTGGCAGCCATGGTGGCTCCCTTCTTCCGGACCGCAGCCTGGTTGGGCTGCGACCGCCACTCAGGAGGGAAGCCTCACCGGGAACCGTAGCGGGGGCCTGTGACGGGCCGTCCCCCGCGGCCGGGTCAGCCCAGGGCCTTCAGCCGGTCGGCCACATCGGCGAAGCCCGACGAGCGCCCGGCGACCCACCGGAACAGCTCCCTTGCCCGTGGGGCCGAGCCCGACCGCTCGTAGAGGTCGGCCAGGGCGTAGGCGCGACGCAGGTGGTGCTCGCGGGGCCGCTTGGGGACCGACCAGCCGCGCTCCAGCAGCCTGACCGCGTCGGCCATGCGCCCCTGGTCGGCCAGGGCCCCGGCGGCCACCAGCCTTCCCTCGGTGACCAGTGCTGCGCTGGGCGAGGCCTCCCGCAGCTCCGCCCACAGGGCCTCGACGTCAGCCCAGCGTCCCTGTGCCCGGTGGCAGTCGGCCAGGACCGGGTGCTGTTCGGTGCCGCCAGTCAGCACCCGGAATGCCTCGAGGCGCTTGGCCGCGGCCCGCCAGTGGCCCATTCGGTAGTGGGTGAGGCCCAGCAGTTCGACCACCTCGACCACCTCGGGAGCCCGCTCGACCAGCTGGTTCAGGATCCGACGGGCGTCGTTGAAGCGCTCGGCGTCGAAGGCAGCAGCCGCCTCCCGCAGCCTGGCCGCCGCACGCATGCCTGCCTTGTCGCCGAGCGCCCGGCGCAGGGCGGTGTCGGCGTCGGGCAGCCGTGCGGGGGCGTCGGGCAGTGGCGGACGTTCCAGCACGCGGTACACCCTCGCCGGCCTGGCCGGCTCGTAGCCCCTGGCCACGGCGTCGGCGGCCTCCCGCCGCAGGCGGTCGGAGCGCTCGGGCTGTGTCTTTGGGGGCCGCGTCGTCCGGTCGGCGGTGCGGTCGCTGCGCCAGCCCCGGTCCTCGGCCTCCTCGCGCTCTAGGCGTCCGGCTGCCCTCCTGGCCACGCCGCCCCAGTTCCTGGGCCCGGCATCGTCGGGCGGCCGGCGCCTGCGGTCGGTACGCCCGTCGTCGCGGTCGCCACCGGGCCTGCCGCCCGATCGACCCCCACCGGAACCACCACCGGGCCTGCCACCCGAACGCCCACCACCGGAACCGCCACCGGAACTGCCGCCCGGCTTGCGACCCCCACCGGAACCACCACCGGGCCTGCCACCCGAACGCCCACCACCGGAACCGCCACCGGAACTGCCGCCCGGCTTGCGACCCCCACCGGAACCACCATCACCCCTGCCACCCGAACGCCCACCACCGGAAC
>CAYFOV010000010.1:96158-98192 GCA_964344855.1 uncultured Candidatus Nemicrothrix sp.
CGACCCCCACCGGAACCACCATCACCCCTGCCACCCGAACGCCCACCACCGGAACCGCCACCGGGCCTGCCGCCCGATCGACCCCCACCGGAACCACCATCACCCCTGCCACCCGAACGCCCACCACCGGAACTGCCGCCCGGCCTGCCGCCTGGCTGGCGCTCCCCGCCGCCCCCCTTACGGGGCGACCGTCGATCCTGTGGCGGGGCCATGGGCGATGACCCTACCGGTGCCCTGCCAGCACGGACCCCTGACCCCGCCACTAGCGTCGTGCCTTGCCAGCCGCCCGCGCCAGCCAGGAGCACTCGTGACCCTCTCGATCGTCGCCCGTGATCCCGACACCGGCCAGGTGGGCGTGGCCGTCCACACCGGCTACCTGGCCGTGGGCCAGAGGGTGCCGTGGGTGGAGCCCGGCGTGGGGGCTGTCGCCACCCAGGCCATCACCGAGGCCTCCTACGGGCCGCGGTCCCTGGGCCTGCTCAGGGCCGGAGATGATCCGGAAGCAGCCCTCGACGTCCTGCTGGCCGGGGACCCGGGTAGCAGTTCCAGGCAGGTGGGTCTGGTCGACTCCGCGGGTCGGGTGGCGGCGCACACGGGAACCGGTTGCATAGCCAGCGCAGGGCACGCCGTCGGCGATGGGGTGGTTGCACTGGCCAACATGGCTGAGCCGGAGGGGGTCTGGGACGTGATGCTGGAGGTCTACGCCAGCGCCCCGGGGAACCTCCCGAGGAGGCTCTGGGCGGCCGTGGCAGCAGGGCGGGAGGCCGGGGGCGACCTGCGGGGATCCACCTCGGCAGCGGTGCTTACGGCAGGTGGTGACCGGGAGCAGCCCCGGTGGGCGCGCCTTGTCGACCTGCGAACCGACGACAGCGACGATCCGGTTGCCGAGCTGGGCCGCCTCCTCGACCTGCACGACCTGTACGAGATCGTGGGATCGGGCATCAACGCGCTCACGGCCGGCCGGCCGACAGAGGCCCTGGACCTGCTGACGGAGGCCGTCGCCAACGGACCGGAGAGCACCCAGGCGGGGTTCTGGAAGGCAGCGGCGCTGTTGGCCAGTGGGGACCGGGAGGCGGCCGAGGCAACCCTCGAGGCGGCGGTGGGAGGGGATGCCGGCTGGCGGCTGCTCTGGGAGCGCCTCTCCGAGACCGGCTTCGCCCCCCGGGACATGGCCTGAGCCGAGCCCCGTGGGTAGCCGGCAGACGGCCGGCACCTAGATATCGGAGCGTGGACGGAGGAACGTGGATATCGGCACGTGGAGATCGGAACCTGGATACAGGACCGCAGCTGCCTGCCAGGGCCCGCGGACAACCCCCTTACGCGCTCGAGCGGGGCCCGAAGGCCCCGCTCTCAGCGTGCGAAATCCGGCGGCGTCCTACTCTCCCAGGGCCTCTCGACCCAAGTACCATCGGCGCTGGCGGGCTTAACTGCCGTGTTCGAAATGGGAACGGGTGTGACCCCGCCGCCATGGCCACCGAAAACCGGTGCGTCCACCGCGGTTGCGGCGGACACGATCTCTTAGTTGTCAACCCGTGTCGCGGAATCCGGCCGGATCCCGCCCCTCGAGCACTCCACAGCGAACACGAACATCGGTACCAACGGTCGATGTGTACCCAAGCCCTCGGCCGATTAGTACCGGTCGGCTGAACACGTTGCCGTGCTTACACCTCCGGCCTATCAACGTGGTGGTCTGCCACGGGCCTTACCCGGTTACCCGGTGGGAGATCTCATCTTGAAACGGGCTTCCCACTTAGATGCTTTCAGCGGTTATCCCTTCCGTAGGTGGCCAACCAGCCATGCTCCTGGCGGAACAACTGGCACACCAGAGCTACGTCCGTCCCGGTCCTCTCGTACTAGGGACAGCCTTTCTCAAATCTCCTCCGGCTGCAGAGGATAGGGACCGAACTGTCTCACGACGTTCTAAACCCAGCTCGCGTACCGCTTTAATGGGCGAACAGCCCAACCCTTGGGACCTGCTTCAGCCCCAGGATGCGATGAGCCGACATCGAGGTGCCAAACCTCCCCGTCGATGTG
>CAYFOV010000011.1:0-30819 GCA_964344855.1 uncultured Candidatus Nemicrothrix sp.
GGACCGGGATCAGGCGCAGGACCGGGATCAGGCGCAGGACCGGGATCAGGCGCCGGTGGCGGAGGCGGAGCGCCACCACCCGTGTCCGGCGGAGGCGGCTCAAAGAAGAAGTCGTCCTGGGCACCGACGGGCGCGGCAAAGAGGACCGAGGACACCATTGCGAGCGTCGCCACCAGCGTCGCTACCCGCCAACGAAACACCCGGCCACTTGCCTCTACCATCTGAAACCCCATTTCCGCCACGGCCACCCCGGTGCAACCGTCTCCGGCGCGACCATAGGACCACCTATGCCCGGACAGTAGGTGATGGCCGTCCGCCAGTCCAGTGTCGAATCCATGCCGGACATCCCAGCGCCGCCACTCCCGCCTACCCTGACGGCCGACGCCGGCCAGCGTAGGCCGGCCCACCCCAACCATGAGCACCCCAGCGCCTGACACCCCCGCCGCCGACGCCGACCAGGGCCTCTTCACCGTCGGCACGCCGCTGCCCCTTGGCGGGTACCTGCGCCAGATCTGGGCGCGCCGCGACTACCTGACCCAGATCCCCCTGAACGACCTGCGCAGCCAGAACGCCCACACCCTGCTGGGCGGCCTCTGGCTGGTGCTGAACCCGCTGCTCCAGGTTGGCGTCTACTTCCTGGTGTTCGGCGTGATCATGCCCATCGACCGGGGCGTCGACAGCTACCTGGTGTTCCTCACCATCGGCGTGTTCACCTTCTTCTACAGCCAGCGGGTCATCTCCGACGGCGCCCGCTCGCTGGTGGCCAACCTGGGCCTGATCCGCACCCTGCGCTTCCCCCGGGCCACCCTCCCCGCAGCCAGCACCGTGACCCAGGCCCTCTCCTTTGGCCCGGTGCTGGCCGTCATGGTCGTGGTGGTACTGGCCCACGGCAAACTGCCGACCTGGCGCTGGCTGCTGGTGCCCTCCCTGTTCGCCCTCCAGACCCTGTTCGGCCTGGGCGGCGCCCTCGCCGCGGCCCGTCTCAACCACCTCTACCGCGACCTCGAGAACCTGCTGCCGTTCGTGTTCAGGCTCCTGTTCTACGTCTCAGGCGTCCTCTACTCGGTCGACCACTACATAGACGACGCCACCGTGAGGGCCCTGTTCCTGCTCAACCCCATGTACTGCTACGTCACCGCCTGGCGCTGGGCGATGGTCGGCGATGCCGCCTCGGCCGGCGTGATGGCCGCCACCGCGGCCTGGGCGGTCGGGGCCCTGGTTGCTGGCTTCGCCCTCTTCCGCTCAGGCGAGCACAGTTACGGGGGCACCGGATGAACGGCGGGGAGCAACTGGCCATCAGCTGCACCGACGTGGAGGTGGGCTACACCATCCGCTCGCACCGCCCCCTCATCCGCGACCTGCTACGGGGCCAGAGGCCGGAGGCCCAGAGGGTCGAGGCAGTGCGGGGGGTCACCTTCGACGTGCACGTCGGCGAGACGGTCGGCGTGGTCGGCCCCAACGGCTCGGGCAAGACCACCCTGCTGCAGGCCACCACCGGCCTGGTCCCGCTCTCCGCGGGCACCTGCCTGGTGCGCTCGGTGCCCACCTTCCTCGGCGTCAGCGCCGTGCTGCGCAACCACATGACCGGCCGCCGCAATGTCCAGATCGGCCTGCTGGCCCAGGGCCTCACCCGGGCCGAGGCCGACGACCTGGCGGGCAGCGTCATCGACTTCGCCGGACTGGGCGAGGCCATCGACATGCGCATGGAGACCTACTCGTCTGGCATGAGGGCCCGCCTGCACTTCTCCATCGCCACGGCCCTCTCCCCCGAGATCCTGCTCATCGACGAGGCCCTGGCCGTGGGTGACCGCAGCTTCCGCGAGAAGAGCGCCCGGCGGCTCGACAAGCACCGGGCCGCCTCGGGCACGGTGCTGCTGGTCAGCCACAACCTGGGCGAGATCAGGCGCTCCTGCTCACGGGTCATCTGGCTGGAGGACGGCCTGATCGCCGCCGACGGCCCCGTCGACGAGGTGCTGGAGGCCTACGAGGCGTCCTGAGCGCCGACCCGCGGCCGGCGCCCGCGGCCGGCGCCGCCAAAGAGGAACCCCACCCCCCATGGGAGGTGCATGGCGGGGTACACGGCACAGAGCCTCGCAACCATCCTTGGCCGCCTCCCCACGGCCACCGCCGCCGCCACCACCGCGGCCGCGTACCCGCCCGGCAGGACGAACAGGGGCGGCCACCACCAGCCGCCGACCAGCCCGGCCACCACGCCCAGCACCGCAACCGGCGCCGCCAGGTGCCGCCACCGCAGCGACCGCGGGTGCATGCCCGCCACCGCACGCTTCCAGCGTCCGTAGCCGTGGAACTGGCGGGCCAGCCCGCCCAGCGAGGCCCTGGGCCGGTAGGCCACCGACAGCGACGGGTCGAACCACACCACTCCGCCGGCCTCCCGGAGGCGCCAGTTCAACTCATAGTCCTGGTTGCGCACGAGGGCCTCGTCGAAGAGGCCCACCGCCTCAACGGCGTCGCGCCTGAACACGCCCAGGTAGACGGTGTCCACCGGCCCCTCCGGCCCCCCGTAGTGGAAGCGGGCGTCGCCGGCGCCGAAGCGCGAGGCCATGGCCAGACCCACCGCCTCCTCGAACGGGGTCGTTCCCGCAGGCCGCTGCACGCCGCCCACGTTCACGGCCCCGGTGCGCTCCAGGGTCTCCAGCGCCCGGACCACGTAGCCGGGTGGCAGCACGGCGTGGCCGTCCACCCGCACCACCACCGGGGCCGTTGTGGCCCGGATGGCGGCGTTCAGGCCGGCGGGCGTCGCCCCGGCCGGGTTGGGCACCACCGACACCCGCCCGTCGCCCTCTGCCAGCGCCGCAGCCACCGCCCCGGTTCCGTCCTGTGACGGTGCCACCGCCAGGCACACCTCCATGCCGCCCCCGAACTCCTGGGCCAGCACGGCACCCACGGCCTCGGCCAGGCCGGCAGCCTCGTTGCGAACCGGCATCACCACGGCCACGGCCGGAACGCCACCCCCCTCAGGCCCCGAACCCGCCTCCACCGGCGTGCCGCCCCCCTCAGGCCCCGAACCCGCCTCCACCGGCGTGCCGCCCTCCCCTGTCGCCGGGGTCACGGCTGCCGCCGCAGCACCACCACCAGCGTGGCAACCAGGATCTGCAGGTCCAGGATCGGCGACCACGACATCAGGTACTGCAGGTCGTGCCCCAACTTGTAGGCGGCGTCAGTGTGGTAGCCGGCCCGGGTCTGTGCCAGGCCCGTTATGCCCGGGGCTATCTCGTGGCGCCTGCCGTAGCCGGGGATGGTGCGCCCGAACACGGCGGTCATCTCCGGCCGCTCCGGGCGCGGGCCCACCAGCGACATCCTGCCCCGGGCCACGTGCCAGAACTGAGGCAGCTCGTCCAGGCGGCTGCGCCGCAGCCAGCCGCAACCCCTCACCACCCTGGCGTCGGCGGCGTCAGCCAGGCGGGGGCCCGAGTCGGCCTCGGCGTCGTGGGCCATGGTGCGGAACTTGGCCATCGTGAACGGCACACCCCCCCGGCCGGTGCGCTCCTGGCGGTAGAGCACCCCGGGCCCGGCCATCGCCCTCACGTACAACGCCACCAGGCCGGCCGCCACCAGCAGCAGCGGACCGGCCAGCACGAGGAACACCCACTCGGTCAGCCGCTTCAGCCTCACCTGTGACGGCCGCAGGGCGGTGGCCCGCAGCGCCACGTACGGCATGCCTCCGATCACCCTCACCGTGCGCAGGCCGATCAGCGTGGTCGTGGCAGTCACCCTCAGGTAGGCGCCCCGCCCCTGGGCCTCGAACGTGGATGCCGGCTCCGGGAACACAGACTCCAGCGGCGGGTCGGAGACGAACACGACGTCGGTGGCATCCACCCCGTCGGCAGCAGCGGCCACGTCCTCCCCCGGGGCCGCCAGGCCCGCGACCACAGCCGCCCGGTCGGTCTCGCCAAGGTGCTCGGCCGCCAGGTCCGTGTCGGCCCCTTCGCCCACAAGCAGCACACGCGGCGGCCCGAACCGGCCTGCCCGCAGCCGGCGGGACAGCACCCTGTTGCCGGTGGCGGCAAGCGCCACCAGCAGGCCCACCGCCACCAGGTTCCAGCGGGGCACCGCGTAGCGGTCGGTCGGCAGCACCACCAGGGCGCTCACCCCGACAGCGAACAGGGTCAGGCCGGCCACGCCGGCGAACCAGCGACGGCGGCCCAGCCGCGACTGCCTCTCGTAGAGGCCCCCGAAGTAGAAGACCACCTGCACCCACGCCGTGAACGCCACCAGGCCCATCAGCGACTCACCCGGCTGGGGCCAGGCCGTGCCGAAGCGGGCTGTCATCACCAGCGCACCTGCCGCCAGGACCGCCACGGCGTCCAGCACGTAGAGCCACCTGAAGCCCGACTCCCACAGGCGCCGGTAGAGGCGCTGCGGGCCCGCAACCGTGTGCGCGGCCGCACCCGACGGGGCGCTGGCGGTCTCGGGCAGGCGGGAGTTCATGGCGGATCCGGCACCAGCGTAGGACCGACCCGCTGCGCCCGGCCCCCCGGCGTGGCCACCGCCCCCGCCGCCGCCGACACACCCCGGCACGCCCCCGAGCCGCGCCGACCCCCGGGGATAGGCTCGCCCGGTGGCTAACCAGTGGGCCAGCGCCCCCTCCCCGGCCCCCTCGCCGCCCCCCGATCGGGCCGCGGCCCTGCGCAGCACCCGGCAGGACCTGGTTGCCCGCCTGCACCCCGACCTGCTCCTCAACCTGACCCTGAGGGACCTGCGCAGCCAGTACAAGAGGTCGGCCCTGGGCTGGACCTGGTCGGTGCTCAACCCGCTGGTGGCCGTCGTCGTGTACTCGGCGGTCTTCTCGCTGTTCCTGCGCATAGAGCCCAGCGTGGGCGATCCCAGCGGCCTCGACTCCTACGCCGTGTTCCTGCTCGTGACCCTGCTGCCCTGGCAGTTCCACGTGACCAGCCTCACCTCCGCCACCCGGGCCATAACCTCCAACTCCCCGCTCATCACGAAGATCTTCTTCCCCCGCTGGGTGCTCCCCACCTCGGCCGTGCTGGCCCGCTTCATCACCGTGCTGGTCGAGATGGCCGTGCTGCTCGTCGTGGTCGCCCTCTGGGAGGGCCACATCGCCTTCCAGTGGATCCCCGTGGTGGCCGCCCTCATGGCCCTGCAGCTGCTGTTCACGGTGGGCCTGGCGCTCGTGATCAGCGCCGCCAACGTCTACTTCAGGGACATCCAGCACTTCCTGAACGTGGCGCTCCAGCCCTGGATGTTCCTCACGCCCATCCTCTACCCACTGAACCTGGTGCCCGCCGACCGGGAGTTCCTGGGCATCAGCTACCGCACCCTCTACCAGCTCAACCCGATGGTCTCGTGGGCCAAGGCCTACCGCAACGTGCTCTACGACCTGCGCATGCCGTCCGCCGAGCGCTGGCTGGGCATCGTGGTGGCCGCCGGGGTGGTGCTGGCGCTGGGCTTCCGGGTGTTCAACCGGCTGGAACCACGCATGGCAGAGGAGGTCTGAGGTGGCGTCCCCCGCCCCGGCCGCTTCCCCGGCCACCACGCCTGCAATAGGCCTCGACGGCCTGGGCAAGAAGTACCGCCTCACCCACGACCGCAACTGGACCCTCAAGGCCACCCTGCTGGCCGGACACCGCACCCGCTACGAGGAGTTCTGGGCGCTGCGCGACGTCACCTTCGACATCCCCCACGGCTCCACCTTCGGCATCGTCGGCGGCAACGGTTCCGGCAAGAGCACCCTGCTCAAGGTGCTGGCCGGGATCCTGCGGGCTGACGAGGGCAGCGCCGCCGCCAACGGCCGCCTCTCGGCACTGCTGGAGCTGGGCGCCGGCTTCCACCCCGAGCTGACCGGCCGCGAGAACGTCTACCTGAACGGAGCCATCCTGGGCTTCACCACCCGCGACATCCGCCGCAGGTTCGACGACATCGTGGGCTTCGCCGAGCTGGACCAGTTCATAGACGAGCCCGTGCGCAACTACTCCTCGGGCATGTACGTGCGGCTGGGCTTCTCGGTGGCCATCCACGTGGAGCCCGAGATCCTGCTGGTTGACGAGGTGCTGGCAGTGGGCGACCACGCCTTCCAGAAGCGCTGCCTCGACCGCTTCGACCGCCTGCGCGACGAGGGCCGCACGATCGTGGTGGTCAGCCACGACCTAGACATGGTGGGCTGGCTCTGCGAGCGGGCAGCCTGGATCGACCGGGGGCGCCTGGCCGCCGTCGGATCCTCCGGCGACGTGATCGAGGCGTTCGTGGAGGGCGGTGAGGGCGGTGCTCCCCCAACGGCGGGCAGCGGGGCCGTGTCGCTGCGGGGCCTGGCACCCGACGACCTGGTGCGCAGCGTCGACCTGTTGGACCCCAACGGGATGGCCCTGCCGGCAGCCACCTCCGGCGGGCCGGTCACCTTCCGGGTCCGCTACGACGCCGGCCGCGTCGGCAAGGCGGCCATCGTGGCCCTGGGCCTCTACAGGGCCGACGGCACCCACGTGGCCAGCATCAACTCGGGCGCAGCCACCGCTGCCGCCGGAACCGACGGCCTCGTCGAGGTGGACTACGCGCTGCCGGCCCTGCCGGTGCAGCCCGGCGCCTACGAGCTCTCCGTGGCCCTGCACGACACCACCATGCGCAAGGTCTTCGAGCGCCACACCCACCTCGTGCGCTTCGGCGTTGAGCCCGGCGGTGGCGACCACCAGGCCGGCCTGGTGGCCCTGGGCGGAACCTGGCGGGCCGCGGCGGTGACCGGCTGATGGGCGCCCGGACGGGCGAGGGGGACCTGCGCTGGCGGGACGGCTCCGAGGAGCGCCTGGCGACCCTCATGGCCTCGGCCACCGACCGCTCCAGCGCCTCCGACGAGCTGGCCGCCCACATCACCGACTGGCCCAGCCGCTACCACCTGGACCGCCGCCGCACCAGCCTGCTGCGGCCGCTGGCCGTGGCACCCGGCATGCGGGTGCTGGACGTGGGCGCCGGCACCGGCGTCAACTCCCGCTACCTGGCCGAGGCGGGGGCCTCCGTGGTCGCCGTCGAGGGAGACGCCCTACGGGCCGAGGTGGCCGGGCTGCGCTGCGAGGGCCTGGACGTGGAGGTACGCGTCGGACCGGCTACGTCGGTCTCGGCGGCCACCGACCCCGACGGCTTCGACCTGGTGCTCTGCGTCGGCGTGCTGGAGTACTCGGGCAGCGACCCCGGTGCCCTGCTCACCCACCTTTCCGGCCAGGTCCGCACCGGCGGTGCCCTGGTCGTGGCCATCGAGAACCAGATGGGCCTCGCCTACTGGCTGGGCGCCGACGAGGACCACCTGGGCCGCCCGTGGGTCGGCCTCACGGGCTACCCCGGCGACACGGGCGGCATCCGCACCCACTCACGGGCAGCGCTGGCCGGCCTGCTTTCCGACGCCGGAATGTCCGCCCAACGCTGGCTGCACCCCTTCCCCGACTACAAGCTGCCAACCACCATCCTCTCCGACTACGCCTACCGCCTCCCCGACGCTGTTGACTTCGTCGACCAGATGGTCGGCCCCCCCGTGGACCCCTCCCGCACGGCGGCCGGCCGGGGCATCGACCGCAGGGCCGCACACCGCCAGGTCGTTGCCGCCGGCCTTGGACCCGACCTGGCCAACTCCTTCCTGGTGGTGGCCGGCGCCGACCAGGCAGCCGTCGACACGGCCTGCCCGGGAGGGGTGCTGGCCTGGCGCTTCACCGGCGACAGGCTGCGCTCCCACATGCAGCAGCGCCGAATCACCCCGGCCGACGCTCCGGGTGGCGGCCTGGTGATCGACAGGCGGCGGGCATGGCCGTCGACGCCCCTGCCGGGCGAACCCACCTGGCTCAGCCTTAGGGCCGCCCCACCGGAGCCCGTCCCCTACCTGCCCGGCCCCAACCTGGAACAGGCGGCCCTGGCACACCTGCGCAACCACGACCTGGACGGGCTGGCCCGGCTGCTGGGAGCCTTCGACGCCTTCCTCGACGGGCTGGCCTCGGCACCCACCGACACGACCCCGGTCCACCCCTACCTGCCGGCCGGAACCACGGCGGTGCTGCCCGGCGACTGCGTGGATATGGGCCTCGACAACCTGGTCCCCGACGACAACGGCGACCCTGTCCTCGTCGACGACGAGTGGTGGGCCGATGGCGGCGTGGACCGCCACCTGGCCGCCATCAGGGCCATGTGGAAGCTGGCCTGGGTGGCCGTGGCCTCGGGCACCGACCACCCGTGGCCGGCCACAGCAACGGTCGACGACCTGGCGGCGTCCCTCTGCGGGATGCTGCCCAGTGACGTGGGGCCCTCACCTCTGGAGCGCCTCCACGCCGCCGAGTCCGGCCTGCTGGCAGTCGCCGCCGGCGGCGACGCCGAAACCCACCTCGAGAACCTGCGCTCAGCAGGCCGGCACAGCGTGGCCGACGGGAGCCGACCGGGCGGGGGCGGCTGGACCGGCCTCAGGCGGCGCCTCTCGTGGCTGAAGCGCCTACCAGGCGGCACCCGCCTCGCACAGGCGACCCGCCGCTGACAGGCCCTAGATAGTCTTCAGGAACCGGCGCGCCCCTCGAGGGTGTCCCGGATCAACTCGCGGAGGGCCTCCTCCGAGACGCCCTCCAGGACCGCCATCTCGATCGGTGTCCACCATCCGCTGTCGTTGAGGTCACGGGTAGAGTCGGCCACCGCTCCCCTCAGGTCGCCCAGCGTCGCCTCCCCCCCTAGGAAGGCTGCGGCCAGCGCAGCGAGGCCCTCGGGGGTCACCTCCGCAGTTACCCGCACTTCCCCGACACGCATGTCGACAGGCTAACGCGAGGCAACCGTGGCGCCGAAACCCCCGAGGAGACCCGTCCCGAGCGCGGTTATCCGTGAACGCTTCAACTCAGACCGGCTACATGTACGGGCCCGCCGCGAGGACATCCGGGTCGAACTGCGGCGTTTCGGCCACCCGCACCCCGAGACCGCCGCGAGGATCGGCGTCGGGGCACTCAGCGAGTACTGGGACTACTACGACGCCTCGGGCACACGTGTGGCCGGGGCGCACCTCTACGTGTTCCCAGACGGCCGGCTCCTCAACGACCGCCCCGACCCGAAGGGCCTGCTGGTTGACGGCTTCTGGTGGTATCCGGACGACCCGGCGGGTGGAACCTGAGGTCGGAAACCCATTCCCCGGACGGGCACCCCTACCGGCGGAGCCAGAACAGGCAGGTCGCGTCCATGCCCACCGGCACATAGCCGTGGGCGACGAGGAGGGCTGCCACCCGACCGGCGTCGGTGCCGACCTCGGCAACTGCTCCCGGGCCGATGTCTGTGACCACGGCCGAGCCGTCGGCGGGGTGCCGCTGGCACAGGGCGTCCGGCGCCAGGCCGTCCAGGGCATCGGCCACCAGACCCGGCCCGTGGCTGAGCAGGCCCGTGTCCATGGCCTCGGAGAGGGCCCAGCGCCCATCGGCCCTGAAGCCGGGCCCGACGTGGCGGCCCCTCAGGTACGAGGTGCGGGGGTTGACCGGGCGCACCTCGGCACCCAGCACCGACACCGCGAAGTCCACGTCCTCCGGACCCGCCACCAGCGGCCCACTGGGGCGGTCCACCACCACCCGTGACCCGGCCAGGCCGGCCGCCTCAACCTCCTCGTCGAACGACCCGGGATGGACCAGGCCGACCAGCACCCGTGCCGAATCCTGCTCGGGCCGGGGCAGGTCAAGGCTGGGCGGCCACACCAGTTCGGCACCGCGGTTGTCGCCGCTGATGATGGGTGTGCCCACCGCCAACAGACCCGCCAGCACCACCACGGGCACCACCACCTGGGCGGCGCGGATCCCAGCCCGCGGGGCGGCCAGCACCAGGCCCACCATGGCCGGAACCGGGAGCACCCACATGGTGCGCCAGACCACGGCGTCGGCCGAGGCCACCCGGTCCAGGACGTCGAAGGCCCCCGGGGCCATGTAGAGGCCCATGACCACCAGCGGCCCGGCCAGCAGCACAAGGCGGGCACCCCTGTCCCGAACCACCGCCCAGGCGGTCAGCGCCGAGGCCAGGGCCACGAAGGCGGCCGGGCCCTGCCCGAACACGAACCTGACCATGGCCACCGGCTCGGTGCCGCTGTCGAGGAGGCGGCCCACGTCGACGGCCGCCAGCACCCGCCGGCCCCCCGAGGCCACTCCCCCGGCCAGGGCCTCCAGCCGCTGCGGCTCGGCGATGAGGGCGTAGAGGCCGGCGGCCAGGGTCGGCACCGAGGCCACCAGGGCCCGGCCGATGCGGCCCGGCCGGCCGGCGTCCATGGCCGTGGCTGCCCCGGCCGCCACCAGCACCGACGGACCCACGAAGGCCGCCGAGGACGTGAGGCCCAGCCCGGCCACGATGGCGGCCCCGCCTATCACCAGGTGCCGCCTGGACCCGTTGCGGCCCAGGGCCTGGGCGTGGTGCCAGAGCGTGGGCACAACCAACAGCAGGAACACGGCCTTTCCCTGCCACGAACGGCCAGCGAAGAAGTTGCCGAACGAGCCGTGCACCGCCCCGTCCAGCACCAGGAACGCCGTGCCCGCCCAGGTGGCCAGCACCGGGGCCCTCATACCCAGGGCCCTCAACAGCCTCCACGTGGCCAGCACGCCCAGGGCCGCCATGAGCGGGGCCAGGCCCAGGTGGGCCAGCGACGCCGACCCGACGGGCAGGCGTGCAGCCAGGCTCCCCACCAGGGGCTCTATCGAGGTTGGCAGCACGGCCGGCCGCTGCACCGGCAGGACCTCGTCGCTGAAGATGGTGTCCCTCTCCGGGAAGGCCCCGCCGTTGGCCTCCACGTAGGCGGACCTGTTGACCACAAACACGTCGTCCTGGTCGGGCCTCACCACCACCAGCGACAACAGGGCGGCCAGCACGGCCAGCAGCAGCACCGCCGAGGCGCCGAACCCGGTGGTGGCCCCCATGGCCGTACGGTCGGTCAGGTGCTGCGAGGGGCCGCCCCTCCACACGCAGCGCAGGGCGAAGCCCAGCACGGCCACCACGCCCAGCCAGGCCAGCGGCCACCAGAGGCCGTCGATGTCGACCCAGGCCAGGGCGGCCGCCACCACCAGGGCCGCCACGACGACGACCGGTCCCACCCCCCGCGATGTGCCCGCCGGGGGCACCGAGGGGAAGCCCAGCCGGCCGTCGCGCACCATCACGGCAGCCACCACAAGGGCCGCCACCCAGAGCGCCAGGGCCCCGTCACGGGGCATGCCGGTCAGGCGGGCCAGGTGGAAGACGACCGTCCAGGCGGCCAGGGCCCCCACCACGGCGTCCAGCACGACGTCGCAGCCGCGGGCGATCCGGGCCCCCGGACCCCCGGCCGGCTGCACAGGTGGATCGGCGACGGCGGCCCCGTCGACCGCCTCCACGTCCCCGGTGGTTGCGTCGGCCACGGCTCAGGCCCCAGCCCGCAGGATCCCGGCCACCACATCGACCACGGCATCGCCGTGGTGGCGGATCGGCTGGTGGCCCAGCCGGCGCCGGACGGCGTTGTCGAGGGCCGAGTAGGCGGGCCGCCGGGCCGGCCGCTCACCGGGCAGGTCGCCCTCGGCGACCGGCACCAGCAGCCCGGTGTCGGGGTCGTGCCCGGCCGCCTCAGCGACCAGGCGAGCGAATCCGTGCCAGCTGGTCACCCCGGCGTTGGTGGCGTGCACCACCCCGGCCACCCGGTCAGCGCCCAGGCGGCACAGGACCGGCGCCAGGTCGGCCACGAACGTGGGGCAGGCCCGGCGGTCCGAAACCACCTGTATGGGCACGCCTGAGGCGAGGGCCTCCAGCACCCGGCCCGCCATACCGGGGGCGTCGGCCGGCTGCAGCCAGGTTGTGCGCACTACCGTCGCTCCCTGGCCCGCAGCCGCCTCCCCCGCCAACTTGGAGGCACCGTAGGCGTTGACCGGGCCGGTCGGGTGGTCCTCCGCGTAGGGGGTCGAGGCTGTGCCGTCGAACACGTAGTCGGTCGAGACCTGCACCAGGTGGGCGCCGACCGCTCCGCAGGCCTCCCTCAGGTGGCCGACCGCTGTCGCGTTCACCGACTCCGCCCGCCGTGGGTCGAGTTCGCAGGCGTCCACGTCGGTCCAGGCGGCGCAGTTCACGACCACGTCGGGCCGTAGAGCCGACACGGCTGCGCGGACGGCACCGCGGTCGGAGACGTCGAGGTCGGTGCGGGAGAGGCCGACCACCTCCGCTGCGGGGACCCCGGACAGGCCGGACCCGAGCAGCCGCACCACCTCCCGGCCCAGCTGGCCTGCGGCGCCCGTCACCAGCCAGGTGCCGGCGACCGTCACGGTCCGGGCTCCGGGAAGGAGCCGCCGGCAGCGGGCGCCATCAGGCCCGGCCCTCCCACCAGCCCCGGTGGTCGTGGTACCAGGCCACCGTGGCGGCCAGGCCCTCGTCCAGGTCCCAGGCGGGCTCCCAGCCCAGCGCCCGGATCCGGGAGGAGTCCACGGAGTAGCGGCGGTCGTGGCCGAGGCGGTCCTCCACGTGCTCGACGCTGCCCTCGTCGGCGCCGCAGAGCTCCAGCAGGCGCCCGGTCAGGTCCAGGTTGGTGACCTCGTTGCCGGCGCCCACGTTGTAGACGCCGCCCGGCTCACCGCTGCGCAGGGCCAGGTCGATGGCGTCGCAGTTGTCGTCCACGTGGCACCAGTCGCGCACGTTGCCGCCGTCGCCGTAGAGCGGCACGGTGCGGCCGGTCAGCAGCCTGGCCGCGAACAGCGGTATGACCTTCTCGGGGAACTGGAAGCGGCCGTAGTTGTTGGACGAGCGGGTCACCACCACCGGCAGGCCGAAGGTGGCGTGGTAGGAGAGGGCGATCAGGTCCGAGCCGGCCTTGGAGGCCGCATAGGGCGAGCTGGGGGCCAGCGGATCGGTTTCGCTGAACGAGCCCACGTCGATGGAGCCGTACACCTCGTCGGTCGAGACGTGCAGCACCCGTTCCATCCCGGAGCGCAGCGCCACCTCGCAGACCGTGGCGGTGCCCTGGCAGTTGGTGACCACGAAGCGGGCCGGGTCGGTGATGGAGCGGTCCACGTGGCTCTCGGCGGCGAAGTGCACCACGGCCCCGCAGCCCTCGGCGGCGGCGGCCAGCCCCTCGCCGTCGCAGACGTCGCCGTGCACGAACCGGTAGGCGCCGGGCCCGTGGGCCTCCTCGAGGCCCTCCAGGTTTGCGAGGTTGCCCGCATAGGTGAGGGCGTCGTAGACGACGACCTGGTCGCCGGCGGCCAGGGCCCGGTGGACGAAGTTGGAGCCGATGAAGCCCGCCCCACCCGTGACCAGCAGCCTCACGAGGGCCCTCCCGGGGCCGGCGTCCACCGGGGCAGCAGTTCCGGCCGGATCTCGGACCGGGCCGGGTTGGCCATGTCCCGGTCGGACAGCAGGGGCCCGACATCCCCCAGCCCCCAGTCGGCTGCCACCTCAGGGTCGTCCCAGGCCACGCCCAGCTCGTCGGCCGGATCGTGGTAGGCGTCGACCAGGTAGGTGATGGTCACGTCGGTCAGGGCGGCGAAGCCGTGCGCCACCCCCGGCGGTATGTACACCCCGCCGTGCGCCCCGCCCCCAGACCCGCCCAGGTCGAAGCACTCGGTTGCGCCCCCGGTCGGCGAGTCGGCCCTCAGGTCGTGGAGCACCACGCGGGCCAGGCCCGACGGCACGTACCAGTAGTCGGCCTGGCGCAGGTGGTAGTGCAGCCCCACCACGCAGCCCGCCGCCCTGTCGGCCCGGTTGGCCTGGACCATGGGGGCGCTGCCGGGCAGCCACTCCTGCCGCCAGGTCTCCACGAACGCGCCCCGGGCGTCGGCGTGGACCAGGGGCGACACGTGCACCACCCCGGCCACCACCTGCGAGGGGGTCACCTCAGCCACGCTCAGCCCGCCTCTTCGCCGCCCAGGTCGACCACCGAGTGGTCGCCCAGCACCAGGCTGGCCCTGCCGGCACCGACCACCTCGGAGTGGCGGCCAAGCACCGAGGAGCCCAGGTTCGCTCCGCCGGCGACCCGGCTGCCCTCCATCAGCACGGCGTGCTCAACCACCGCAGATGCGATCGCACAGTCGGCCCCCACCGACACGTAGGGGCCCACCCGGCTGCCCGCGATCCGGGCACCCGACGCCACGACCACCGGCCCGACCAACTCGGAGCCCACCACCTCAGCCCCCGGGTCCACCCGTACCGGACCCGACGTGGTCGAACCCGGGCCCACCTCCCCGTCGAGGCCCTCGGCCAGGCCGTCCAGCACCAGGCGGTTGCACTGGAGCAGGGGGTCCTTCTTGCCGGTGTCGATCCACCAGCCGTCCAACAGCCGGTGCTCGACCCCCTCGCCCCTGTCCAGCAGCCACTGCACCGCGTCGGTGATCTCGTACTCGCCCCGCTGCGACGGCGCAATGGACCTGACCGCCTCGTGGATGGCCGGACCGAACAGGTACACACCCACGAGCGCCAGGTCCGACGGCGGCTCCGAGGGCTTCTCCACCAGGCCCGATATGGAGCCGTCGGCGCCGAAGGCGGCCACCCCGAACGAGCCCGGGTCCTCCACCTTTGCGAGCAGCAGCCGGGCCGCCGCCCCCGAGGTGCCCTCGAAGCCGGCCACCAGGTCCGTCAGGGGGTCGGCGAACATGTTGTCGCCCAGGTACATCACGAACGGCTCCCCGCCCAGGAAGTCGCCGGCCTCCATCACGGCGTGGGCCAGGCCCAGGGGCGCCGACTGCCTGATGTAGGTGACCGAGGCACCCCACGCCGAGCCGTCTCCAACCGAAGCCATGATCTCGTCGGCGGTGTCGCCCACGATGATCCCGATGTCGGTCACCCCCACGCCGGCCAGGTCATCCAGCACGTAGTGCAGGATCGGCCGGTTGGCGATCGGCACCAGCTGCTTGGCGCTGGTGTGGGTCAGGGGCCGCAGGCGGCGGCCGCTTCCGCCGGCCAGCACCAGGGCCCTCGACGGGGAGGCCGGACCGGCTGCGCCCGTCGGGGCGACGCCTGCGGCGGGGGTCTGCCCGTCCATGGGGGGCGAGGGTACCAACGGGCCCGCGGGCAGGGGCCCGCCGCGGCCCTCAGGCCTGGCCGCCGGCAGCCCTGGCCAGGGCCACCAGGAACACCAGCACGGTCACGGCGGCCTTCTGGGTCTGCGCGCCGTTGATCCCGAAGGCCGCTGCCACGGTCTCCACGGCCGCCTGGTCGCCCTCGACCGAGAAGTAGGCCGTTGTGACCTCCACGGGGCCGTCCACCTCCGGTGGCGGGTCCAGCGGCGTCGGCGGCGGGCCGTCGCCGCGCAGCAGCAGCAGGAACGACATCACCGCCATGGCCGACAGGTGCAGTTCGGCAGGCGACATCTCCAGGAATTCGGCCGCCGACAGCACGTCGGCCCACTCCTGGTCCGTGTAGCCGGTGGTGACCCGGTACTCGTCGATGAGGTTCCCCGGGAAGGCCGAGCTGGCGTCGGGCGGCCCGTAGGCCACCCCATACCAGTTGGACATGAGACCGAACTCCCGTCGGAACCGGTTGCCGGTGACCACGAACGACTCCCCCGACCGGGTGCGCAGCTCTATCTCCTCGGCCCTGCCGCCGTCGTCTCCGAAGCCGTCGCGGCTTATGACCCTGATCTCGTAGAGCTGGCCCAGGCCGAAGGTGTCGGCCACCTTGGCGGCGTCGAACTCCGACGACCACCTGTGGACCGGGTTGATGGAGACGTCGTCGCCGGCGTCGGGCACCCCGGGGAAGTCGGCAGTGATGGTGTGCCCCCCGGTGGACGCCGAGAACTCCGTGCGTGCGATCTCGCCGCCGCGCATCCGGACCTGGCCGGCCGTGACCGCAATAGCGGCGTCCGAGGCCGGGTCCTCGTTGTTCCAGGCCGAGCTGCCCGTCCGGGTGCGGCGGCCCTCGTAGACCTGGCACCTGATGGTGTCGCAGGTGCTGGCGTAGGCGTAGCGGCTCTCGGCCAGGGCGTACGAGCGGGCGGCCACCGCCTGCACCTGGAGGGCCCTGGCACCGGCCCCGCCGCCCAGCACCGACCAACTGGCCGGCATCTCCTGGGGCACCACCGACCGCAGGTACTGCTCCACGGGCAGGTAGTTGACGGTGCGCTGCAGGTTCTCGTGGCGGGCGGCCCTGATCTCGCCCCGGTACCAGGTGGCCGAGTTGGACCCCTCGCAGACCTGGAGCGTCTGGTTCAGGCCGTCGTCGCCGAAGCCCAGCACGGTGAGCCCGCCGGCGGTGGTGGCCGGCGTCGTCGTCGTGGTCACCACCGTGGTTGTGGTCGAGGTCGTAGCGGGCGGTGAGGTCGTCGTGGTGGTCGTGGTCGACGAGGTGGTGGTCGTGGTGGAACCGGCGTCCGGTGCGGCCGTGGTGGTGGTCGTCGTGGCGGTAGTGCTGGTCGTCGTGGTGGTGGTCGTGGTGGTGGTCGTCGGGGCGGCCGTGGTGGTGGTCGTGGTCGGCGGCGTCCCATTGTAGGCGGCCCTGATCCGGGTCACCGGGCTCGAGATGACGATCCCGGTGTCGGAGAACGAGCCGCCGCAGCCCGAACCCACGGCCACCCTGTAGCGGTCGGCGTTGCCATCCAGGGTCACCCTCACGGCCTTCCCGCTGACCTGGGTCCAGTTCCCCTCCTCGCCACCCACCAGCAGCACCCCGTCCTCCAGGTAGACCGTGGTCGGGTCGCCGTCGTGGGCCAACAGCCTGATGCCCACGTGCCTGGGGGGCAGGGTGGCGGCGACCGTGCCACCGTAGTAGTGGTCCAGGATCGCCGCGGCCGTCCAGCCCTCGTCCACGGCGTATCCCAGGGCCCCGTACTGCCCCATACCGCGGCCGTGCCCCCAGCCCCTGCCGTCGACCATGACGCTGCCGTAGTCGGTGGATGCCGCCGGACCGCTGGGGGCGGCAGCCACCCCCGGTATCGCCAGCTGCTGTCCCACCGAGAGCAGGTCCGGGTTGGTGATGCCGTTGGCCTCCATGATCGCCGACATCGAGACGTCGTAGCGCCCCGCTATCAGCGACAGGCTGTCGCCGGGCTGAACGGTCACGAACAGCGGCGCCACCGTGGTCGTGGCCGTGACGAACCCCGGGATTGTCAGGCTCTGGCCCACGTAGACCAGGTCGGCGTTGGTTATCCCGTTCTCGGCCATGAGCGCCGAGACGGTGACGCCGTGGCGGTATGCGATCAGCGAGAGGCTCTCCCCCGACTTCACCGTGACGACCGTCGGGCCCAGGGTGGAGACCTGGCCCACCCCACCGGGCACGACCAACTCCTGGCCCACGTAGAGGGAGTTGGCGTTGGAGATGTTGTTGAGCGCCATCAGCGCCGACACCGAGGTGCCGTAGTCCTCTGCGATCACGGAGAGGGTGTCACCCCACTGCACCACGCGGATGGAGGTCTCGGTGGTTGCCGCCTCAGAGCCGCCCGGGATCACCAGGCGCTGGCCCATGTACACAAGGTCGGCGTCTGTGATGCCGTTGGCCGCCATCAGGTCCGAGGCCGACACGCCGTGCTCGACGGCGATCTCCGAGAGGCTGTCGCCGGCCCTGACCCTCACGAAGGCCTGGGCCGAGGCCGGGCCCACGCCCGCCAGCGACGACGCCAGGAGCGCCACCGCCAGGCCGGCCGATGACAGGCGGCGGTTCGGCCCGCACGTGGGTTGCTGCGCCACTTCCGTCAGGTCTCCAGATTCCTCGGCCGGCTCCGGTGGTGCGGGGCACCGGCGGCCCCTGGACGCGCCGGACCGGCCCTGCTCCGCCCGGCGGTCAGTGTAGGTGTGGCCCGACGTCCATGGAGGGAGGGCGCGGGCCGGCAAGCGGCCGGGTCAGCCCGGCGGTGGCTCGGCCACGTGGGGCATGCAGAGGCCGTCCAGGTCGGCGATCTGGATGCGGTCCCGGTTCTCCCAGGTGACCTCCTGGTCGGGGTCGCGCTGCAACCGGTACTCCCGGAAGGTCATGTCCATGGCGTCGAAGGCGACCAGCCGGCCCGACAGGCCCTCGCCCAGGCCCAGGATCAACTTGATGGCCTCCAGGGCCTGGATGGAGCCCACGATCCCGGGCAGCACGCCCAGCACGCCGGCCTCGGCGCAACTGGGGGCGAACTCGGGCGGTGGGGCCTCGGGCAGCATGTCGCGGTACGTGACGCCCTCCCTGGGCTCGAACACCGTGACCTGACCCTCGAACCTGAAGATGGACCCGTGCACCACCGGGATTCCAAGCTTCACCGAGGCGTCGTTCAGCAGGTACCGGCTGGGGAAGTTGTCGGCCCCGTCCACGACCACGTCGTAGCCCTCCAGGATGTCCATGATGTTGTCGGCACCCAGGCGCACGTCGTAGGTCACGACGTTGACGTCGGGGTTCAGGGCCGTGAGGGTCTTCTTGGCCGAATCCACCTTGCGGTCGCCCAGGCGCTCCTGGTTGTGGAGGATCTGGCGCTGCAGGTTGGACTCGTCGACAACGTCCATGTCGATGATGCCGATGGTGCCCACCCCGGCGGCAGCCAGGTAGAGGGCCGCCGGTGACCCCAGGCCGCCCGCTCCCAGCAGCAGCACCCTGGCGTCCAGCAGGGCCAGCTGGCCCTCGTCTGAGACCTCGGGGAGCAGCAGGTGGCGCTGATAGCGGTTTCGCTGGGCGGGGCTCAGGGTGCGGGGTGCCCGCCACTCGCGGCCCTCGTCCTTCCAGCGGTTGAAGCCGCCGTCCATGGAGACAACGTCGGTGTAGCCCAGCTGGGCGAGGGTGTCGGCGGCGAAGGCCGAGCGCACGCCGCCGGCGCACATGACGACGATGGGCTGGTCCCTGTCGGTGACCCGGTTCTCGATGCCGCTCTCCAGGTTTCCCCTGGGGATGTGCAGCGACCCCGGGATGGCGCCCTGCTCGTACTCGTCGGGCTCGCGCACGTCGAGCAGCAGGTGGCCCTGGGCCAGGAGGGCCTCGGCACCCGCCGGATCGGTCTCGCGGATGCGGCCCTTGGCCTCGGAGAGGAGCTCTCTGAAAGATGGCATGGGGGAAAGCCTACCAAGTTGGTCGGGATTGGCAATCCGGGAACCCGGCCGCAGCCGCGACCCTTCCCGGCACGGGACCCGTCAGGGGGAACCCTTCCCCTGGCCGGCCCACCCCACGATGCTACCCAGCACCTCGCTGATCGAGCCCAGCACCAGGGCGTCGACCAGCTCGTCCATGGCCGTGGGCTCGCCGTTCACCACCACCACCCTCGCCCCCCGCCTGGCCGCCAGCGGCACCATGGCGGCCACCGGGTACACCTGCAGGCTGGTGCCCACCGCCATCACCAGGTCGCAGGCCAGGGCCGCCATCTCGACCCGCTCCATGTCGCCGGGGAACAGGCTCTGGCCGAAGCTCACCGTGGCCGACTTGAGCAGGCCCCCACAGAGGGTGCAGTGCGGATCACCCTCGCCGGCCCTCACCCGCTCCAGCACCACCTCGATGTCGTCCCGCCAGTCGCAGTCCAGGCACATGGCCCGACGGGTCGTGCCGTGGACCTCGACCACCCGACCCGGGTCGCTGCCGGCCGCCTGGTGCAGGCCGTCCACGTTCTGGGTCACGAGGGTGTGCAACAGGCCCCGCCGCTCGAGGTGCACCAGGGCCCTGTGCCCGTCGTTGGGCTCCGCCCCCGGCCACAGCTCGCCCGAGGCCCGCAGGGCCCAGTTCCGCCTGCGGATCTCCGGATCGGCCACGTAGTAGCGGATGTCGGACGCCTTCTCGGCCTCGGGGTTCCTCGTCCAGATCCCGTCCGGCCCCCTGAAGTCCGGTATGCCGCTGTCGGTGGAGATACCGGCACCGGTGAGGACCGCGATGCGGGTGGCGGCGTCGACCAGGCCGGCGGCCCGCTCCACGGTGGCGGGCTCCGGTACGGGGGCGTCGGCGGCGGCCATCGGGTGAGCCTCGCGCATCGAATCCGGGAAAACCCGGCAGAACCACTTGACACCACATGAAACTACATGAAACAGTCGGCTGCGCACCGACCGGCACCTCCCCCACCAGCGCAACCCGAACCGGGAGAACCAGCAGTGGCAACCCAGCCCACCTTCCCGACCGACCAGCTCACCATCCGGCCCTGGCAGGACCCTCTCGTCGACCGCCTGGGCCACGATCCCCGCTCCGCCTACGTCGAGGCCTACTGGCTGGGCATCCTGGGCCCCAGCGCCTGCTGGCTTCTGCGCCGACTGGCCGACGGCATGGACGCCCAGCCCGACGGCTACGACCTGGACCTCCGCGACGCCGCAGCCTCCATAGGCCTGCGCCTGAACGGCGGCCGCCACGCCCCCTTCATGCGCACCCTCGGGCGCCTCTGCCAGTTCCGCATGGCCCGCCAGGCCGGCACCGACACCCTCGAGGTGCGCCGCAGCCTGCCGCCCCTCACGCTGGGGCAGGTGGACCGCCTCCCAACAGCGCTGCGCGAGGCCCACCGCAACGAGGCCGCCACGCTGGCCGAGGAGGACCGGACCGGCCGGGCCAGGCGGGCCCGCCACCTGGCTCTCACCCTCGTGCAGTTGGGCGAGGACCGCACGGGAACCGAGCGGCAGCTCAGGGAGTGGCGCTTCAACCCCACCCTCAGCGCCGAGGTGGCCGCCTGGGCCTGGGAGGCACACAGCCGGGTGGAGGTGGCCGGCCCGAAGGCCCGACCCCCAGTGCAGGCCCACATCCCACAACCGGCCGGCCAACCCGGCCCCACAAGGACGCCGGCAGGCGAACCGTCACGCTCCCGCCCAGCCCTGGACGGCGCCGCCTGACCCGGCAGGGGTCGCCACCGGCCCGGTCACCGTCACCCCTCCGGACGGCCGGGCCGGGGCAACCCGCCCCTGCAGGCCCTGGCCCCCGCGCCCTATCCCCCGGGTTCCACCCTCTGGAACGAGCAGGCCAGGTCCACCAGCAGGCCCACATCCCACAACCGGCCGGCCAACCCGGCCCCACAAGGACGCCGGCAGGCGAACCGTCACGCTCCCGCCCAGCCCTGGACGGCGCCGCCTGACCCGGCAGGGGTCGCCACCGGCCCGGTCACCGTCACCCCTCCGGACGGCCGGGCCGGGGCAACCCGCCCCTGCAGGCCCTGGCCCCCGCGCCCTATCCCCCGGGTTCCACCCTCTGGAACGAGCAGGCCAGGTCCACCAGCAGGCGTACTCCGAAGCCGGTGGCCCCCTTCGTGCGCTCGTCCTCATCGGCGTCGCTGGCAGACGGCCCGGCGATGTCGAGATGGGCCCACGGGATCCCCTCGGCCACGAACTCTCCCAGCACCAGCCCGGCGGTCAGGGCCCCGCCGTACTGGGCTCCGATGTTCTTCATGTCGGCCACCGTCGACTCCAGCTGCTTGCGGTAGTCCTCGGGCAGCGGCAGCCGCCACACCCGCTCACCGGTCCTCCCGGCGGCCGCCTCCACCTGGTCCAGGAAGGCGTCGTTGCGGCCCATCAGGCCTGCTATGCGAGGGCCCAGGGCGACCATGCACGCACCCGTGAGGGTGGCCAGGTCCACGATGGCGTCGGGCCCCGCCTCGCTGGCCAGCGACAGGGCGTCGGCCAGAATCAGGCGGCCCTCTGCGTCGGTGTTGAGCACCTCGATGGTCTTGCCGTTGCGGATCGTGAGCACGTCTCCGGGACGGGTGGCGTCGCCGCCGAGCATGTTGTCGGTCATGGGAAGGTAGGCCCGGACCCGACAGCGGGGGGCCAGCACCGGCAGGACCGACATGGCACCCACCACTGCGGCGGCGCCGGCCATGTCCTTCTTCATGTCCATCATCCCGGTGGCCGGCTTTATGGACAGGCCGCCCGAGTCGAAGGTGATGCCCTTGCCCACGAACGCCAGGTTCCCGGTGCGCCGGTTCGCCGGAACCCCCTCGGGCGTGTAGGTGAGCTCCACCAGGCGCGGCGGGTTGGTCGACCCGCGGCTGACGCCCAACAGGCCCCCCAGCCTGGCCCGCTTGATGGCCGCCTCGTCCATGACCCTGACGGTGAGGCCGACCCTGCCTGCCAACCGGCGTACCCGGTTGGCGAAGGCCGGAGCCGTCAGCGACCCACCTGGCTCGTTCACGAGGTCGCGGGCCAGGGCCACCGCCCCCGAGACGGCCACGGCGGCCTCGACCGCCGAGCGCACGCCCGCCGCCGTGCTTCCGACCAGGGTCACCTTGGCAAGGGCGTCCGGGGCGTCGCCGGAACTGCCCCCCTTTGACTTGTACCCGAACCTGTAGAGGGCCAGCGACACGCCCTCCACGAGGGCGCCGGCCGCCTCGGCCTGGCCCAGGTCGGACCCGGCCGAGGCGGCGGCCGCCACGTCAACGGCGAGCGTCCTGTGCCTGCGGGCGGCCCTTCCCACGGCGGCGCCCGCCCGCCGGACCACGCCTGTCGTCACCTCGGCCGCAGGACCCAGCCCCACGGCGGCCACCAGGCGGTCGCCTGACGGAAGCACCTGCACCTGGCCCGGCTCGGCCTCGAAGCCCATCCTCGAGAGCACCGCCGCATCCAGCCCACCGGGCAGGCCTAAGCCCTCGGCGAGGGCCCCGGTGGTGATCCCGTGGGCCACCAGCGCCACCCGGGACGGGGCACTGCGTGCCGTTGTGAAGGCGATGGGCATGGGGTCTGCTCCTCTTGTCGGCTCGGGGTTGGCGCCCGGATCGGTGCCGGGCCGGTCAGGCCCCGGCCACCGACCGGGTGGCACGGGAACCGCCATCCTGCCACCGGGCCAGGGTCCACAGGAGGTCCGAGAGGCGGTTCAGCCAGGGCACCACGGCCGAGTCGTCGGCGACCACGGCAATGGCTGACCGCTCGGCCCTGCGGCAGACGGCCCTGGCCAGGTCAAGGCGGGCCGCCACCTCGGTCTCGCCCGGGACCACGAAGCCGGTGGGCGGGTCGAAGCGCGTGGCCACCTCGTCGATGAGCTCCTCAAGCCGGTCGACCATGGCCTGAGTGGGCCGCCCACCCGACCCGTCCAGCCGGGACAGCCGCTCCGGGTTGCAGGCCAGCTCGGCCATGACCACCCACAGGTCGCGTTCCAGACCCAACAGGATGGCCGACAACTCCTCACGGCCCTCGGAGTCGGCGGCTGCCCTGGCCAGGCCGATGCAGGCCTGCACCTCGTCGGCGTCGCCGTAGGCCACCGGGCGCGCCGCGTCCTTGGCCACCCGGCCGCCGTGGAGCAGGGCCGTGGTGCCGTCGTCGCCGCCGCGGGTGTAGACGGTCCGCGCCCGGCCCGGTCCGGGCTCCTCAGCAGGGTCGTGGGCCATGGGCGCCCGAGCCTACCGCCGGGCCCCGCTGCGGCCCGCAGGAGGTAAGGCCTCAGGCCAGCACGGCCCGTGCGACCAGATCCATCCCGAAGGCCGTCAGGATGGCCAGGTAGAGGAGGCCGGTGGCGGCCATCACGGCGCTGTACTGCTTCTCCCGCAGGGCCAGGCGGGTCAGCACCACCAGGGCGATCGTGGCGACCGTGCAGGCGGCCCAGAACCAGCCCAGCAGGCCGTTGTAGCCGTCGTCGATGGTGCCGCCCAGGACCGACAGCATCCCAGTGGGCCACAACAGCACAGCCAGCTCGAATGGCCAGGCCAGGCCGGTCCACCACACCAGCTCCACCAACGGCGCACGCGACAGGCCCGGCTGGACCAGGTACCAGTGGCCCAGCAGCATGGCGTCGGTCACCGCCCCGAGGAACACCGCCCCGACGAGCGTCCGGGCCACCGCAAGCAGCGCCGGGTCGCCGGCGTCCACACCGGCCGCCACCAGGGCCACGAGACCCAGCACGGGCGCCACCAGATCCAGGGCCGGCGGGAACTCGGGGGCGTCCGGGTCGAACCGCGGGCGCCTCTCCCCCGGCCTGCCGGCCGCCTCGCCACCGTCCGCCTCGGCTCCCGTCATTGCCGCCACCCGCTCGGCCCGCCTTTCCACGGCCTCCCGCTGGCCCGCCACGCCGGCCCGTCGCCGCACCACCGACACGACCAGCGCCACGGCCGTGGCGACCACGACGCCGGCGGCGGCCACCTCCCTCAGCGGCACAGGGTCGAAGGCCAGGCCGACCGCGAGCGAACCTGCGGCCATCAGCCCGAAGGTGGTGCGCATGGTCCAGCCGTAGCCGATGCCCACCTCCCTGCGGCGGGTGGTGACCCACAGCAGGAACAGGCCCCCGACCGCCCACTGCAACAGGACGGTCGCCGCGTCCAGGTCGATCATGGGCCCCTCAGCCGTCCATGACGGCGAGGCGGCGGTCCGCCCGTGTCCCGTCCAGCTCGATCATGGGGCGCCCTCAGCCATCCACGACCGCCAGGCGGTGGTCCGCCCGGTTCATGGGGTCGGGGCCGTCGGGCGCCGCCACCAGGATGTCCTCGAGGCGGGCACCCCAGCGGCCGGGCACGTACACGCCCGGCTCCACGGAGAAGGCATGGCCGGCCACCAACGGCGTGGCGTTGCCCTCCACCAGGTTGGGGTGCTCGTGGGCCTCGACGCCGATGCCGTGGCCCGTGCGGTGGATGAACCACTCTCCGTGCCCGGCGTCCTCGATGACGGCCCGGGCAGCGGCGTCGACGTCCTGGCACGGGGTGCCCACGGTGGCAGCGGCCACGCCCGCGGCGTGGGCGGCGGCCACCACCTCGTAGAGCTCGGCGAAGCCCGGATCCGGCTCGCCCGTGTGCACGCACCTGGTGATGTCGGAGCAGTAGCCGACGCCGGCGTCGTCGGCCATGGTGCCCCCGAAGTCGAACAGCACGCCCTCCCCGCTGCGGATGACCCTGTCGCCCGGGTCGTGGTGGGGGCTGGCTGCGTTGGGCCCTGAGGCCACGATCACGAAGTTGACCCGGTGGTGGCCCTCCTCCCTGATCCGGGCGGCCACGTCGCCGGCCACGTCGGCCTCGGTGCGGCCCACGAGGGGGACCCTCCCCGCCTGGATCTCGGCGGCGATGCGGTCCACAGCAGCGCCGGCCGCGCGCAGGGCCTCCACCTCGGCGGCGTCCTTGACCGACCTGATCGGGGCCGTCACCTCCGACGCCCTCACGAAGCGGGTCCCCGGCATCGCAGACGTCAGGTCCACGAGGAAGCCGGCCCAGGTCTGGTCGCCCACCGCGGCCGTGTCTGCGGCGCCAACCAGCCCCGCCACCAGCGCCACGGCGTCACCGCCGTCGGACCACGGCACCACCTCGAACACGCCCGGACGCTCGACCACCCGTGGGGCCTCGAGGGCGGGCACGACGAGGCTGGCGTCGCCGTCGCGTGGGACAACCAGCATGGTGAGGCGCTCGAGGGGCATCGCCTCGTAGCCGCAGAAGTAGGGCAGATCGGCCCCCACCGAGAGAATCAGCACGTCGATGCCCTGGTCGGCCATAGCGGCACGGGCCCTGTCCAGGCGCTCGGCGAACACGGCGTCAGGCTAGGTGGTGGGAGTGCCGCATCACCGCGGCCGAAAGGCCCCCGCCCGGCTCAGCGGGAGGCCAGGGCCACGGGCACCGCGCCGGCTGCGTCGGCCGCCTGCCTGGCGTGGTAGCTGGAACGCGTCAGGGGCCCGGCCTCGACGTGGGCGATGCCCAGGGCGCGCCCCACCTCGGCCCAGCGCTCGAACGCCCCGGGCTCCACCCACCGCTCGACCGGCAGGTGGTTGGTCGTGGGCCTCAGGTACTGGCCGATGGTCACGATTCCGCAACCCACAGCCGCCAGGTCGGCCAGGCAGGAGTCCACCTCGGCGTCGTCCTCCCCCAGGCCCACCATGATCGACGACTTGGTGGTCAGCCCGGCGTCGCAGGCCCTGGCCAGCACCGAGAGGCTGCGGGCGTAGCCGGCCGACGGGCGCACCCGGCGCTGTAGCCGGGCCACCGTCTCCACGTTGTGGTTGAGGACGTCGGGGCGTGCGTCGAAGATGGTGCCCAGGGAGGCGGGATCGCCCTTGCAGTCGGGGATGAGCACCTCGACCGTCACGCCCGGGACGGCCTCCCTCACCGCTGCGATGGACTCGGCGAAACCGGATGCACCACCGTCGGGCAGGTCGTCACGCGCCACGGCTGTGACCACCGCGTGGGCCAGGCCCATGTCGGCCACGGCCGCAGCGACCCTGGCCGGCTCGCCCGGGTCGGGGGCGCCGGGACGGCGGGTGTCGACCAGGCAGAAGCCGCAGGCCCTCGTGCAGCGCTCGCCGTTGATCATGAAGGTGGCCGTGCCGTCGTTCCAGCAGTCGTAGATGTTGGGGCAGCCCGCCTCCTCACAGACCGTCACCAGTTGCTGCTGGCGCATCAGGCCCTTCAGGCGCCTGTACTCCGACCCCGTCTGGAGCGGGACCCTCATCCACGCCGGCTTGCGGCCCACCGGCGGGCGGCCGCCGGGGCCCTCGCCGCGGCTGAAGGGGGCCAGGTCTCCCGGCTGGTGGCGCCAGGCCACGTCTGACCGGTCTACAGGGCCCTGCGCCCAGGTCGAGGCCGCCCTGTCGGCCACCAGGTCCACCACCTCGGCCATGGTGGCCCCCACCCCCTCTGCCGCCAGGGAGGTCACGCCGTGCTGGGTGATGCCGCACGGCACCATGCGCTCGAAGAACGAGAGGTCGGGATCCACGTTCAGGGCGAAGCCGTGCATGGTGCGAGCCCTCGTCAGCTTCACGCCGATGGCAGCCACCTTCCTCGGCCGCGGCCCGTCGGGTGACACCCAGACGCCGGGGTAGGCGGGCAGGCGACCCACGTCGGCGAGGCCCAGGTCCCGGCAGACCCCGATCACGAGGTCCTCCACGGACCTGACGTAGGCGACCGTGTCGGCCATGCCGCCGCCCCTCTTCCCCAGGAGGTGGAGCAGCGGGTAGCCCACCAGCTGCCCGGGGCCGTGGAAGGTGATGTCGCCGCCCCGGTCGGCCACCTCCAGGTCGGCGCCGACCTCGTCGGGAGGCGCGAGGAGGTGGTCGGTGGAGGCCCTCACTCCCAGGGTGTAGACGGGGTGGTGCTCCAGCAGCAGCAGGTGGTCGTCGGCTGAGTGGGCGTGGATGCCCCGCTGCAGCGCCAGGGCGTCGCGGTAGCGCACCCGCCCCAGCCACCGGACCCTGAAGGGCCGGCCGCCCTCGGGGTGGGCTGCGACGGTCAGAACTCGGCCTCCCAGTCGCGGGCCTGGATCTCGCTGCGGACCCTGGCCAGGAAGGCCGCCGCGTAGGCGCCGTCGAACGCCCGGTGGTCCCAGGCCAGGGCCAGCACCCCGACCGAGTGGACGGCCACCGACTCGACCCCCTCGTCGTCGACCACCACGACCGGCTTGCGGGCCACCCCGTCGGTGGAGAGGATCGCCACCTGGGGCTGGTTGATGATCGGGAACTGGAACATCGTGCCGTACTGGCCCGGGTTGGTGACCGTGAAGGTGCCCCCCGACAGGTCGTCGGGGACCAACCTGCGGTCCCTGGCCCTGCCCGCCGCCTCCGCTATCGCCCTTGCGATCTCCGGAAGCGACATCTGGCCCACGTTCCTGATGACCGGGGCCACCAGGCCCTCGAAGTCCAGGTCCACGGCCACCGCCAGGTTCAGGTTGCCGTGCACGATCAGCTCGCCGTCGCCCACGCTGGCGTTGATGCGGGGGAACTCGCCCAGCGCCTCGGCCACGGCACGCACGATGAACGGGAGGTAGGTGAGGCTGGAGCCCTCAGCCTGGCGCCAGGCCTCCCGGCGGGCCCTCCTCACCACCTCCACGGCCTCGTAGTCGACCTCCATGGCTGTCAGCACGTGCGGCGACGTGGCCTTGGAGGCCACCATGTGGCGCCCTGTGCTGCGGCGCACCGAGTTGAAGGGCTCGGCCGTGTCGGGGTTGTCGCGCAGGAAGCGCTCGACGTCGCCCCTGGTGATGCGCCCGCCGAGGCCCGTGCCGGTCACCCGGGCCGGGTCCAGGCCATGGTCGGCCAGCAGGGCCCGCACCACCGGCGACAGCAGGCGGGAGGACCCCGACGCCGCCGGGGCCGCAGCAGCGGCCGACGGTTCGGGCTGTGGAGGCGCGGTGGCGGGCGTGGTCGCCTGCGTCGGGGGGGCCGACGGCGCCGGCGCAGAGACCCCGGCCGGGGGCGCCTGCGGCGCCTCGGCAGCGGCGGGCTGGGCGGTCGTGCCGTCTCCGGTGTCGACGCGGGCCAGGACCGCCCCCACCTCGACAACGGCCCCCTCACCGGCCAGGATCTCCACCAGCACCCCGGCCACGGGCGATGGCACCTCGGAGTCGACCTTGTCGGTGGAGACCTCGTAGAGCGGCTCGTCCAGGACCACCCGGTCGCCCTCCCGCTTCATCCAGCGGATGATCGTGCCCTCCGAGACGGTCTCGCCCAGCTGCGGAAGTAGGACGTCGGCCATCAGGTCACCACCTCAGCCGTGCAGGGAACGGCCGGTCATGGCGAGCACCGTCTCGCCGAACAGCTCGCTCAGGGTCGGATGGGGTTGGATGTGGGCGGCCACCTCGTCAACCGTGGCCTCCCAGTTGACGGCCAGGTAGCCCTGGCCCAACTGCTCGGTGACCCACGGGCCGACCATGTGGACGCCCAGGATGCGCCCGGCCCGACCGTCGGGCCCGGCCTCGGCCACCACCTTCACCAGGCCGTCGGTGTCGCCCACGATCATGGCCCTGCCGTTGCCGGCGAAGCGGTGGGACGACACGACCACCTCGTGGCCGGCGGCCCTGGCCGCCTCCTCGGTCAGCCCGGCGAAGGCCACCTCGGGGTGCGAGTAGATGCACCACGGCACGGTGGACGGGTCCAGCGGAAGCGGCGACTCGCCCAGCAGATCGCGGACCGCGAACATGCCCTCGGCGAAGCCAACGTGGGCCAGCTGCGGCGTGGCTACCACGTCGCCCACCGCGTACACCCCGGGCTCACCGGTGCGGAGGCGCTCGTCGACCTCGATGTAGCCCCGGTCGTCGACCTCGACGCGGGTACCGACCAGGCCTGCCGAGTCGCCGCGGGGCCGGCGGCCCACGGCCATGACCACCAGGTCCACCTCGACCTGCTCCTGCGGGCCGTCGGGGCCGGCGCTGAAGCTGACCGTCGTGGAGCCCCCCGAGGGCTCATGGCCGCCGACCGAGACCCCGGTGTGCACCTTGATGCCCCGCCTCCGGAACGAGCGGCGCACGGCCTTCGCCACGTCGGCATCGCACCCGGCCAGGACCTCGGGAAGGGCCTCCAGCAGCGTGACCTCCGAGCCCATGTCGCTGAGCATCGAGGCGAACTCGCAGCCGATAGCGCCTGCGCCGACGACCGCGACGCGCGCAGGGACCTCGGTTATCGAGAGCAGCTCGTCGCTGGTGACCACCAGGGTGCCGTCGACCTCGAAGCCGGGAAGGGTCCGCGGCGAGGACCCGGTGGCCAGCACCACGTGGTCGGCCTGCACGGTCGTGGTCCCCCCGCCACCGCCCTCGACGGTGACGGCGTGGTCGACTCCGAGGCGGCCCGTGCCCTCGTAGACGGTCACCCCACGGCCCGCCAGCAGCGATCCCAGACCCTTGAACAACTGGTCGATGACCCCCTGCTTGCGCTCCTGGCTGACCGGGAGGTCGACGGTCGGCTCGGACCCACCCACGTCGACGCCGAACACCGACGCCTCCCTGACGGTCCGGAGCACCGAGGCGGTCTCGAGCAGCTCCTTGGCGGGAATGCAGCCCACGTGCAGGCAGGTTCCCCCCACCAGGTGCTCCTCGACGAGGCCCACGTCGAGGCCCGCCGACGCCCCGTACAGGGCGGCCGCGTAGCCGGCCGGCCCACCGCCCACCACCACCAGATCATGCCGATCAGCCAACGCCTGCCATCTCCTCCGGGAACCCGGTCCCGAGACACACGATGCCCGCGGTCACGCCCGGTGACACCCCCTGACTCATGCCGCCACCAGCACCTGAACGGCGAACGCCGTCAGCAGCGCCAGGCCGCAGATGAGGGCAGCGAGGATCAGCCGGCGTGTGCTCACCCGCTGGACGGTAACGGGCCTAGGGTCGCGGCGTGCGCCTGACAGCGGATCGGACGGCCCGCACCGGGGCCCTGGTGGCGACCGTGGGACTGCTGGCCGCCGCCTGCGGCGCTGCCGGCACGGACGGCCCCACCACGGGCGCCCCACCAGCCTCGAGAAGCCCCGTCACCACCAGCCCGGTGACCACCAGCCCGGTCACCACCAGCCCGGTCGGCGACGCCGTCCCGGCGATCCTGGACTTCGAGGCCACCCTCGTGGACGGCAGCGCCTTCCACGGCGCCGACCTGGCCGGCGGCGACACCCTGTTCTGGTTCTGGGCCCCCACCTGAGTGATCTGCAAGGCAGAAGCCCCGACGGTCGTCGAGGTCGCAGCACTCGGTAGGGAGTCAGGCGGGTTCACCGTCGTCGGGGTGGCAGGCCTGGCCCCCGGCGAGGACCCCCGACCCGCAGTCGAGGAGTGGGGCATCGGGTCCTTCCCCAACATCGCCGACACGGGACCCGTCTGGGCCCGCTTCGCCGTATTTGGCCAGCCGGCCGCCATCGTGGTCACCGCCGACGGCGGGATGCTGGGACACATGGGGGCGCTGGACGAGGCCGGCTTCCTCGACCTGATCGCCCGGGCAAGGGCTGCCTAGTTTCCTGGCTCTCTGGTTGCTGCTTCCGTTACCTCTCTGGCGTCGCCGGGCATGGCTCGCTCGCTGAAGCTCGCTCGTCCATACCCGACACCGCCTTCCCAGACCCCAGCACTCAAACCGAGCCGGTGCTGGCGCCCCCCAACGTGCACCCACCTGCGGGCCGCCCTGCCAGCCGCCAGGCAGAAGAACAGCTCGCTGAAGCTCGCTCGTCACAACCCGACACCGCCTTCCCAGGCCCGAGCACTCAAACCGAGCCGTTGCTGGCGGCCCTCAACGTGCACCTACCTGCGGGCCGCCCTGCCGGCCGCCTGTCACGGAAACTTGCCAGCAGCACTGCTTTGAGACCGGACGGCGCTGACGAACGCTGGGCGAGGCGGGCGCCGGTGCCGGATCTCGGGGAGCGAA
>CAYFOV010000011.1:30919-71336 GCA_964344855.1 uncultured Candidatus Nemicrothrix sp.
AGCGAGCGGCCGAGGCCCGGTGACGGCGACAGCCGGACACACCCCAGAAGAGGAAGCACCGACAACCGCAGAGGCGCTGACGAACGCTGGGCGAGGCGGGCGCCGGTGCCGGATCTCGGGGAGCGAACATCCAGCGAGCGGCCGAGGCCCGGTGACGGCGACAGCCGGACACACCCCAGAAGAGGAACCGCCGACAACCGGTGAAGGCACGCCCCCACCGCGCCCCTAGCCTGTCGGGACCGCCATCCACGGGAGAGCCGAACATGCCGGGCAGGACGCTCAGCCAGAAGGTCTGGGACCGACACGTGGTGCACGCCGCCGAGGGCGAGCCCGACCTGTTGTTCATAGACCTGCACCTGGTCCACGAGGTCACCTCCCCGCAGGCCTTCGACGGGCTGCGGGCGGCAGGCCGGACCGTGCACCGGCCCGACCTCACCATCGCCACCGAGGACCACAACGTCCCCACGACAGATATCGACCAGCCCATAGCCGACCCCGTCAGCCGCCTCCAGGTGGAGGCCCTGCGCTCCAACTGCGCCGAGTTCGGGGTGCCACTCCACCAGATGGGCGACCCGGGCCAGGGCATCGTGCACGTGATCGGCCCCGAGATGGGCCTGACGCTGCCGGGCATGACCGTCGTGTGCGGCGACAGCCACACCAGCACCCACGGTGCCTTCGGGGCCCTGGCCTTCGGCATCGGCACCAGCGAGGTGGAGCACGTACTCGCCACCCAGACCCTCCCCCAGCAGCGGCCCGGCACCCTGGCGGTGACCGTGGACGGTGTCCTCCCCGAGGGCTCCACCGCCAAGGATGTGATCCTGGCGATCATCGGCCGGCTCGGCACAGGCGGCGGCATCGGCTCCATCATCGAGTACCGGGGCGACGTGATCCGGTCGCTCTCCATGGAGGGCCGCATGACGGTCTGCAACATGTCCATCGAGGCCGGGGCCAGAGCCGGGATGATCGCCCCCGACCGGACCACCTTCGACTACCTGGCCGGCAGGGCCCATGCGCCGGCCGGCGCCGACTGGGAGGCCGCCCTGGCCGACTGGGCCTCCCTGGCCACCGACGAGGACGCCGTGTTCGACCGGGAGGTGAGCCTCGACGGCTCCGAGATCGTCCCGCACGTCTCCTGGGGCACCAACCCCGGTCAGGTTGTGCGCATAGACCAGGCGGTCCCCGATCCGGGGTCGATGGACGGCGAGGTGGAGCGCGAGTCGGCGCAGCGGGCCCTCGACTACATGGGCCTGGCCGCCGGCACGCCGATGCGCGACGTGGCCGTCGACACGGTCTTCATCGGCTCCTGCACAAACGGGCGCATCGAGGACATGCGGGCCGTGGCCGCAGTGGCCGAGGGCCGCAGGGTCGGAGACGGCGTGAGGACCCTGGTCGTGCCCGGCTCCGGGGCCGTCAAGGCCCAGGCCGAGGCCGAGGGCATACCCGAGGTGCTGGCAGCAGCCGGCTTCGACTGGCGGGAGCCGGGCTGCTCCATGTGCCTGGCCATGAACCCCGACAAGCTGAGCGCAGGCGAGCGCTGCGCCAGCACCAGCAACCGCAACTTCGAGGGCCGGCAGGGCCGCGGCGGGCGCACCCACCTGGTGTCCCCGGCCGTGGCGGCTGCCACGGCCATAGCCGGCCGGTTCGCCACGCCGGCCGACCTGGACTGACGGCAGGAGGCAGAACATGCAACCCGTTGAGATCGTCTCCGGTACCGCCGTGCCGCTGCGCCGGGCCGACGTTGACACCGACCAGATAATCCCCAGCGACTGGCTGAAGCGGGTGGAGCGGACCGGCTTCGAAAAGGGGCTCTTCTCGGAGTGGCGCGACGACCGCGGCTTCGTGCTGAACGACGAGCGCTTCGAGGGTGCCGTGGTGCTGGTGGCCGGCCCCAACTTCGGCACGGGTTCATCCCGCGAACACGCCGTCTGGGCCATACAGCAGTACGGCTTCGGCGCGGTCGTCTCGCCCAGGTTCGCCGACATCTTCCGGAACAACTGCACCAAGAATGGCCTGGTGCCCGTCCAGGTCCCGCCCGAGGTGGGAGAGGCCCTCCTCGACGCTGTGGAGGCCGACCCCGACCTGGTGGTGACGGTCGACGTGGCCAACCTCACGCTGGAGTCGCCCGACGCCGGGATCTCGTGCCCGTTCCCGATGGACCCGGCCACCCGTGAGCGGTTCCTCGAGGGCCTCGACGACATCGGCATCTCCCTCCGACAGGAGGACGCCATCGCCTCCTACGAGGCCGACCGACCGGCCTGGCTGCCCACCACCGCCTGAGCCGGCAGGGCCCGACCGGTGCAGCACGACGGGCCGTCGTTCCTGCCATGCTGGGCCGCGTGATGGCTCCACCCACGCGACGCCGGGCCGCAGCCCTCCTGGGCCTGGCGCTGGTTTCCGGTGCCTGTGGGAGCACCGGAACCGGGAGCGTGAGCCTCTCGGGGGTGCCGTCGACGCTCCCCGGCGAGGCCCCGGCCACGACCGTGGCGGCCGCTCCCGCAACCACGCAGCCGTCCCCCGCCACCACCACCTCGACCACGCTGGCCACTGTCCAGCTGGTCGACGTGGAGCTGACCGCCGGCCTGATCCCCTTCACCGCCTGCCAGGACCTGCTGGCCTACCTGAGGGCCGAGGCCATGGAGCGCGTGGGCCCCTACGGCCTGGAGGGCGGCGGCTGGTACGGGGGCCCCGTAGCGCTGGAGGCCCGGGCCGAGATGGCGGGTGGCATGGAGATGGAAATGGCCATGCCGATGATGGGCGACGACGCGTTCGCCGCCCCCGCCCCGATGGTGGCAGGCGTCGACTACTCGGGCACCAACGTCCAGGAGCTCGGCATAGACGAGCCCGACCTGGTTAAGACCGACGGCCGCCGCATGGTGGTGGTCGAGGGAAGCAGCCTCCACCACATCGACCTGACGGGGCCCGAGGCCGTGCTGACCGACAGCCTGGACCTCGAGGGCCACTGGAGCAGCGACATGCTGCTGGCCGGCGACCGTCTGCTGGTTCTGGCCGGCACCGACGCCCCCTACGAGCCCTACGGCCCGGTGCTGCGGGAGGACTCCGGCGCCGACCGGGAGAGCGCCCTGGCCCGGCTGGTCCCACCCGGAACGTGGAAGCAGCTGGCCAGCGTCATCGAGGTGGACCTGTCCGACCCGGCGAACCTGGCCGTCGCCAACACCCTCACCGTCGAGGGCGGCTACGTGAGTGCCAGGGTGGTCAACGGATCGGCCCGCGTGGTCTTCACGTCGGGGATGGAGGACCTCCCCTTCGTCTACCCGAGCAACCCGGCCGGCGAGGAGCGGGCCGAGGCGGCCAACCGCGAGGTCATCGCCGACACCACGATCGACGACTGGGTTCCCAGGTACGTGCACGAGTCCGCCGACGGGACCGTCTCGGAGGGGCACCTGGTCAGGTGTGCCGACATGTCCCACCCGGTCGAGTTCTCGGGCTTCTCCACGCTGTCCGTCCTCACGGTCGACCTGGCCGGGCCGCTGGGCGACCCCGACGCGGTGGGCGTGCTATCCGACGGCCAGACCGTCTACGCCGGAAGCGAGCACCTCTACGTGGCCACCAACCGCCACGTGGGCCCAGAGGAGGGGCCGTGGAACGAGGAGGGCTTCGACTACTCCACCTCCATCCACCAGTTCGCCGTGACCGACCCGACCACGACGACCTACACGGCGTCGGGAACCGTCGACGGCCACCTGCTCAACCAGTTCTCCATGTCCGAACACGAGGGCCACCTGCGGGTGGCCACGACACTGGGCAGCCCATGGTGGTCGGACGAGGGCAGCGAGTCGCTGGTGACGGTGCTGACACGCACCGACGACGAGCTGGCCCGGGTCGGACAGGTGGGCGACATGGGCCGCGGCGAGCGCATCTACGCGGTGCGCTTCATGGGCGACGTCGGCTACGTGGTCACGTTCCGGCGCACCGACCCCTTCTACACCCTCGACCTCTCCGACCCGACGGCTCCGGCGGTGAGGGGCGAGCTCAAGATCACCGGCTACAGCGGCTACCTCCACCCCGTCGGGGAGGGGCTGATCCTGGGGATCGGCCAGGAGGCCACCGACGAGGGCAGGACCACCGGCGCCAAGGCCACCCTGTTCGACGTGTCGGACCTGTCGGCGCCGGCCGCGCTTGACTCCTGGAACCCGGGCGGAGGCAGCACCTCGGTGGAGTGGGACCATCGGGCCTTCCTCTGGTGGGAGCCGGAGCAGTTGGCCGTCATGCCGTTCAGCGACTGGCGCAACGACGCCAACGCCGCGGTGGTGCTCAGGATCACAGACGGGGCCATCAGCGAGGTCGGGCGGATCGAGCACGCCCCCGACCTGAGCGACGCCCCCGACGAGTTCCCCTGCCCCGTCATAGACCCCGAGGTGCTGGGCGCCGGCCTGGAGGCCGAGCTGCTCAGGTACGTGCCGGGCGACATCACGCTCATCCTCTGCCCCGGCGACGAGCCGGTGGAACCCATGTCGCTGGAGGCCGCCTCCAGTGCCGGCTCGGAGCCGGCCATCGGCACCGAAGTGGAGGCGGAGGCCTGGGCCTCCGTGGCAGTGGCCCCGGAGATGGAGCCCGTCCCCGGGCCCGACTTCGACTCCTGGGAGGAGCCGGCGGGACGCGTCTACCCCGAGGTGGCCGGGCACTTCTGCGAGTACCTGGACGCCGAGGACGTTGCCGAGTTCGGCATGGAGTTCGGCATCGAGCCGCTGGCCGTGCCCGAGGGGGCCACGGTCGGCGCCTGCTTCCCCGACGACTGGGGCTGGATGCCGCCCATCCAGCGGACGCTGGTGGTGGGCGACCGCCTCTGGTCCTACAGCTGGGGCCAGGTGCAGGCCAACGACCTGGCCACCCTGGAGCGGCTACAGGCCGTCAGGTTCCCGACCGCCTACTAGCTGCACTCGGCCGACAGGCCTCAGGCCACCTTCTCGGTGGCACCCTCCCAGGCTGCGTAGCCGCCCACCAGGTCCGAGACATCGGCGAAGCCCTCGGTGCGCAGCATGCTGGCCACCACCGAGGACCGGTAGCCGCCTGCGCAGTAGACCACGGTGGGCCGGTCGGCAGAGAGCTCGCCGATACGGTCGCGCACCGCCGACACCGGCAGGTTCACCGAGCCGGGGATCACGCCCTCGGTGCCGCACTCTCCCCTGGCCCGCACGTCGACCACCTGCAGGTCGTCCACCTCGTCCATTCGGCCGGCCAGGGCCTCGGCCGTGAGGCGCGACGCCGTGGCCGTTCGCCCCGGGTGGTCGGTCATGGTGCCGTAGGGGTCGGCCACGTGCCCCAGCACCCGGTCGAAACCGATCCTGGCCAGCCGGTTCTTGGCCTCCAACTCGGTCCCGGGTTCGGCGAACAGCACCACATCGACGTCCACCGGCACCACCGACCCGGCGAACTCGGCGTAGCGCCCCCCCAGGCCCACGTTGACCGCACCAAGCAGGTGGCCCCGGGCGAAGTCCTCCGGGTCCCTGACGTCGACCAGCACGGCTCCGGCAAAGACAGCTGCCTCCAGGGCCTCGAGATCCAGGGCCGGCGGCGGCAGCTCTTCGTCGAGGAGGCCGTGCTCGCTCCTGTTCAGGACGGCGTCGTAGGGGAAGTAGGCGGGAGCCGTGGGCTGGCCCTCGGTGACCAGGCCGATGAAGGTCTCCCTGTCGGGGGCCTTCACCGCGTAGTTGGTGCGCCGCTGGTCGCCGATCGTCGAGGAGGTGTCGGTGGACAGGTTCTTGCCGCACGCAGACCCCGCACCGTGGCCGGGGAACACGCGGGTGGCGTCCGGCAGCGTCATGAGCCGGTCGTGGAGGCTGTCGTAGAGGCAGCTGGCCAGCTCCTCGCGGGTGTGACCGAACGAGGCCAGCAGGTCGGGCCGGCCCACGTCCCCGATGAAGAGGGTGTCGCCCGTCAGCACGGCGTACGGCTCGGGGTCGGCGGCCCGCTCCCAGACGACGATGCTCAGGGACTCGGGGGTGTGGCCCGGCGTGTGCCGGAACTCCAGCTCCACCTCGCCAAGGGAGAGGCGCTCGCCGTCGCCCAGGGGCCTGTAGTCGAACTCCGGCCTTGCCACCGAGGAATAGCCGATCTCGGCGCCGGTGGCCGCCGCCATCTCCAGGTGCCCGGACAGGAAGTCGGCGTGGAAGTGGGTCTCCACGACCAACTCGATGGTGAGGCCGGCCTCCTCGGCGTCGGCCAGGTACTCCCCGACGTCGCGGCGCGGGTCCACGACCACCGCCCGGCCTGTCGTCTCGTCGCCGACCAGGTAGGAGGCCTGTGAGAGGCAATCCAGGTAGTACTGGGTGAAGATCATCGCCCGCCGAAGGTAGCCGCCGCCTCGGGCTCACACACCCCCGGCTGCAGCCCCGACCCTTATCGCCCTGACAGCACCGTCGGCGTCCACGTCGACGCTCCTGTTGTAGGGGAGCATCCCCAGCAGCACGGCCATCGGGCAGATGTTGAGTGCGGCCGTCGTGGCGAGGGCCGCCCCGATCAGCAGCGACAGGACCCAGAAGCCCGACACGGCCAGGTTCAGGGCGAAGCCGGCCACGACCAGCAGGCCGGCAGTGAAGCGGACCTGGCGGTCCATGGCCCAGCGGGCCTTCCCGCGTACCAGGTCGCCCCCGGCCTTGTCCCAGGCGGCCACGCCACCCTCAAGGACGCGGGCTGTCGTGCAGCCGGCGGCCTCGAGGCGCTGGCCGGCCTGCGCCGCCCTCTGCCCCGACTCGCACACCAGCACCAGGGGGCCGATCACGTCGGACAACTCCTGGCAGCGGCCGGCCAGCACGTCCAGCGGGAGGTGCACGGAACCGGCTATGTGCCTGGTCTCGTACTCGGCACCGGTCCTCACGTCGACCAGCGTCACCCCCGATCCGCCCTCCAACTGGCCCTTCAGCTCATGGGCGCTGACGGTGGTCAACATGGCGTCCCCGTTTCGTAGTCGTGCCCTGCACCGACCATTGTGCCCTAATCGGGACGGAACCGGAAGGTGCCTCCCGTCCCTCAGACGTCGGCCCCGCCTATGTGGCCCGGGCGATCCACGGCGTTCGGGTCCTCGCCAGAGGTCCTGACCCTCGCCACCTTGTTGAGGGCTGAGATGAACGCCCGGGCCGAGGCCTCCACCACGTCGGTGGCGAGGCCCCTTCCGGACACCTTGACGCCGTCGCTGCTCTCGAACGAGAGGGCCACGTCGGCCAGGGCGTCCACGCCGCCGGTCACCGACATCACGTTGTAGTCGGTGAGACGACCCTCGATTCCGGTGGCCATCTTGATGGCCGTGCACGAGGCGTCGACCATCCCGTCGCCCGTCGTCGACACGGCCTTCTCCTCGCCGTCCACCCTCATCACCAGGTCAGCCGACGGGGTGGTGTCGCTGCCGGCCCTCACCTCGATCCCCAACAGGGCGAAGGTGGCCTCTACCCTGCCGCCGATCTCCTCGGCTACGAGGGCCTCCAGGTCTGCGTCGGTCAGCTGCACCTTCCGGTCAGCAAGTTCCTTGAACCTGGTGAACGCCGAGTTCAGGGCGTCGCCCTGGATGTCGATTCCCATCTTCGAGAGGGCGTCCCTGAAGGCTGCCCTCCCCGAGTGCTTGCCCAGCACCAGCTTGCTCTCGCCCTGGCCCACCACCGAGGGGTCCATGATCTCGTAGGTGGTTCGCTCGTTGAGCACGCCGTGCTGGTGGATGCCCGACTCGTGGGCGAAGGCGTTGCGGCCCACCACGGCCTTGTTGAACTGCACCGGGTAGCCGGTGAGGCGGCTGACCATCCGGGAGGACCTGGCCAGCTCCTCGGTCCTGATGCTGGTCTCAACCGTCTGGAAGGTGTCGGGGCGGGTGCGGATGGCCATGACGATCTCCTCCATGGCCGCATTGCCGGCCCGCTCGCCGATGCCGTTCACGGTGCACTCCACCTGCCTGGCGCCGGCCTGCACGGCTGCCAGCGAGTTGGCCACGGCCAGGCCCAGGTCGTTGTGGCAGTGGGTGCTGATCACGTAGTCGCCCAACACCCTCTCCCTGATAGAGCGGATCCTCCCGGCCCACTCCACCGGGGTGGCGTAGCCGACCGTGTCGGGGATGTTCAGGGTTCCCGCCCCGGCGTCCACGGCCGCCTGCAGTACGTCGCACATGAAGTCGAAGTCGGACCGCGAGGCGTCCTCAGGGCTGAACTCCACGTCGTCGGTGTACTCCCTGGCCCTGGCCACGGCGGAGGCGGCCTCGGCCAGCACCTGCTCGGGGCTCATCTTCAGCTTGTGCTCCATGTGGGTGGGGCTGGTGGCGATGAAGGTGTGGATGCGCCTGTGCTCCGCCGGCTCAATGGCCTCCCAGCACCTGTCGATGTCCTTGTGAGCGGTACGCGAGAGGCCGCAGATGACCGGACCCCTGACCGCCGAGGCAATGGCGTGCACGGCCTCGAAGTCGCCCTGGCTGGCGATCGGGAAGCCGGCCTCTATGTAGTCGACGCCCAGGCGGGCCAGCTGCTCGGCGATCTCCAGCTTCTCGCCCGTGTCCAGCGAGATGCCCGGCGACTGCTCGCCGTCCCGCAGGGTGGTGTCGAAGATGACCACCCGTTCCCTGGGGCCGTCTCCCCGGCCGTTGCCTGTCTGGTCTCCGCTCATTGTCGGCTCCGTGTGTGTCTCGTCGGTCTGGTGTGTCTCGTCGGTCTGGTCTGTCTCGTCGGTCCGTCGGTCCGGGGAACCTCCCCGAAAAAGCCGGAACCTCCTGGCCCTTGGGGCGCAGGAGGTTCGGACGAACGCGTATGTGGGCGTTCGCCCTAGGTCAGAAGCAGGAGGTTGAGGTCTTGTCGCATCGGCGCACATTGTAGGCGCACCCGCCACCCCGACCGCAAGAGGGATCCGACAGGCGTCCGGCCGGACCGCCGGGTCAGGTCAGGTCGACCGCCTGGACGCTCACGATCCCGGGCCTGGCGGCCAGGTCCTCGAGCACCTCGGCAGCCACCGGTTGGTCGGTGGCCAACACCATCACGGCCGTGCCGCCCCCCTCGTTGTGGCCCACGACCATGTCAGCCACGTTGATCCCGGCGTCGCCGATGACCGTGCCGACCGTCCCGATCATGCCGGGCCTGTCCTCGTTGCGCACGACCAGCATGTGGTCAGCAGGAGGGACGTCCACCGGGTGGTCGTCGACCATCACTATTCGGGGCTCGGCCCTCAGGCCGGCGAGGGTCCCCGAGAGGGCCAGCTCGTCCGAGCGAAGGGTGATGGCGTTGAGGTAGTCGGTCGGCGTCGGCGAGGAGATGGTCCGCACGTCGAGGCCACGCTCCTCGGCCATCTCGCCGGCGTTCACGTAGGTGACCGCCTCGGCCACCACCCTGTCCAGCAGGCCCTTCACGACGGCCAGCGCGGCGAGGCTGTCGTCGACCTCGCCTATCTGTCCCCTGAACTCGATGTCCAGGCGCTCGGGCAGGCGGCCCGAGAGGGCCCCGAAGACCTCGCCCAGCTTCTCGGCCAGGGGCACGAACGGCCGGATCGACTCAGGAGCCTCACCGGCGTCGATGTTCACCGCGAACGGCACGTACTCACCCGCCAGGGCCAGCAGCACCTGGTCGGCGATGGTGGCTCCGGCCTTGTCCTGGGCCTCGGCCGTGCTGGCACCCAGGTGGGGGGTCACGACCACCTGCTCAAGGCCGAAGAAGGGCGAGTCGGCGGTCGGCTCCTCCGCGAACACGTCGATGGCAGCCCCCGCCACTCGGCCGGAGCGGATGGCGTCGGCCAGGGCCTCCTCGTCGACGATGCCGCCGCGGGCCACGTTCACGATCCGCTGGCCCGGCTTGGCGAGGGCCAGGAGGTCCGCGCCGACCATGCCCACCGTGTCGGGCGTACGGGCCAGGTGGAGGGTCACGAAGTCGGCCTGGCCCATTAGCTCCCCGAGGCCCATCATCTCCACGTTCATGCGCCTGGCGCGCTCCTCTGCCACGAACGGGTCGTGGGCCACGACGCGCATGCCGAACGCCGCGGCCCGCTCGGCCACCAGGCGGCCGATCCTGCCGAGGCCGACGATCCCCAAGGTCTTCTCGGCCAGCTCCACCCCCTGCCAGCGGGACCGGTTCCACGAGCCGGCCACCAGGTCGGCGTGGGCCTGGGGGATGTTCCTTGCCTGCGCCAGCAGCAGGGCCATGGTGTGCTCGGCCGCCGACACGGAGTTGGACTGTGGTGCGTTGACGACCATCACACCGCGCCGCGTGGCCGCCCTGACGTCGACGTTGTCGAGACCGATGCCGGCACGGCCGACCACCACCAGGCCCTCCACCGCATCAAGCACCTCGGCGGTCACCTGAGTGGCGGACCTTACGATGAGGGCCGACGCACCCTGGAGCGCCGACACCAGGTCGCCCGCACCCAGACCGGTCCTGAGGTCGACCTCGTGCCCTGCGTCGCGGAGCCGCTGGAGGCCGGCCTCGGCGATCTGCTCGGTTACGAGAACCCTTGCCACCGGGAGAGCGTGCCCCGACCGTCCCGATCACACAACAGGTTTGCCAGGACCGTCACGCAGTGTTCACACTGGCGCCCTCCACTGCCAGGGGCGGCAGGTCGTCGGCGGGCCGGAACCCGAAGCGCTGGCCGAAGAAGGCCAGCTCCGCCTCCAGCGCCCTGACGATGTTCTCGGCCCTGCGGAAGCCGTGTCCCTCGTCGGGGAACTCCAGGTAGGCGAAGGGAACCCCCCGTGACCGCAGCGCCTCGGCCATCCGGCGTGACTGGTCGGGTGGGACGACCGGGTCCTCGGCGCCCTGCAACAGCAGCATCGGCGTGGCGAGCAGGTCGGTGTGGTGGATCGGCGACCTGGCCCTGTAGACGGCCTCGTCCTCGGGCCAGGGCCCGACCAGGCGGTCCAGGTAGCGGGCCTCGAACTTGTGGGTATCAGCCGCCAGGGCCGCCAGGTCGACAACCCCGTACCTGCTGGCACCCGCCGCGAACACATCGTGGAACGTGAGGGCGGCCAGCACGGTGAAGCCCCCGGCACTGCCGCCCCTGATTGCCATGCGCCGGCCGTCGACCTCGCCCAGCTCGCAGAGGTGGCGCGCCACGGCCACGCAGTCCTCCACGTCGAGCACCCCCCAGCCGCCCCGCAGGCGGTGGCGGTAGGTCCGGCCGTAGCCGGTGGAGCCCCGGTAGTCCACGTCGGCCACGGCGAAGCCGCGGCTGGTCCAGTAGGCCACGGCCAGCTGGAGCTGTGTCCGGGACGAGCCGGTCGGCCCACCGTGGGCCATCACGAGCAGCGGCGGCGCCTCGTCGTCCGGGACGGCGAACCCCGGGTTGGTGGGTCGGAAGACGAGGGCATGGGCCTCCTCGCCCTCCGAGGTGGGGTAGGCCACCGCCTCCGGCACGGGGAACCAGCCGGGGTCCAGGCCAAGGTCACGCGGCTCGCTCACCAGGGACCCACCGCCGTCGCGGCCCACGGTCACGACGGCTGGCTCAGTGGACCAGGAGGCGGCCACGCAGGCCACCCCGTCGCCGTGCGCCCGCACCGACCCGACGGATGTGGCTTGCAGCGCCACGTCGGCAATGGAGCCGTCGGCGGACAGGATCGACAGGCGATCGACCCCACCCACCCGCCTTGCGAACCACACGTCGTCCCCGACGAAGGCGTACCGCGACAGGCCGAAGACCCACTGTGGCGTGGCCACCTCGAACTCCCCGGAGGTGATCCCTACGAGCCTGCCGTCCTCCCCCAGCCTGTGCAGGTGCCACCAACCGTCCCGGTCGGTGACCACATGGAGCACACCGTCGGAGCGCCACTCGGGCTGGAAGAACGACTCGCCACCGCCCGGGTCGACCCGGTGCGCGGAGCCGAGCACGCCGTCGCCCAGGTCGGCCACCCAGAGCTCGGTGTCGTCCCACGGGAGTTCCGGGTGGTTCCACTGGATCCAGGCCAGGCGGGAGCCGTCGGGGGAGATGCGCGGCGATGACACGAAGTCGGGGCCCGTGACCAGCACCTCGACCCCCATCGAGCCGTCCAGGGCCACGGCCACCACCTCGTTGGCCACGCCGTCAGCCCGGTGCTCCTCCCTCACGCACACGTACCAGCGCCCGTCGGGCGTCGGCCGTCCATCGGCGTACCGCAACGCCCGCGGCCAGTCCGGCTCCGGTGTGAGCGGGACCGGGCCGGACCCGTCGGCCCCGGTTCCCGGGCGGACCGCCCGGTAGAGGCGCTGGTCGAGGTGCTGGCTGTAGACCAGGCCGCCGTCGAAGGCCCACCAGGCGCCGCCCCCGTACTCGTGCACGAGCGTCCTCACGTTGGAACCGGCCGGGCATGCCTCGACACCGTCGCAGAGCACGACCGTCCGGCCGCCCTCGTCCGGCCGGGACTCGGACCACCACACCCGGCCGCCCTCGACCGCCACCTCGGCCGGGGTGGCGGCCCCCGCCACCAGCATCCCGGCCGTTACAGGGGAGGCCCAGCTCCCGCAGGGAGCCGGGTCGGCCCCGCCCCCTACTGACACCATCCCAGGATCTTCTCGACCTCCCCGGCCAGGGCCATCGGGTCGTAGGGCTTCACGATCAGGCCGTCGGCCCCGACCTGCCCGTAGGCCTCGCGGTCTGAGGCCTGCACCTTGGCCGTGAACAGGACCACCGGCACGCCGGCCAGCTCGTCGTCGGCCCGGAGCTCATCCAGCACGGCCCGGCCGTCCATCAACGGCATCATCATGTCCAGGAGGATGGCATCCGGCAGGTCCTCACGCGCCGCCCGGATCCCTTCGGCGCCGGAGTCGGCCGTATCCACGATCCAGCCCCTGGTGGCCTCCAGGGCCACCCGGGTCACCTCCCTGATGTCGCCCTCGTCGTCGATGATGAGGATCCGCCGCACGGCCATCTCAGCCCCCGTCGCCTTCCACGTCGCCTCCGCCAGCAGCGTCGCCCAGCGGAAGCGTGAAGAAGAAGGTACTGCCCTCCCCCAGTGTGCTCTCCACCCAGATGCGGCCCCCGTGCTGCTCGACGATCAGGCGGCTGATCGCCAGCCCCAGGCCGGTACCGGCCCGCTCCCGCGTGTCCGACGAGTCGATCTGGCGGAACTTGTCGAAGACCACCTCCAGGTGGTCGGCGGCTATACCGCAGCCCTCGTCGGCCACCGAGAAGACAGCCTCGCCGTCGACCACCTCCATGGCGACGGTGATCCCGGTGCCGGCCGGGGAGAACTTGATGGCGTTGCCGATCAGGTTGGACAGCACCTGGACCACCTGGTCCGGGTCCGCCCAGACCCCGGCCGAGGCGTCAGTTGCGGAGACCGACATGTCCTCCGACTCGGCCAGCCCGCTGGTCTCCTCCACGGCGGCCGACACCAGCAGGCGCGAGTCGGCGACGATGCGGTGCATCGGCATCTGGCCGCTGGTCATGCGCTCCACGTCCAGGATCTGGTTGATGAGCCGGATCAGGCGGTCGGTGTTGGCCACGGCGATGTTGAGCATCTGGCGGCCCTGGTCCGAGACCGTCCCCATGACGTCGAGCGACATGAGGCCCAGGGACCCCCGAAGGGAGGTCAGCGGCGTGCGCAGCTCGTGGCTGACCGTCGAGACGAACTCGTCCTTCATCCGGTCGATCTGCTTGCGCTCCGTGATGTCCCTGACGATCCCCGTGAAGATCCTGCGGTCGTCGCGCCAGAACTCGTTCACTGCCAGGTCCATGGGGAAGACCTCGCCGTCCTTGCGCAGGGCCATCACCTCGCGGCCGAGGCCCAGGATGTGTGGGTGGCCGGTGCGGACGTACCTGGCCATGTGTTCGTCGTGGCTGCTGCTCTCCGGTTCGGGCATGAGCAGGGACACGTTGCGGCCGATCACCTCGTTGGAGCCGTAGCCGAAGATCCTCTCGGCGGCCTTGTTGAACGACAGCACCTGGCCCGACTCGTCGATGGTGATGATGCCGTCCACCGCCGTGTCGATGAGCTGCCGCAACTCGCCGGCCAGGGAGGCCTGCTCGTTGCGGGCCAGGTTGAGGGCCTCCAGGTTCTCCTCCAGGTTCAGGTTGGCCTCTACCAGCTCGCTGGTCCGCTCCAGGACAGCCCTCTCGACCACCGCGGTCCGGCGCCAGGCCGAGACCAGGTACATGACCAGCATCAGCGTCAGGAGCAGGCCACCCAGGAACACCAGCAGGTCCGGAAGGACCCTGTCGGTCAGGTCCGAGGTCACGACCACCACCCAGTCCCGCCCGGCGATGTCGAACTGGCGGCTGAAGTGCAGGTGGGGCCGCTCGCCCTCCAGCGCCTCCCACTCGGAGACCCCCCGCATCAGGGACCTGTCGCCGAAGGGCGCCGACATGTCGAACAGCGAAACGTCGATGTCGTCGCGGTCGGCCACCGCCATGGTCTGCTCGATGGCCCTGTCCAGCATCTCCTCGACCCGGTAGACGCCCAGGACGAACCCGACCAGGTTCTGGCGCCTCTCGAGCATCGTGCCCGTCGGCGCCCCGTTCTCGTAGACGGGGTGGAACACGAGGAAGCCGAACTGCTGCTCGATCTCCTGCACGAGGGTTATGCGGGCGGTTGCCACCTCCTCCCCCGAGTCGCGCGAGGCGATGAGGGCCGCCTTACGGGTGACGTTGGACGCCAGGTCGAAGCCGACCGCCGCCTCGTTGCCCTCCAGGGGCTCCACGAAGTAGACGGGGTAGTACTCGATGCGGTCGCCTGCGGGGACCATGTTGCCGTCCGGGCCGCGCTCGCGGATCCGGAAGCCCTCCATCCCCTCCCGGCGGGCCGCCTCCTCGGCCGCCTCGCGGTCGGCGGCGGCAATACGGGGGATCCACTCCAGCGCCTTGACCCCCGGCCTCATCTTGAGGTCGTGCTGGACGAAGGTGGAGAACTCGTCCCGCTCCACCTCGTTGGACGCCGCGTAGAAGGAGTCCAGCGAACTGAGGGTGGCAATGTCCATGTCGATTTCCATCTTGATCGCCATGGCGCTGGCCTGGGCCACCCTCTCGAACGCTCCGTGGGTGCTCGTCTCGGTGCTTGCGTTCACAACGCTGAAGGCCAGCCAGGACACCCCGACGCCCAGGCCGGCGATCATCGCCAGCAGGACCAGGCGCCTCAGCCCGAGCGGGGCGTCCTTCCGCGGCAGGAGGCTCGCCACCGCCCCCCTCAGCGTCGCTGGTGCCATCGGGCCACCGATCCGTCGGACCCCGTAGACCTGCCCACGCAGGGCACCCTTGCGCCGGACCACCGGGGCCTTGCGAGGCCCGGCGGAACGAACCCTAGTTCAGGCCCCGATATCGGCACCCTCCCCTGCCTGGACCGTCTCCGGCCCGCCGGCGGTGCTCAGCCGTCGAACAGGTCCACGATCCTCGTGAGGCCCTCGACCAGGTCCTCGTCGCCCAGGGAGAACGACAGGCGGGCGTAGCCCGGCGTCCCGAAGGCCTCGCCGGGCACGATCGCCACCTTGGCCTCGTCCAGGATGATCCCGGCCAGTTCGTTGGTGGTGGTCGCCACACGGCCTGCGACCCGGCGGCTTAGCAGCGCCGACAGGTCCGGATAGGCGTAGAAGGCCCCCTGGGGCTCCAGCAGCTCCAGCCCCTCGATCCGGCGCAGCAGGCCGGACATGGCCACCCGCCGTCGGTCGAAGGCCTGGCGCATGGCCACCACCGCCGTCAGGTCGCCGCTGACGGCGGCCAGGGCAGCCCGCTGGGAGACGTTGGCCACGTTGCTGGTGGCGTGCGACTGCAGGTTGGCGGCGGCCTTCACCAGGTCGGCCGGGCCGATCATCCAGCCCACCCGCCAGCCGGTCATGGCGTAGGTCTTGGCCACGCCGTTGAGCACCACGCAGGTGTCGGCCAGCTCGGGCACCAGCGTGCGGATGGAGTGGTGCACGTTGTCACCGTAGGTGAGGTGCTCGTAGATCTCGTCGGCCACGACCCAGATGCCGTGCTCGGCCGCCCAGCGGCCGATCTCGGCCATCTCGTCAACCGGGTACACCGCCCCGGTCGGGTTGGACGGCGACACGAAGAAGAGGGCCTTGGTCTGCGGGGTGCGGGCCGCCTCCAGCTGGTCGACTCCGACCCTGAAGCCGGTGGACACGTCGGTCTGGAGCACCACCGGCGTGCCGCCGGCCAGGGCGATCGACTCGGGGTAGGTGGTCCAGTAGGGGGCGGGAAGCAGCACCTCGTCACCGGGGTTCAACAGGGCCGCACAGGTGTTGTAGACGGCGTGCTTTCCACCGTTTGTGACCAGCACCTGTGAGACCTCTGGCCGCCAGCCCGAGTCCCGCTCGGTCTTGTCGACCAGCGCCTCCCTGAGCTCGGGCAGGCCGCCGGCCGGCGTGTACCTGTGGTTGGCGGGATCCGAGCAGGCGGCGACGGCCGCCTCCACGATGTGGTCCGGGGTGGGGAAGTCGGGCTCGCCCGCGCCGAAGCCGATCACGGGCTCGCCGGCGGCCCTCAGCTCCCTGGCCCTGTTGGTGACGGCGAGGGTCGCAGACTCGGCGATTGCTCCCACCCGGCTGGAGAGGCGGTCGGTGGTCATGGCGCTCCTGGCTGGCTGGTCATGTGCGGGTCGGCCCCTCGGGCGGGGCACGGCCATTGTGCCAGCAGCGGCCCCGGACCGGCGGCCCGATTCGGTCCCCCCGGCCGGGGTTCAGCCGCAGGCCGTGAAATAGGGCGCCAGGTACTCGCGGGCCAACTCCCCCTCGGCCAGTTGCTCGAGGCCCTGGTAGGCGAGACAGGCGGCCACCTCCAGTTCTCCCCTGCCGCAGCCCAACTCACCGGCCCGCCGTTCGAACTCGTCGGTCCGCATGAGCCGCTCGACGACGCCCATCGGGTTGTCGGGATCGGCGGCCTCCAGCTCGGCCATGGTCTGGCCTGCCAGGCGCTCCAGCACCTGCTCGGCAACGGCCCGTCCGGCCCGCGCCAACTCGACACAGCTGGTGGCCTCGGCAGGTTCCACGGCATCGTCGGTGCCACACGCCGCCAGCGGGAACACAGCCAACGAGAGGGCCAGGAACAGGGAGGCTGGGACCGGCAGGCGCATCCCGGCCGACGGTACCCGCCCTGCTGCGGGCCGCACTGACAGCAGGCAGGCTGCAACCGCCCGGCCCGACGGGCCCCGCACCGCCCTCAGGCCGCGTTGACGAGTATGCCCACGACCACGAAGTGCAGGGCCACGGCGGTGGTCACCAGGGTGTGCCAGACCTCGTGGTAGCCGAACAGGTCGGGCGACGGGTCGGGCCAGCGGGCGCCCAGCATCAGGGCGCCGGCGCTGTAGAGCAGGCCCTCGACGGCGATCAGAAGGAGCACCACCAGGTCCAGCGACCTGAACAGGTCGGGCGCCACGACTATGGGTACCCAACCCAACCCGATGAAGAGGCTGTTCATCATGCCCCTGGGTGGGTGGAAAGGGAGCGTCCTGATGGCCACGCCGATCCCGGCGCCGATCCACACGGCCCACAGCAGGAGGGTGGCCGACCGGCCCTCCAGGGCGGTCACCGCCACCGGCGTGGTGCTGGCGGCGATGAGCACGAAGATGGCCGCGTGGTCGAACCGGAACAGGACCTCCCAGACCGGGATCGACCAGCGACGCAGGTGCACGAGGGCACTGGCCACGAACATGAGCAGGGCGCCGGCCGCGAACACCCCCGCCCCCAGGCGGGCGCTTCCGGGGGGAGCCGTGGCCACCAGGGCCGCTCCACCCGCCACCGTGAGGGGCACCGCCGCCCTGTGCATCACGCCCCGCCAGCGGGGACGTCCGTGCACGAGCGAGCGCCTGACCGACTCGGAGACCGATCCCTGGATCTCGTCGGGGGAGTCCATCGGCCCCGAACCTACGCCCTCAGGGCAGGGCCGGCGGTCACTGCCGCGGGCGCCTCCCGGCCACGGCACGGAGCTCAGGAGACGAGGCGTACGAGGGCCGTTGCCGCCATTGCAGCCACGACGACGACGATGAAGGGCGCACGCCGCCACACGGCCACTGCCCCGGCCACAACGCCCACGACGCGGGCGTCGACCGACAGGGCCGTACCGTCCGTGACCGACATGACAACCACCAGGGCCGAGAACAGCGCCGCCGGCAGCAGGGCCGCCACGGGTGCCAGGGTCCTGGCGAACCGGTCCCCGGCCAGCATCCCGGCCAGCTTGAACAGGTAGGAGCCGGCCGACAGCACGAGGATCCCCGTCCAACCCATCAGGAGCCTCCCCCGCCGGCCGGGTCCTGTACCCGCCGGGACCTCGCCGCCAGCCACAGCCCGGGAACTACGGCGGCCGCCGACAGCAGCATCGGGAGGCCGGCCGGCGTGGTCGGGACCGCCACGACGGCGATGGCACCGCCCAGGAGGGCCGTGACCCTGCCGGGGCTGGTCCGCAGGTGGGGCACCAGCAGGGCCACGAACGCAGCGGGGAAGGCGGCGTCCAGGCCCCACGCCCCGGGGTCCTCCAGGACGCCTCCCAGCGCCACGCCCAGGACCGTGCCGACGTTCCAGAAGGCGAAGAGCCACAGGCCGGTGAACCAGAAGGCGTCGCGCCCCTCGGCAGGGCTCTCCTGTGCAGTCGCCATTGCCGTGGTCTCGTCGATGACGAACTGCGATGCGACCACCCGACGGCCCCGTGAGGCCCCCAGGATCGGCGCCACGACCGGGCCGTAGAGGGCGTTGCGGGCCGACAGCAGCAGCGCCCCGCCGACCGCGGCCACCGGCCCCCCGCCCCCACCCACAACCGACACCACCGCGAACTGCGAGGCCCCCGTGAAGGTGAGGGCCGAGAGGGCCGCAGCCTGGGCAAGGGAGAAGCCTGCCGAGTCGGCGAACACCCCGAAGGTGGCGCCGATTAGGCCCGTGGCGGCCGCCAGCACGAACGCCGCCCGCCTGTGGGCGGCCCTGAGGTCCTTCACGGGAGCAGGTCGACCAGCCGACCGACCAGGTGGTCCAGTTCCGCGGCGCAGGCGTCGAAGGCGTCCTGGTCGCCCGACGCAGGGTCCACGACCTCCTCCCACTCCTCCACCCGCAACGACGCCAGACCCATCGAGGCCAGGCGCTCGTCCAGCGGGCCGGACCCCGGCAGGTGGCGCACCAGCCTCGGGAGGGTTGCCGTGCGCCCGGCCACCTCCGGGTGGTGCCGGCGGATCCACACCACGTGGCCGGGCTCCATGGCCACGACCAGGTCGGAGCCGGCGTGCCGGCTGTCGAACTGCCTGCTCCTGTGGTTGGCGTCGGCCAGGCCGTGGGCGGCCAGGGCGCGGCGGGTGCGCTGGCTCATCGGATGCCCCTCGACGACGAGGGTGCCGGCCCCGATGGCCCGGTACCCGGACGCCCGGGAGGCGAACATGGCCCGGGCCATGACCGAGCGTGCGGCGTTGCCGGTGCACAGGAAGCAGACCACGGGCCTGGCGTCGACGCCGCTGGCACCTCCACCGCCGGTCACCGGCCGGCTCAGCCTTCCGCCGGTGGCGGCGCCACGGTGACGAACAGGGCCTCGGCCTCGGCCGTCACCCGGCCGTCTGCTACGCAGGTGGCCCTGGCCACCAGGCGCCGCCCGGAGTGCCGCTCGACCCGGGCCTCGAACCGCAGGTCGGCGTCGATCGGGGTGGGGCGCCTGTAGCGGATCCCGAGGCGTGCCGTCACGGCCGGGCTGGCACCGGCCAACCCGGCCACGCCGCTCAGCACATCGTCGAACAGGCCGGCCACGAACCCCCCGTGGACCCGGCCCGGCGGTCCCTCCCGCCCGCGGTCGGCGCGCACCAGGCCGACCACGACCTCACGGCCGTCGCCGTCGGTTCCCCGGGAGACCTCCATCGGCACCGCCAGGGGGTTCCTGCCGCCGCGGTAGAGGCTGTGGTCCCGGTGCTCCTGGCGTAGTCTCGACCGGGCAGCATCGTCGAGGTCCGCGTCGGGGACCTCGTACCAGCGCAGGCGGACGGTGTCGCCCAGTTCTGCCCGGGCAGCCGCGACGAGGCCCAGGGCGGCCTCCAGCCGGTCGGCCGGGGGGTCGATGCGGTGCATGTCTGCGATGAGGCCCCGGACCTCGTCGGCGAGGAGCATCCCCGCTGCACGCGCGTCGGGCTCTTCGGTGGGCATGGCTCCCCTGTCTACCGCCTGCCGGGTCCGGGCCGGTCAGCGACCGGAGTCCTCGCCCACCTCCGCGAGGGCATCGGCCAGAGCCGCCCTGAGGCGGCGTGACACGGCTGCGCCCATGTGGACCACGGTTCCAGTGCCCGCCCTGCCGACCTCCTCGACGGTGAGGACGACCCTCGGCTCGGCGTCCGCGTAGTCGTCGCTCACAGCCACCGCCCAGGAGACAGGCGTGAGCTCCTCGTCGGCGCCATCGCGTGGGTAGTCGGCCGGGTCGAACGGGTAGTCGTCGATGGAGCGCCGCACGCCACGAGTCTGACAGGGCCGGAGGCTGCCCCTGTGCCCCGGGCAATAAATATGACTATTCCGACCAGATTTATGTTGATTACCCGGTTGGCACTCTGTAGGTTGTCACCCAATCCCGACCAGATCTATCAGGTTTAGGTGAGGCAGGCCGTGCCACAGACGACCACAGCAGCGACGATACGCAGGACCCCTGCACTGCGCCCTGCCGACCTGGAGCGCCTCAACGCCCGGTTCGAAGTCGCCCACCCCACAGATTCGATCCGGTGGGCGGTCGGGCAGTTCGGCCGGGGCCTGGCCCTGACCACCTCCTTCTCCGACACCCTGCTCGTCGACCTGGCCCTCTCCGTGGACCCCGACATCGAGGTGGTCTTCCTCGACACCGGCTTCCACTTCGGTGAGACGCTCGACGTCCTGAGGCGGGCACAGGTCCGCTACGGGATGAACCTCCGAGTCGAGCGGCCCGACCCGACCGCGGCCGACCTGTGGGCCTCGGGAACCGACGCCTGCTGCGGTGCGCGCAAGCAGCAGGCCCTGGACCGCGCCCTGGTCGGCAGGTCGGCATGGCTCTCCGGCCTGCGCCGCAGCGACGGGCCTGGCAGGGAACTCACCCCCGTCGTCGAGGTGGACCGCCGCGGACTGGTGAAGGTGAACCCACTGGCGGCCTGGCCCGCCGACCGGGTGGACGCGTATATGGCAGAACGCGACATCATCGTCAACCCCCTGGTCCTCGACGGCTACCAGTCCATCGGCTGCTGGCCGTGCACCGAGCGCACGCTCGACGGAGCGGACGCACGCTCCGGGCGGTGGTCCGGAACGCTGCGGACCGAGTGCGGGATCCACCTGTGAGCGCCGCACCAACCCCCGTGGAGGAGCACTCCCGGGTCGACGAGGCCGCCGCCGCGCACCAGCCGTACCCGGTGAACCTGGACCTGGCCGGAAGACGCGTGCTCGTGGTCGGAGGGGGACCGGTGGCCGCACGCAAGGTGGCCGGCCTGCGCTCCGCCGGCGCCGACGTGACCGTCGTGGCGCCCGCCGCCGTGGATGCGATCGCCGCCGACGCCACCGTCAGGTGGCACCGGCGCCCCTACCGCCGGGGCGAGGTGGCCTCCTACCGCCTGGCCGTGACGGCAACCGGCGACCCCGGGGTCGACGGGCAGGTCCACCGGGACGCCGAGGCTGCCGGTGTCTGGCTCAACAGCGCAGACGACCCCGAGCGCTGCACCTTCACCCTTCCGGCTGTGTCACGCCAGGGAGACCTCCAGGTCACGGTCTCAACCGGGGGCGCCAGCCCGGCCGTGGCCCGCTGGCTGCGACGCCGCCTCTTCGACCGTATCGGCCCCGAACACGCCGGGGTCCTGGCCCTCGCAGCCGAGGCCAGGGAGGACCTGCGGTCGGCCACCGGAACCAGCGAGACCGGCACATGGGACGACGTCCTGGACGACGACCTCGTGGAGGCCGTGCGCAGCGGCGACACCGACGGCGCACGCCGCAGGCTGAGGACCGGGCTGGGCCTGGCAGCCGACCCGGCGTCGGGCGGGAACGGAACGGCAGCGCTGTGACGGTCCACCTGGTAGGTGCCGGCCCCGGCGACCCGGAGCTGCTGACCGTCAGGGCGGCGCGCCTGCTCGACTCCGCAGACATCGTGGTGCACGACCGCCTGGTCGACCCTGGCGTGTTGGACCTCATCGCCCCCTGGGCGGAGGTGATCGACGTGGGCAAGCGGCCCGGCGGACCTGCCGACGCCCAGCACCGGATCAACCAGGTCCTCGTCGACGCCGCCCGGCGGGCCGGAACGGTCGTGAGGCTCAAGGGTGGCGACCCCTTCGTGTTCGGCCGCGGCGGTGAGGAGGCAGAGGCCCTCAGGGAGGCCGGGGTTGACGTGGAGGTGGTGCCCGGCATCACGTCGGCCATCGCGGGGCCTGCGGCCGCCGGCATACCGGTGACCATGCGCGGCCACTCCAGCGGCTTCACCGTCATCACCGGCCACCAGGACCCTGCCTCGGGACACGCGATCGACTGGGAGGCGGCGGCCCGGCTGGGAACCACCCTCGTGGTGCTGATGGGTGCGTCGCGGACGGGCCCGATATCCGAGGGCCTCCTGGCGGGCGGCCTCCCGCCCGACACGCCAGTGGCGGCGGTCGAGTCGGCGACCACCGAACACCAGCGGGCCCACAGGACCGACCTGGCCGGAATGGCCGACCTGAGGGTGCACCCGCCGGCCATCCTCGTGGTGGGAGCCGTGGCCGCCCTGGACGTCTCGGGAACCGGCACCACGGACCGGGGCTTCGACGACCTCATCGCCCAACTCGTCACCGAGCACGGAGGCGGCCGATGGCCCAGCTGACCAGCCCCACCCACACCGTCCGGCCCGGACTGCCCGTCGACCCCGAGGTCGAGGCCGACATCGCCAAGTTCGAGGAGATGCTGGCCGGCTACCTGGCCGGACGCGTCCCCGAGGACGTCTTCAGGGTGTTCCGCCTGAACAACGGCATATACGGGCAACGCCAGGGCGGCACCAACCAGATGGTCCGCGTCAAGGTCCCCTACGGGGCCATGACGGCCGACCAGCTGGACCTGCTGGGCTCGGTGGTCGAGGAACACAGCCGCGGCTGGGGCCACATCACCACCAGGCAGAACATCCAGTTCCACTTCGTGGAGCTGACCGAGGTGCCCGAGGTCATGCGGAAGCTGGCGTCGGTTGGGCTGACCACCCGGGAGGCCTGCGGAGACACCGTTCGCAACGTGCAGGGCTGCCACCTGGCCGGCGCCTGCCCCTACGAGGTGCTCGACATCAGCGCCTGGGCCGAGGCCACCTACAGGCACTTCGTGCGCAACCCCATAGCGCAGAGGCTGCCCCGCAAGTTCAAGGTCAACTTCTCGGGCTGCTCGACCGACTGCGGCCAGGCCATGTTCAACGACGTGGGCGTGGTGGCCGCCACCCGCACCTTCGGGAACGGCAGCGTCGAGCACGGCTTCAGGGTCTACGTGGCCGGTGGCCTCGGCACCACGCCGTTCCCCGCCCTGGCCCTCGAGGACTTCACGCCGAGGGAGGACCTCCTGGCGACCATCGAGTCCGTGCTGCGGGTCTTCGACCAGACCGGCAACCGCGACAACAAGTTGCGGGCCCGCATGAAGTGGGTGGTCGACCAGTTGGGCATCGACGAGGTCCGCCGCCGGGTGATGGCGACGCGCAAACTGCTGCCGGCGTCGGCCACCTGGCCGGGTGGGATACCCGATGTGGTCCTCGAACGTGGTGACGATCCGGCCGGCACGCTCCCGGTGGCGGCCCCCACCCCGGTCGGACACGGCGTGCCCGTGACGATCGGCAGGGGAAGCCCCTACGACCGCTGGGAGGCGGCCAACGTGGTGAGGGGTGTGGCCGCCGGCACGGTCTCGGCCTACGCCTGGTGCGCCCTCGGCGACATCACCGGCGACCAGTTCCGGGCCATGGCCGAGATTGCCCGCAGGATGGACGTCGACATCCGGGTGACCAACCGGCAGAACTTCATCATCCGGGACCTGGAGGAGCGCCAGCTGCCGGATCTGTTCGGGTTGCTCGAGGAGGCCGACATGGCCAGGCCGGGTGCCGAGCTCACGCGGGACGTGGTCGCCTGCCCCGGCTCGGACACCTGCAACCTGGCCGTGACCCAGAGCCGGGGCCTGGCCCAGGCCATTGGCGAGGCCCTGGACGAGGCAGGCCTTGCAGAGGTGGGCGGGGTCCGGACCAACATCTCGGGCTGCACAAACAGCTGCGGCCAGCACCACACTGCCGACATCGGCTTCTTCGGCGCCGAGCGCCGCGCCCACGGCCAGTCGGCACCCGGCTACCAGATGCTGCTGGGCGGACACGTCGGGGAGGAGCAGGTCCACTTCGGCCAGAAGGCCCTCCGTCTGCCCGCCCGCAACGCCCCCGAGGCGGCCGTGCGCGTGGTCCGCCGCTTCGTCGACGAGCACAACGCGGGCGAGGCCTTCCAGGAGTGGATGGAGCGCTCCGGCGGGGTTGCCGGCGTGGCGGCCGGCCTCAAGGACCTGGACGAGTTCCCCACCCCCGAGGAGGCACCTGAGTACTACGTCGACTTCGGCGAGGCCGGGCCCTACGTGGCCGAGATCGGCGACTCGGAGTGCGCCACCTGAGGTCCGCCGCGCCGGACCCCGGCGGCCGGCGAAGGGGCCTCCACCCGGCCCGGGATCCTGCCCGCCTTCCCACACACCCCCTCCGGAGGGCAGGATTCCGGGCATGGAACCACCGCTGGCAGGCCTGCTGCTGACCGAGGACACCCCGCCGTACGGCAGGGTCGAGCGGTTGTCACCGCTTGTACGGCGCCTGGTGGCCGACAACCCCTCCCGCTTCACCTACCACGGCACCGGCACGTTCCTGGTCGGGCCGGAGGGCGGCGACGTGGCGATCATCGACCCCGGGCCCGACGACGACGCACACGTGGAGGCCCTGCTGGCCGCCGTGGAGGGCCAGGCGGTCACCCACATCCTCGTCACCCACACCCACCCGGACCACTCGCCTGCGACGGCGGCAGTGAAGGCAGCCACCGGTGCCACCACCTACGGCTACGGGCCCCACCCCGAGGCGGCCACCCGGGCGCACAAGGAACGGGTGCGTCTGGCCATCGAGGCCGGCGAGGAGCCGGAGCCAGAGGACGGCGAGGGGGCCGGCGACACGGACTTCCTCCCGGACGTGGAGGTCAGGGACACGGACGTGGTGGCCGGAGAGGGCTTCACCTTCGAGTGCCTCCACACGCCCGGCCACATCTCCAACCACGTGTGCTACGCCCTGGCCGAGGAGGACACCCTGTTCACCGGCGACCACGTCATGGGGTGGTCGACCACGGTCATCCCGGCCCCCGACGGCGATCTGGGCGACTACATGGACGGCCTCAGGCGGCTACTTGGGCGAACGGAGGTGCTCTACCGACCAACCCACGGGCCCGCCATCACCGAACCCCGGCCGCTCGTGGCGGCCCTGCTGGACCACAGGCAGGAGCGGGAGGACCAGATCGTGGCCGCCCTGGCCGGCGGGCCCAGCACGATCGCCTCCCTTGTCGCCGACATCTACGCCGACGTGGACGAGAGCCTCCACAAGGCCGCCGGGGCCTCGGTGTTCGCACACCTGCTGGCCCTGGAGCGCAGCGGCAGGGCCACGGCCGACCCGACGCCGGAACCCGAAGCCGAGTGGTCCCTGGCCTGACACCGGCCCGGGACCGGCGCAGGCCCGGCCTCAGGCCGGCGTGAACTCGCAGGGCAGGTGCTTGATGCCGTTCACGAAGTTGGACCTGAGCCGGTCCGGCTCTGCCGTGGCCGTGATGTCGGGAAGGCGCCGCAGGAGCCGCCGGTAGAGCACCGACACCTCCCGCCTGGCCAGGTGGGCACCCATGCAGAAGTGCGGGCCCGGCCCGCCGAACCCCGCGTGCGGGTTCGGGTCCCTCAGCACGTCGAACCGGTCTGGGTCGTCGAACACCGCCTCGTCCCGGTTGGCCGAGTTATACCAGAGCACCACCTTGTCGCCCTCGCTGAACTCGTGTCCTCCCAGGACCGCCCCGTCGGTGGTGACGGTCCTGCGGAAGTGGATGACCGGGCTCGCCATGCGCACTATCTCGTCCACCGCCGTGGGCGTCACCCCGTCTATGTCGTCCAGCCAGAGCCGACGCTGGTCCGGGTTCCTCGTCAGGAACTCGAGGCCCCACGAGATGGCGTTGCGGGTGGTCTCGTTGCCGGCCACGCACAGCAGCACGAAGAACGAGGCCAGCTCCTCGTCGGCGAGCCGCTCTCCCTCCACCTCGGCGTTCACCAGGATCGTCGTGAGGTCGTCGCCATCGCCGCCCCGGCGCTCCTCGGCCGTCCGGTTCATGATCTCGGCCAGGCCGGCGCCGGCCCTGAGGAACACCCCGAGCGGATCCTCGTAGTCGGCGAGGTCCGTGAAGTACTCGGGGTCGCCCTGGCTCAGGATGATGTTGGAGAGCCGGAAGACCTCGTCGTGGAGGTCCGAATCGATGCCCATCATCTCGCAGATGATGACCAGCGGAAGTCGGGCGGCCACGTCCAGCACGAAGTCGCACTCCCCGCGGTCGGCGACCCCGTCGATCACCGCCTCGGCGGTCTCCTCCACGTGGGCCTCCAGCCTGCCCATCATGCGCGGGGTGAACCCGGCCGAGACAATGCGCCTCAGCCGTGCATGCCTGGGGTCGTCCATGTTGATCATGGAACCGAAGAACTCGTTGAACTCGGCCGGTACGTCGGCGATGTTGGTGCCCAGGCCTGAGCAGAACAGGTCGGCCCTGCGGCTGGCCTCCAGCACGTCGGCGTGCCGGGTCACTGCCCAGTAGCCGGGGCCGTCCGGCAGGAACTCCACCTTGCGCTCCTCGAAGAAGCGGATCGGGTCCTCCCGCCTGAGGACGGCGAACGCTGCCTCCCGCTCGGCCATGGGCCGGGTCCAGAAGCCGTCCAGGTCGGACAGGTCGATGTCCCCCAACTGCACGCCGCCGACGCTAGACCCGGCAGCCCCGCCCACCGGAACCGGGACCACCCTGCGCCGGCGCCTGAGGAACCGGCGTGTCCGCGGGGCAGGATGGTGGCCACAGGCCGTCGAAGCCGCGACGGAGGCGGAACGAGTGGCAGGACCCGGAGAGGCACAGGGGGCGAGAAGGCCCCCCGCCTTCGCGAGCAGGGCCGACCTGGACCTGGGCCCCTTCCTCATCTTCTGGGAGTTGACCCGGGCCTGCGACCTGGCCTGTGGCCACTGCCGTGCAACTGCACAGCCCGACCGCCACCCCGACGAGCTCGACATCCGACAGTGCAGGGAGCTCATTGCCCAGGCCACCGGCTTCCCGGTCAACCCCATCCTGGTCCTCACCGGAGGCGACCCGATGAGGCGGGACGACGTGTTCGAGGTGGTCGAGGCCGGTGTGGACGCCGGGTTGACAGTGACCATGACCCCATCAGCCACACCGCTGGTCACCGCCGACGCCATCGGGCGGCTGCGGTCGGCGGGGCTGAGCCGCCTGGCGGTGTCCATCGACGGCGCCGACGCCGCCACCCACGACGGGATCAGGGGGATCCCCGGGAGTCTCGAGAGGGCGCTGGAGGTGGTCCGGGACGCCCGCCGGGCCGACCTCCCGGTGCAGGTCAACACCACCATCTCCACGGTGAACGTCGACCAGGTTGACGCCATGGCCGCGCTCTTCGCCGGGTTGGACATCGTCCTGTGGTCAGTCTTCTTCCTCGTGCCCGTGGGCAGGGGTTCCGGCCAGCAGCGCATCTCGCCGGACCGATACGAGGAGGTCTTCGCCCGCCTCTGGCACCATGCGGCCGTCCAGCCCTACGGCATCAAGACCACCGAGGCCCACCACTACCGCCGCTTCGTGCTCCAGCAGGGTGGACACCCGCAACGCGGGGCCGGGGAGGCGGCCGGCCGGCAGGACCCGGTCCAGCGGGCCCCACTGGGGGTGAGCGACGGGAAGGGCACCATGTTCGTGAGCCACACCGGCGAGATCTTCCCCAGCGGCTTCCTGCCGATCAGCGCAGGACGCTTCCCCGACGACCCGATCGTGGACACCTACCGGAACTCGCCCCTCTTCCGGGAGTTGCGCGAGCCGGACGGCTTCGGCGGCAAGTGCGGGCGCTGCGAGTACCGGCGGGTCTGCGGGGGCTCCCGCTCCCGGGCCTACGCCGTGACCGGCGACCACCTGGCTGCCGAGCCCGACTGCGCCTACCAGCCGGCCTGAGCCTGAGACGTGGAACCCCGGGTGGCGGCCCGGGACCCGGCCGACCGCCCCACCAGCGGCCGCAGCGCGGGGCCGGCCGGGCGAAGGCCGGTCAGATTGGCTCGCCGGGCGAGGGGTTGCGGCCCGCCGTGAGGTCCTCGTAGCGGCGCATCGCCTGCGGCAGGGTCACGTCGTGGGTGAACACCCAGAACCGGTCCTCCCTCACCGCCTCCACCACCGCCGCGGCCACGGCGTCGGCACCGATCCCCCGGGCGGCGAGCAGCTCCTGCATCAACCCGTCGGGAACGGCCTCCTCGCCTGCTTCGCCCACCTCCACCCAGTCGGGTCGGTTCCTCCCCGAGTCGAAGATCCGGGTCGACACCAGCTCCGGGCAGAGGCAGGACACACCGACAGGGGTGTCCTCCAGCTCGCGGTAGAGGGCCTCGGACAGGCCCACCACGGCGTGCTTGCTGGCGCAGTACATGCCCAACTGCACGGTGGTCATGAGCCCGGCCTGCGAGGCGGTGTTCACTATGTGGCCCGCACCCGCCTCGACCATGAGGGGAGCGAAGGTCGTGACGCCGTAGGCGACGCCAAGGACGTTCACCCCGATCAGCCACTGCCACTCGGTCGGCGTGGTCGTCAGCATCGGACCGGACGGCCCGATTCCGGCGTTGTTGCACAACAGGTGCACGCTGCCGAAGGCGTCCAGCGTGGATTCGGCCAGGGCCGAGACGGCCGCCGGATCGGTCACATCGCACCCCACGCCCACCACCTCGGCCCCAACTCCCCCGAGGCGCTCCACCTGCGACGTGAGGGCCGCCTCCTCCACGTCGGCCATGACCACCCTCATGCCCTCGGCCACGAACGCCTCGACCATGGCCAGGCCGATGCCGCTGGCCGCCCCGGTCACCACGGCGACACGGCCCTCCAGGTGCTCCACGTCTCCCAGCCCCCTCCACGGGTCGCCACGGCGCGTCCCGGCACGCCCACAGGCCATCCCGTCTAGCACACCCACTTCCGGTGCCGGCTGTCGGCCGAACTACCTTCGGTGCATGGCCAACACCCCAGCCGAGGTCGCAACCGGTGCGGCGGAGGTGGGCGGCCCGGGGCCGTCCGCCGGACCCCTCCACGGCATCCGGATCGTCGACGTCTCGGTCGCCCTGACTGGCCCGCTGGCCGCCGGGATGCTGGTGGACCAGGGGGCGGAGTGCGTGAAGGTGGAGAGGGCCCCGACCGGCGACATCCTGAGGTGGCTGGGCAACTCGGTCGCGGGAATCTCGTCCATGTTCCAGGTGGCCAACCGTGGCAAGCGGTCCATCGTCCTTGACATCGAGAACGAGGAGGGCCGCCGGATCCTCCACGACCTGGTCACCGAAGCCGACGTGTTCATCCAGAACTTCCGGCCGGGGGTCGCCGAGCGGTTGGGGATCTCCTACGACGACGTGGCCGCCGTGAACCCAGGCATCGTGTACGCGGACCTCACAGGCTTCGGGCCCACCGGCCCATACAGCCAGCGGCGGGTCTACGACACCGTCATCCAGGCCCAGTCAGGGCTGGCCCACAACCAGACCGGGAAACGCGACGACAAGCCGACGCAGTTGCGCCAGCTGGTCGCCGACAAGCTGACGGCCTACACGGCCGCCCAGGCCATCACGGCCGCCCTGCTGGCCCGAGAGCGCGGAGCCGGCGGCCAGCACCTGGAGCTCTCCATGCTGGACTCCTGCATCGCCTTCCTGTTCGTGGACGGCGCCGACCACGAGGTGCTCCTGGACGGCGACCACTCCGGCCCCCAGTCCGTCGCATCCGACAACACCCCATACGGTCTGGTGGACGGCTTCATCTCGATAGCCGCCCCCGACGACGCCGGGTTCCACGGCCTGGCCGCCGCCTTCGGCGTCGACAGTTCCGACCCCGACCTGGCGAGGCTTCCCGACCGGATGCGGAACCGCGAGAAGTTCCGGACCGTGATCCGCCAGGTCAGGAGCAGGGCCACCGGGTACACCGTGGCGGAGGCCGAGGAGGCCCTCACGGCCAACAGCGTCCCCTACGGGGTGATCAGGAGCGTGGACGAGGTGCCGCACGACCCGCAGGTGGTGGCCAACGGGCTCTTTGTGGAACACGACCACCCGGTGGTGGGCAGGGTCCGCCAGCACAGGGTGCCCGCCAGGTTCCACGGAACGCCTGCGGAGATGCGCGAGCCGTCCGCACCGACCCTTGGCCAACACACCGACGAGGTCGTGGCGGAGACCGGGCGTGCCGACGACGTCGACAGGCTGAGGTCGGCCGGGGTCATAGCGTGAGCCACGGCTCTCCCGCGCCCGACACTGCCGGCGGCACCACGGACCGGACCTGAGCCGATGGGAAGGGACACCGACAGCAGCCGCTACGACGCCTGGGCCAGGCTCCACAATGAGCGCGGCACCACCGACCTCATCCCGGCGGCCACCGTCGTCGTGTTGCGCGACGGCGGCGACGGCCTCGAGGTGCTGATGCTGCGCAGGAACTCCGAGATCGCCTTCGGAGGGATGTGGGTGTTCCCCGGCGGCCGGATCGACGAGGCCGATGCGGTGGCCGGAGGGGACGGCAGGACCGACGAGTTGGCCACGGCATCGGCCGCAGCGGCGCGGGAGGCCGCCGAGGAGGCCGACATCGCCGTGGACCCGGGCTCCCTCGTCTGGTTCTCCCACTGGTTGCCACCGCCCATCTCCCCCAAGCGCTACTCCACCTACTTCTTCGCCACGCGTGCCGCAGGGGGCGCGGACGGCGAGGTCGCGGTGGACGAGGGCGAGATCACCGACCACGCCTGGATGTCCCCGCTGGAGGCGATCAACAGCCGCGACCGGGGCGAGATCGAGTTGGCCCCACCGACCTGGATGACCCTGCACCTCCTCGGCTCGTGGGACAGCGCCGCCACCGCTCTGGGAGCGCTGGCGGACATGGACCCGGTGTTCTACGAGACGGCCATGGCCCGCATCGAGGGCGGCGTCGTGGCCATGTGGGATGGCGACGCCGGCTACGACACGGTGGACCCGTCCGCCCGCGGACCCCGCCACCGCCTCACCATGACTGCCGCCTCCTACCGCCTGGAACGCACCATGGATCCGGCGCCGGATCCGACCCCGTAGCGTCCGGGCTCCGCCGGGCTCCTAGCATCGGCCCGGTGACCTCCCCGACCGGCCCCCCTCCGGGCCTCACCGCAGCCGAGGTGGCCGAGCGGATCGCCGACGGCCGCACGAACGACGTACCCGACGCCCCGGTCAGGACGACCGGCCAGATACTGCGGGCCAACGTCCTGACCCCGGTGAACGCCATCATGGGCAGCCTGCTGGCCCTGATACTCGTGGCGGGCTTCCCGGGCGACGCCCTGTTCGCAGGGGTGATCGTCTCCAACAGCGTCATAGGCGTGCTCCAGGAGCTGAAGGCCAGGCGCACCCTCACAGAGCTGGCCCTGCTCTCCGCCCCCCGGGCGCGGGTCCGGCGCGACGGCCGTGTCGAGGAGCTGGCCGTCTCCCGGGTGGTGGCCGACGAGGTGCTGGAGCTGGAACCGGGCGACCAGGTCGTGGTGGACGGCGAGGTCGTCTCGGGGACCGGCCTGGAGCTGGACGAGTCCCTCCTGACGGGCGAGGCCGACCCCGTCGACAAGGCGCCCGGAGACCAGGTCCTCTCGGGCAGCTTCGTGTCCGCCGGATCCGGGCACTACAGGGCTACGCGGATCGGCGCCGACTCCTACGCCGCCTCCCTGGCCGAGGAGGCCCGCCGCTTCACGCTGGCCGACAGCGAGCTGCGGGCAGGAGTCAACACCATCCTGCGCTGGCTGACCGCCGTCATCCCCCCGGCAGCCGGGCTGCTGCTGTTGCGCCTGCTCGCCACCGAGGACCTGTGGCAGGAGGCGCTGCGCGGAACCGTGGCCGCAGCGGTGGCGATGGTGCCCGACGGCCTGGTCCTGCTGACCAGCCTCTCGTTCATCGTGGGCGTGGTGGCCCTAGCCAGGCGAGAGGCCCTGGCCAAGGAGCTGGCGTCGGTGGAGTTGCTGGCCCGGGTGGACACCCTCTGCCTTGACAAGACCGGCACAATCACGACCGGCGAGATCTCCTTCGGGGGCCTTGAGGTCCTCGGGTCCACCAGCCAGGCCGAGGCGGCCGCCGCCCTGGGCGCGATGGCAGCGGCCGACCCGGCGCCCAACGCCACCCTGGCGGCCGTGGCCGCTGCCTGCACGGACCCGGGCTGGTCCGCCACGACGGTCACGCCCTTCTCATCGGCCAACAAGTGGGCGGCGGCGGAGTTCGACGGCCGGGGGGTGTTCCACCTGGGCGCACCCGACGTTCTGCTTCCCAGCGGCGAGTGGGCGGTGGCCAGGGAACGGGTGGCACAACACGCCGACGAGGGCCAGCGGATCCTCGTGCTGACCCGGTCCGCGGCTCAGGCCGCGGACGGCGACACCCTACCGGCAGTCAGGACCCCGCTGTGCCTGGTCCTGCTGGAGGACACCGTGAAGGAGGACGCCCCCGAGATCCTCTCCTACTTCACCGGCCAGGGCGTCGACCTGAAGGTCATATCGGGTGACCACCCCGCAACGGTCGCCGCGGTGGCCCGCAGGGCCGGCGTGCCCGGCGCCGAGGCGGGCCACGACGCCCGCTACCTCCCCGCCGACCCTGAGGCGCTGGCCGATGCCGTGGAGGGGGCGTCGGTCTTCGGCCGGGTCACACCCCACCAGAAGCGGGCCATGATCGCCGCCCTGCAGTCCCGGGGCCGCACGGTGGCCATGACCGGAGACGGGGTCAACGACGTCCTGGCCCTCAAGGACGCCGACATGGGCATAGCCATGGGGTCCGGCAGTTCAGCCACCAGGGCGGTGGCCCAACTGGTGCTCCTCGACAACCGCTTCGCCACCCTTCCCAGGGTGCTGGCAGAGGGCAGGAGGGTCATCAACAACATCGAGCGGGTGGCGAACCTGTTCATCTCCAAGGCCACCTACGCCGTGCTGTTGACGGCGCTGGTGGCCATCATCGGCTCCCCGTTCCCCTTCCTGCCCAAGCAGCTGACCCTCATCGGCACCTTCTCGATCGGCGTGCCGGGGTTCTTCCTGGCCCTGGCTCCCGACACCTCCCTCGTGGACAGGGGCTTTCTGCGCAGGGTCCTGCGCTACTCGCTGCCAGCCGGCCTGGCGGCGGCCACCTCCACCTTCGTCTGCTACGAGGTCGTACGGCGGGGCGACGCACCGCTGGCCGAGGCCCGAACGGCCGCGACCATGGCGCTGCTGGCCGTGGGCCTGGTGATCCTGGTCTCGATCAGCAGGCCGCTGAGGCCATGGAAGCTGGGCCTGGCGGCGGCCATGGCGCTGTCCTACGTCGCCACCATGGCACTGCCGGCTGGACGCGGGTTCTTCGAGCTTGTGGTGCCCGGCTCGGCCACGTGGGCGGTGGTGGCTGCCTGCGCCGGGGCAGGCGGCCTACTGGTGGCGGCCGTGGCCCGCATGGTGGACCGGCGCCCCGGATAGCGTTCCCACCCGAGGGCCCGAGGCCCGCCAGACCACGAGTTGCGCCAACGGCGGCGCAGGTGGGTGACACATGACCGACGAGAAGAACGGCCTGTTCGCCACCGCCCTGGAGCAGTTCCACCGGGGCGCCGACATCATCGACCTGCCGCCCAGCATCAGGGCGATCCTGGAACAGCCCAAGAACGAGATCATCGTCAACTTCCCCGTGCGGATGAACTCGGGCGGGTACAGGGTGTTCCGCGGCTACCGCATCCAGCACTCCAACCTGTTGGGCCCCTACAAGGGCGGGGTCCGCTTCCACCCGGCCGTGGACCTCGACGAGGTGAAGGCCCTGGCCTCGTGGATGACCTGGAAGTCGGCCCTGTGCGAGATCCCCTTCGGTGGCGCCAAGGGCGGCATCTGCTTCGACCCCAAGTCCCTTGAGCCCGACGAGCTGGAGCGGGTGGTCCGCCGGTTCACCCACGCCCTGGGCGGCAACATCGGCCCCGACCACGACATCCCGGCCCCCGACCTGGGCAGCAACGCCCAGGCCATGGTCTGGATGATGGACACCTACGCCAACTCGACAGGTGCCACCGAGCGCCAGAACGTCAAGCGGATCGTGACGGGCAAGACCCTCGAGACAGGTGGCAGCCCCGGCCGCGACAAGGCGACCGGCCAGGGTGTTGTGTTCTGCCTGCAGCACTGGGCCGACGAGGTGGGGTTCGACCTGCACGGTGCCACCGCGGTCGTCCAGGGCTGGGGCAACGTGGGTGGGGCCACCGGGAGGATCCTTCAGGTGCACGGCACGAAGGTGGTGGCCGCCGCCGACCACCGTGGGGCCATAGTCGACGAGGACGGGATCGACGCCTTCGACCTGACCGACTGGGTCAGCGAACACGGCACCGTCACCGGCTACCCCAACGCCGACTGGATAGACGGCGACGAGCTCTGGTCGGTTCCGGCCGACGTGGTGGTCCCCGCCGCCCTCGAGAACCAGATCACGGCTGAGAACGCCGGGAGGATCAGGGCCAGGGTGGTCGTCGAGGCGGCCAACGGCCCCACGACCCCGGCCGCCGAGGAGATCCTGGCCACCAACGGGGTGGAGGTGCTGCCCGACGTGCTGGTCAACGCCGGTGGCGTGGTGGTCTCCTACTTCGAGTGGCTCCAGAACCGATCAGCCCAGCGGTGGAACCTGGACGAGGTCGACCACAGGCTGCGGGACATCCTCTGGCGGGCCTGCGACACGATCTGTGAGATCAGGGAGGAACTCGACATCGCCTCCAGGAGGGACGCTGCCTACGCCGTGGCGCTGGGCAGGATCAGGACCGTCTACGAACAGCGGGGCATCTTCCCGTAGGCCCCCGGACCGACTCCACGTCGGCCCGGTTGTCGCGAACCGCCGATCCGGTCAGCTGGCCTCCCGCAGGGCCGCCGCCGCCCGCTGGGCCGCAACCTGGCGCCTGCCGATGATCGGCGTGGTCGGGGCGAAGCCGGCGGTCGCCCGCTCCGATTCAGACTCACCGCCCCAGAAGCCCAACTCCCTGTTGTCCCTGGCGTAGTCCTTGCACTCCACCGCCGAGGGGCAGGAACCGCAGAGTTCCGCTGCCCTGGCCTCGCGGCGCACCCTGGCCTCGGGCCGCTCGGCGAACGGAGCGAAGAACAACTCGCTCCTGCCGCTGCACAGCCCCCTCGACATCCAACCCTGTGTTCGCCAGTCGGCGTACGAATTCGCCGCTGCCTGTGACATGGTGTCTCCTCCGTTGTCCCCGCGGTGGTCCCCCGATGGCCCCCGAGCCGGTCTGAGACGCCAGATAGTAGGTATGGCGGCCCCGCCGGAACAGGGTTACGCGATGATTGTTAGAGAACCTATCTATCTCTTCCACCGATGGTCAATACCGAACAACATGCGTCCCCACGATTACTACCCGGTAGCAACATGGCCGTCTGGGAGGCCCCGTCGACGGTGGGGTGGTGCCGGGGAGCGGCTGCTGGCATGCTCCCTGACGTGACCGGCAGCAGAGGCGGATCCACGGACGGCGTGGCCGACGACGCCGGCCCCTGGTACGAGGACCTGGCCGTGGGCCAGGTCCTGGACCCGGCACCGGCCATCACCCTCGGGCCCGGCGAGGCCGCCACCTACCAGGCCGTGTGCGGGGACCCGCTCGCTACAGCACTCAGCCGGCCCCTGGCCGAGGCGGTGACCGGTCGGCCCGGGTTGCTCGTGAACCCGGCACTGGCCCTGCAGGTCTCCATAGGCCAGAGCACGGTCGCCACGAGGCGCGTCCTGGCCAACCTCTTCTACCGGGGCGTCGTGCTGAGGCGACCGGTACGCCACGGTGAGACGCTGGCAACCAGCGTCGAGGTGAGGGGCCTCAGGGATCTCACGAGGAGGCCCGACAGGCCCGCCCGCGGGCTGGCCCTCCTCGGCATCAGGACCACCTGCCTCGACACCGGAGAGGCGGTGGTCGAGTATGAGAGGTGCGCCATGCTGCGCGTCCGCGACGCCACAGCCGACACCTGCCACGACGACGACCTGGGCGGCGCCAGGGCAGACGTCGACCTGGACGAATGGGAGGACAGCATCCCCGAGGGCTGGGACCCGGCCCCCCTGCGCAACCCCGACAGGGCGGACGACTGGGTTCCCGGTACGACGCGCCACGACCCGCTGCGCGACACGGTCACCGGGGCCACGCTGCTGGTGAGGCTGACCCAGAACCTGGCAGCAGTCCACAGGGATCCGTCGGCGACCCTCGACGGCCGCCGCCTCGTGTACGGCGGCCACACCATCGGGCTGGCCCAGGCCTCCCTGAACAGGCTCATGCCCTCCAACGCCACCATCCTGGGGTGGCAGGCATGCGACCACACCGGACCGGTCTACGAGGGCGACGTCCTGGGCTTCCGCCACACCCTGCTGGACGAGCGTCCGGCCGCCGGCGGCAGGATGCGGGCGGTGCGGGTGGAGGTGGAGGCCGGAGACCCCGACGAAGGCAGGCCCGTGCTGGACTGGAGCCTCGTGGCCTGGGGGGCCTGAGGGCCCTCCTGCGTCAGGGACCGGCCACGACCCCCCTGTCGAAGAGCTCGGCCACCTCGTGGGCCGACAGGCCCAGGTCCTCGGAGAGCACCTGCTCGGTGTGCTGGCCAAGCACCGGCGTCGTGGCCGCCCCCCGCTCGGCGGCGTGGGGCCCGCCGAACGCCAGGGGCGAACCGGGCACCAGGTGCACGCCCACACCCGGCTGGTCCAGCTCGGAGAACAGTGGGTTGTCGGTGGAACAGCGCGGGTCCTCCTCCAGAAGTTGCCCGAAGGTGCGGTACGGGCCCCAGCACACCCCGTGGGCGTCCAGGGCCTCGGCAACCTTGTCGAGGGTGCGGGAGGCGAACCAGGGTCCGAACAGCTCCCCCAGCCGACCGCGGGCCGTGAACCGGTCGCCCTCGTCGCCGAAGTCCAGGCCCATGGCCGCCGCCAGTTCCTCAGCCCCTGAGCCGGCACCGGTGGCCGCCAGCAACCCACGCCACTGCCGCTCGCTGATGGCGGCCACCATTACACGGCGGCCGTCGGACGTTGCGAAGTCGGTGCCGTAGGCCCCATAGATGTCGTTGCCGACACGCTCCCGCTGGACACCGTTCACCTCCACCTCGGCCAGGTTCCCGAGGGCGCCGACCGTGGCCAGCGCCACGTCGGCCAGGGCCAGGGACACCAGCTGGCCCCGGCCCGTGGCGGCCCGCTGCCGGTCGGCCGCCAGCAGTCCCAGGGCAGCCATCTGGCCACAGACAAGGTCCCACGCCGGCACCACGTTGTTCACCGGCCGGGGATCGTCGGGGTGGCCGGTAACGGCCGGGTAGCCCACAGCGCAGTTCACCGTGTAGTCCACCGCCGTCGTGCCGTCGTGGCTGCCGGTGATGGCCACCATCACCAGCTCCTGCGAGCGCGTCGCCAGCCGCTCCCAGGAGAGCCACCCCACCGCAGGGAAGTTGGTGAGGAAGTTGCCGGCCCGCCCGATCAGCTCGCCCAGCAGCTCCTGCACCCCCGGGTCAGACAGGTCCGCGGCGATGGAGCGCTTCCCCCGGTTCAGGCCGTTCCAGTAGAGGCTGACGCCGTCCTCGGTTAGCGGCCACCGCCTGTGGTCTATGCCACCACCGATGCGGTCGAACCTGACCACGTCGGCACCGAGCTGCGCCAGGGCCATTCCACCCGACGGCGCGGCCACGAAGGCCGAGCCCTCGACGACCGACAGGCCCTCGAGCGGCGCCCTCACCGTGTCAGCCCAGAGCCTCGATATCAGCCAGGACCTGGGCTGCATGCTGGTCCAGGGCCGGCGAGGAGCCGAGGTCGTAGGCGGCCGCCACGGTGCCCTCGGGGGACACCAGGTAGGTGTACCTGTACGGGAACGCCGCCAGCGGGTCGGCGGCGGGCCGCGCCGCCGCGTAGGCCCGCCCCATCACGCGGTCGGGGTCTGACAGCAGCCGGAAGCCGAAGTCCTGCTCCACGGCGAAGGCCTTCTGCTCCTCCACCGTGTCGAAGCTGGCACCCAGAACCACCGCTCCGGCCTGTTCGAACGAGGGGGCTCGATCACGGAACCCCTGGCCCTCGACCGTTCAACCGGGGGTGGACGCCTTCGGGTACCACCAGAGCACGATCCAGGAGCCGGCCAGGTCGGCCGAGTCGACCACCACCCCGTCCTGGTCGGGCGCCGAGAACCCCGGTGCAACGCTTCCCACCTCAAGCATCCGTAGCCCTTCCCCTTGCGGCCGGCCCGAAGCGGCGGGCCCTTCGCGGCCACGCCCGCACCCACGTGTGCAGCCCGGCCGGCAGATCGACAATAGCCGTGGCCCGGACCGGACAGCGGACCGGCCTCCGCCCACCGGACCGCTGGTTAGGGTCGGGCGATGCCCAGCCAGCCCTACGAGCGCTCCTTCCTCCTGGATCCCGACCTCCGCGACTACGTTGCCGCCCACACGACACCCGTCGACGACGTGCAGCGATCGCTCATCGAGGCCACCGAACGGCTGGGGACCGTGGCCGCCATGCAGGTCTCACCCGAACAGGGCCAACTGCTCTCCACCCTGGTGGCCGCCGTCCGACCCCACTTCGCCGTCGAGGTCGGCACCTTCACCGGCTACTCCTCACTGGCCGTGGCCCGGTGCCTGCCCGAGGGCGGCCGGCTGCTCAGCTGCGACGTCTCCGAGGAGTGGACGGCCATTGCCCGGCACCACTGGGAGATGGCGGGCGTGGCCGAACGCATCGACCTGGTGCTGGCCCCGGCCATCGAGACGCTGAGGTCGCTGCCCCCCGACCGCAGCGTCGACTTCGCCTTCATAGACGCCGACAAGGCCGGCTACCTCGACTACTACGAGGAGCTTGTGCCGCGCCTCAGCGCACACGGGCTGATCGCGGTCGACAACGTGCTCTGGTCCGGCAGGGTGGTCCCGTCCGAGGGGGACGCCGGCCAGGACGGGGCCGACGCCGACACCCTGGCGCTGCGGGCCTTCAACGACCGCCTGGTCGCCGACGACAGGGTCGACGTGGTCATGCTCACCGTCGGCGACGGGATCACCCTGGTCCGCCGCGCCGGCTGACAGGGGTCCCCGCTGGCAGGCCCGGACGGCCCCATGGGTAGGCTCACGACCTCCACGACAGCCGGACCGCAACTACACCTGGAGCACCAATGGCAGAAGCCGTGATCGTCGCAACCGCCCGCACACCGATCGGCCGGGCCAACAAGGGAAGCCTGGTCGACGCCAGGCCCGACGACATGTCCGCCTCCATCATCGGATCGGTGCTGGACAAGGTCCCCGAGCTGCCACGTGACGAGGTCGAGGACGTGATCTGGGGATGCGGGCAGCCCGGCGGCGAGCAGGGCTACAACATCGCCCGCGTGGCCTCCCTCGCTGCCGGCCTGAACGCACCCGGGGTGACCGTCAACCGCTACTGCTCCTCATCGCTGCAGACCATCCGCATGGCCGCACACACGGTCAAGGCAGGCCAGGGCGACGTGTTCGTGGCCGGCGGCGTCGAGTGCGTGAGCCGCTACCAGTTCGGCGCCTCCGACACCGGACCCCACAACCCCCTCTTCGCCGACGCCGAGGCCCGCACCGCCGAGCGCACCGCAGGAGGAACCGACGGCTGGGCACCACCCGAGGGCCTGCCCGACGTGTACATCGCGATGGGCCAGACCGCCGAGAACGTGGCCCAGCTGAAGGGCATCTCCCGCCAGGCACAGGACGAGTGGGGCGTCCGCTCCCAGAACCGCGCCGAGGCGGCCAGGGACAGGGGCTTCTTCGAACGCGAGATCACCCCCTACACCCTTCCCGACGGCACCGTCGTGAGCACCGACGACGGCATCCGGGCCGGCACCACCTACGAGAAGGTCTCCCAGCTGAACCCGGTGTTCCGGCCCGACGGGACCGTCACCGCCGGCAACGCCTGCCCCCTCAACGACGGCGCAGCGGCAGTCGTCGTCATGAGCGACACGCGTGCCGCCGACCTTGGAATCACGCCACTCGCCAGGATCGTGGCGTCCGGGGTGTCGGCCCTGGACCCGGAGATCATGGGCCTGGGGCCCGTCGACGCCATCCGCAAGGCCCTGGCCCGGGCCGGCATGACGGCAGACGACATCGACCTCTTCGAGATCAACGAGGCCTTCGCTGCCCAGGTGCTGCCCTCGGCCGACGAGATCGGCATCGACCACGACAAGCTGAACGTGAACGGCGGCGCCATCGCCCTGGGCCACCCGTTCGGCATGACCGGCTCCCGGATCATGGCCACCCTCCTGAACGGCCTGGAGGACGCCGACAAGGAGTTCGGCGTCGAGTCCATGTGCGTCGGGGGCGGCCAGGGGATGGCGATGGTGGTGCAGCGCCTGAGTTGAGGGTTCCCTTCCTCTCAAACCGTCGGTGTGATGTCGCGAGACATCGGAACCTCCCGAACCCTCGGGGTTCGGGAGGTT
>CAYFOV010000012.1:0-56570 GCA_964344855.1 uncultured Candidatus Nemicrothrix sp.
CAGGTCGCACGCCCAGGGAGTACCTGCGTGGTACGGGCCGCAGGCTTCAAGACTTGCCATCCTCGCCACAGGTTCAGCCCTTCTTGCAAGGATGGTCACCGGAACGAGCATCAACATCGAGTTGGGTGTCTGGCGTTTCGGGGTCTTCGGCGCCGTGCTGATCCTCACGCTGCGCTTCTCCCGCAACGGCCTGATCCAACCCGTACTCAGCTACTTCTTCTCAGGACGCCACGAAGCCAGGGCAGCGACCGTCGCCGGACGTGACCTCGCAGGAGTGGGCGACGGAACAGGCGAAGGGGAGTCCCCGACGTGAGGCTATCTGTCGACCACATAGCAATGAGGTTCGGTGGGAACACCGTCCTACGGGACATCGAGTTCTCGATCAGCGAACCGCAGATCTGTGGCCTCATCGGACCCAACGGAGCCGGCAAGACGACGCTGACCAACATCATCGACGGCGTCTACACGCCGACAGGTGGAGCAGTGCACTTCAACGACGAACGAATTGACGGCCTCACACCTTTTCAGGTCGCCAGACGCGGCTTCGGGCGGACCTTCCAGATTCCACGCCCATTCGAGCGCATGACGGTCACAGAGAACCTGAAGGTTCCGGCCCTCGCCCTCGAACCACACATAGGGAGGGGGGTGCTCGAATCCCGTATCAACGACGCCCTCGAGTTCCTCACCATCGACCACCTGGCCGACGAATTGGCCCGTGCCCTCTCCGGTGGCCAGAAGAAGCTGCTGGAACTGGCCAGGCTCCTGATGCTCGACCCCGACCTGATAGTCCTTGACGAACCGTTCGCCGGAGTCCACCCGTCGCTACGTGAGACCATCCACGGGTTCATCCGCACCCTGCGCGAGCGGGGGAAGGCGTTCATCATCATCAGCCACGACATGAACACGATCTTCTCGACGACTGAGCGGCTACTAGTCCTTGCAGACGGCGTCCTGATCGCTGACGGGACCCCGGACGATGTACGAAAGGACCAAGCGGTCATCGATGCCTACCTCGGCAGCGATGACCCACGGGCCGCAGGAGGTGACGATGCTCAAGGTACGTGACCTTTCCGCCGGCTACTACCGCGACCTCCTGATCCTCCGAGATCTCGACATCGATGCCGGTCCCGGCATAACAGCCATCCTTGGAGCCAACGGAGTCGGCAAGTCGACCCTGCTGAAGGCCATCTACGGCTTCCTGCGCCCACAGTCCGGAACCATCGAGTTGGACGAATCCGATCTGCTCGGCCTGGACCCCCACGACATGGTCAGAGCGGGCGTGTCCTACCTCCCACAGCAGAGCAGCGTGTTCACCCACATGACGGTCGAGGAGAACCTCAAGATGGGGGCCTGGAGCTTCCGCCACGACCGCGACCGGATCGACTTGAAACTCGAGGAGAACTACGACCGCTTCCCCCTCCTGAGGGAAAAGCGGCGCCAACACGCCGGGGAACTGTCGGGTGGCCAGCAACGTATGGTCGAGTTGGGTCGTGGACTGATGGCCGACCCGAAGGTCTTCCTCGTAGACGAACCCACCGCGGGCCTTGCGAAGATGCTCACCTCACAGGTCTACGACATGCTGGTTCAACTGCGTGAGATCGGCCTCACCATTGTCCTCGTCGACCAGGAGATCCGAGATGCGCTGGCCATCGCGGACTACGTGTACGTACTTGATCTTGGAATGAACAAGTACCAAGGCCGCCCAGCGGAATTCACCGATCTAGAGAAGGCCTTCTGGACATGAGCACAGGTACCGAACCCGAGGAGGAACCGATCCTGTTCAATCGCCGGGATGGTGTCCTCACGGTCTGGCTCAACCGTCCACATCGGCTCAACGCCGTCTCTGCGGACCTCTACAGGCAACTGGTCGCGATGCTTGAGGCACTCGACGAGTCAGACCGCGTCGTTGTATTGCGCGGGTCAGGCAGGGCCTTCTGCGTAGGAGCCGACCTCAAGGCCCACCACGAGGGCCGCACCACGGAGGAGCAACGTAAGTACGTTCGTCTGGCCCAGGATGCCTGTCGCGCCATCCACGGCTGTCGTGTTCCTGTCCTTAGCGTCGTCCACGGCTACGCGCTAGGCGCGGGAGCCGAACTGGCCCTGGCGTGCGACTTCGTGCTCATGGCCGAGGACGCACAGATGGGCTTCCCCGAGTTGTCCCTAGCCACCTTCGTCGGCGGTGGGCTCACCTCCCTGCTGCCCAGGCTGGTAGGGCTGCGCAGGGCGCGCGATCTCATGTTCCTCGAGGATCGGTTCAATGGCGCCGACGCGGCCAGATGGGGCCTCGTCACCAGAAGCGTCCCGGCCGCAGACCTGGAGGCGACGGCAGCAACCATTACGGCACGCCTGGCCTCGCTCGGACCCCTGCCAGCAAGGGCCGCCAAGCACCAGCTGCTTTCTGATCAGGGCCTTGACGAGGCCATGGAACTTGAGGCTGAGACGCTTGAGACATGCATGGGCACTGAAGACTGGGCTGAGGGCGTCCGGGCGTTTGCAGAGAAGCGACTTCCAAGGTTCGGTGGCCGGTGATTGACAGGCTCCTCAATCCGGGCTCGATTGCAGTAGTCGGGGCCTCCCGGGATCCGGCAAAGCGCGGATACCAGGCAGTCCAGCGACTCATCGAGGACGGCTACAGCGGCTCCATCTACCCGGTCAGCCCGTCGGCAGACGAGATCCTCGGCCTGCGCGTCTACCAGAGCATTGACGAGGTACCCGGGTCGGTAGACCTGGCGCTCATCGTGAGACCAGCCGAACACGTCGCGGAAGCAATCGAAGCATGCGGACGAAACGGTGTGGCCGGCGCCGTCATCCTCGCCGTCGGATTCGGTGAGACCGGGCACGCCGGGCGGCTGCTTGAGCGCCGGGTGGTGGAGGCGGCCAAGGCCCACGGGATCAGGCTGATCGGCCCCAACACCTCCGGGGTGTTCAACCGTCCGGCCTCGATCAACCTCGTTGGCGTTCCCGACATACCCGACGGGAGTATCGGGGTCATCTCACAGAGCGGAAACGTGATCCTGGAGCTGATAGCAGACGCACAGACCTGTGCGGCCGGATTCTCCACCTACGTCGGCGTCGGAAACGAGGCCGACATCGGCTACCACGAACTGCTGGCCAGCCTGCGAGGTGACCCCAACACCGATGTGGTGGTCGTGTACGCAGAAGGCTTCAAGGACGGCCGCGCATTCCTGCAGGAGGTCAGGCGCACCGTCCGGAAGAAGCCAATTGTCATACACAAGGCTGGACGAACAGAGATCGGAACCCGCTCCGCGTCATCACACACCGGGGCAATGGCTGGTGACTTCCGGCTTGCCGAGGCATCGGTACGGCAGGCCGGGTGCATTTCGGTCATGCGGTCCGACGAGTTGATCCCGGTGGCTCAAAGCCTCTCCAGCCTCCCGCCAATCGGAGGGCGGCGAATCGTTGTGTTGGCCGACGGCGGTGGACACGCAACGATGGCCGCCGACACCCTGACCCAACAGGGGTTGTCGCTACCTGCCCTTGGCGAGGAGACCCAACAACGGCTCGCCTCTCTTCTCCCTGAGGCCGCATCGTTGGCAAACCCGGTTGACGTGGCCGGTGGTGCAGACCGCGACCCGGGGGTGTTCTCAGAACTGGTCTCGGCCCTGATCGAGGATCCCGATGTTGACGGCATCCTCGTAGTCGGCCTCTTCGGCGGCTACTCGATCCGGTTCTCTCCCGACTACACGGCCGCAGAGGACGAGGCAGCGAGGGCCATCGCTGAGATGGTTGCAGACCGTGCCAAACCAGTGATCGTGCAGACGATCTACGCCAGCGCCGCGACCCCGGCCCTGGAGACACTCAGGAAGTCGGGCGTGCCGGTCCACCGGTCCATCGACATCGCTTGCCGGTGCCTCGAGGCCCTCGTTGAGCGCCACGAGTACCTGAGGCACTTCGAGCAGCGGTCCGACCTGCTCGTAGGCGACGCCCTCGCGACCGGCGAACTGGAGGTACTTGCCGAACCGGCTGCCCGCCGGCTGCTTGAGGAAGCGGGAGTGTCCCTGTCGACCTGGGGGTTTGCGCGAGACCGCGATGAGGTTTCAGCTACTGCTGCGAACATGGCCGGACCACTCGCCTTGAAGATCGTGGCTGACGGGGTGAACCACAAGAGTGACGTGGGTGGAGTCGAGTTGAACGTCCCCCCTTCAGACGCAGCTGGTGTATTCGAGGAGATGAAATCCAGCGTGGCTGCTAGGGCGCCCCACGCGGTCATTCGTGGTGTCGTCGTGGCCCCCATGGAACGACCAGGCCTTGAGTTGTTCGTGGGGGCCACACGTGACATGACGTTCGGACCGATGGTCGCCGTGGGTCTGGGAGGGGTCCTCGTCGAGGAACTTGACCGCGTCGTGTTCCGTGCTGCGCCTCTTACAACTCTTGAGGCCCACCTTGCCCTGGACGAACTGGGCAGCGGGTTCGTGGACGGCTTCCGGGGTGGTCGATCTCATCGTGACGAGATGGTCGACCTGCTCATGTCGGTGTCGAACCTCCTGACATCAAACCCGAGGATCGAACAGGTTGACCTGAATCCGACGATCCTGGGCCGCGATGGTGTGGTGCCAGTGGATGCACGTATCGTTGTGAGCGTCGACGGCGACCGCTGACAGTCTCTTCCCAGTCTGATAGAACCGCTGGTTCTGTCATCATGAGACAGGAGGTCGACCCCATGAGCAGAGTTGGATCCGTCGCCGGGTTCCACCATGTCGCCTACGCCTGCAGGGACATCCACGAGAACCACCGCTTCTACGAGGACCTCGTCGGCCTGGAGCTGGTCAAGACCGAGGTGACACCCTTTGGCGACGGGTTCTTCAGGCATACCTTCTACGACACGGGTGACGGGACCTGCCTGGCCTTCTTCGACCTCCACGGGGTCGGCGAGGAGGACAAGGACCGCACCGACGTGTCCACCGGCCTGGGCATGCCGCTGTGGGTCAACCACATCGCCCTCAGCCGAACTGAGGAGCAGACGGAGGCGATCGTGGGGCGCCTGAGCGAGGCCGGCCACGGCACCTACGTCCTGGAACACGGCTGGTGCAGGTCAACCTACGTGACCGATCCCAACGGCATCTCGCTGGAGTTCTGCGTCGACACCCCGGGCTTCGAGCCCGACCGCCAGCACGCCCTCGAACTGCTGGACGCCATTCCGGAGGGCTCGGCAAAGGTCGTCTGAGTCCACCCGACTCCATGCCATCTGTCGAGCGCCGCTTCGTCTCCCTGGACTCGCCGACCGGCGCCCGCAACGGCGCCAGCTTCATGCCCACCCAGGGCGTCTACCACCACGCCCAGGGAACCCGTCCCAGGACGGCCTTCATCGCCTCGCACTACAACGTGGACTTCTCGGAGCACTACCTGGCCGGACACCTGGCGGCCCTCGGCTACGGCTTCCTCGGCTGGAACACGCGCTACCGGGGGGTGGAGCAGTTCTTCAGCCTCGACAATGCCCTCATAGACATAGGCGTCGGGGTCCGCTGGCTTAGGGAGGAGGCCGGCGTGGACACGGTCGTGCTCATGGCCAACTGCGGCGGCGGCTCCCTGATGGGCGCCTACCAGGCTCAGGCCGTGGCGGGGGTGCTACGACCCCTCCTCGGCAGCCCCGTCCCCGAGGCGGCCGGCGACCTTGCGGCTGCCGACCTGTACGTGTCGTTGAACGCCCACCCGGGCAGGCCGGAGGTGCTGACCAACTGGCTGGACCCGTCGGTGACCGACGAGAACGACCCGGCTGCCGTCGACCCGTCGCTGGACATGTACGACCCGGCCAACGGCCCTCCCTACCAACCCGACTTCGTGGAGCGCTACCGGGCGGCCCAGGTGGAGCGCAACCACCGCATCACCGCCTGGGCCCTGGCCGAACTGGAGCGCATAGGCGAGCGCGGCAACTACGACCGCCACTTCTCCCTGTCGCGGACCTGGGCAGACCTGCGGTTCATGGACGGCGACATCGACCCGTCAGAAAGGGAGGTGGGGACCTGCTACGTGGGGGACCCCAGGTTCGCCAACTACAGCCCGTTCGGCATCGGGTCGTCGAACACGATCAGGACATGGCTGTCGATGTGGAGCCTCGAGCACTCCCAGTGCCGCGGGGCCCCGAACCTGGCACACGTGACAGTGCCGTCCCTGGTGGTGCAGAGCACTGCCGACACGGGCGTGTTCCCGTCGGACGCCCGCGCCGTGTTCGACGGGCTGGCGAGCAATGACAAGGAGTTGAGGTGGGTGCCCGGCGACCACTACCTGGAGAACCCGGCCGGTGCCCGGAATGCGGTGGCGGGACTGGTCCACGACTGGGTCTCGAACAGGCTCGGCTGACCCGGTTCTAGTGCGGCTCCGGCCCGAGACCGGAGGCCCCTACCGGTCGCGGGCGGCCTCCCGGGCCTCGGCGAGGTCGTCCTCGACACCCAGCTCACGGGCCCAGTGGTCTAGGTAGGCATTGTCGAGGTTGTCCCGGCTGGCGCTGAGCATTCCGATCACATCGCGCAGCTGGCGCTCCGAGTCCGCCTTCCGACGCCACTCCAACTTGGCCAGCACCGAGTCCTCGGCAGTCGCCACGAAGGTCCTGACCCCTCCAATGGTGGCCGGCCGGCGCCTGCCGAACTCGGAGAGGCTGAACGGCCGATCCCTCTTGATGATCAGGTCAACCTTCCAACCTGTGTCGGTCTCGATGAGGTTGAACATGTCGCGACGCCTGAGTGCCCCAGCGGCGTCGCTCGAGTAGTAGGGAGGACTGTTGAAGGCGGCCACGAACCTGGCCAGGGACTGCTCGTCGGGATCTATCACCAGGTCGATGTCCTGGGTCATCCGGGGCTCGCCGTGGTACGTGCTGGCGAACGACCCGGCAACCATGTGGTCGATTCCCGCCGAGTCAAGTGCCGCAACGACAGCAGCCAGCAGGTCGAGCTGGGTCATCGACCCAGGACCGCTTTGGCGGCTTCCCTCCCGAGGGTTCCGTACATCGTCTCCAGCAGCCGGGCTGTGATCCCGTCGTCGTCCAGTTCGGGGTGTCGTTCAACGATTCCCGCCAGGGCCGTGGCCCTTGCCAGTTCGGAGAGCTCGACTGACAACTGGATGCGTCGCTCAGGAGCGAGGCCCCGGTAGCAGGCCAGCTGGCGTCGACGCACGTCGAGGTCCGTGTCTAAGAGCCTCATGGGCGCAAGGGTACTCCTGCCCACCGACACCCTCTGCTGGGATGCCGTCGCCGCTCAGACGTAGTCGGCGTACCTGTCGAGGTGGCGTACCGGGGTGGACAGGGCGTCCTTGCGGAAGGGGTCGCCCAGCTCCTTGGTGCACATGATCTCGACCACCGTCGTCGTGTGGTCGTTCATCTGGGCCTCCACGGCGGCTGCCAGGGCCGGACCGACCTCCTCCAGCTGGTCCACCCGGACACCCTCGGCGCCCATCGCCCTGGCGATGTCGGCGTAGCTCTCGCCGCCCTCCAGCTCGCCTGCCACGAAGCGCCGGCCGTAGAAGTCCACCTGGTTCTTCTTCTCGGCGCCCCACTGGCGGTTGTGGAACACCACGGCGGTGACGGGGATGTCGTGGCGGACGGCGGTCATGACCTCGACCATGCTCATGGCCCAGGCCCCGTCGCCCGCGTAGGCGATGGCCGGCCTGTCGGGGGCGGCCGCCTTGGCGCCGATGATCGTGGGCAGTGCGTAGCCGCAGTTGCCCCAGCTCATGGCCGCGAAGAACGACCGGGGCTCCTCGAAACGCAGGTAGGAGTTGGAGACCGAGTTGATGTTGCCGATGTCGGTCGCCACCATCACCCGCGGCGGCATGGCCTTCTCTAGCTCGCGCAGGACCTGGCGGGGGTGCAGCCAGTTGCCGTCCTCGTCGATGGCCTCCTTGATCATCTCGATGCTGAAGTCGTCGGTCTCGTGGGTCCACTCGTCCAGCTCGGCCTCCCACGCGGCCTTCTCCCCGGCGACGGCGGCGGCCCGCTCCTCGGCGGTGGCGTCGCAGGCGAGGGTGCGGTCGGCCAGCCGGGCTGTCAGGGCTCGCGCGGCGGCACCGGCGTCGCCGCAGATGCCCACCGAGATCTTCTTGACCAGGCCCAGCATCCTGGCATCGGCATCGACCTGGATGATCCTGGCGTCGGCGGGCCAGTAGTCCATGTCGTGCTGGGGCAGGGTGCCGAAGGGCCCCAGCCGGGTGCCGAGGGCCAGCACCACGTCTGCCCTGGCGATGAGCTTCATGGCCGCCTTGGAGCCCTGGTAGCCAAGCGGTCCGCACCACTGCGGGTGGCTGGCGGGGAACGAGTCGTTGTGCAGGTAGGAGTTGACGACCGGGCAGCCCAACCGCTCGGCCAGCTCCCTCGCCTCGTCCACGGCGTCGCCCATGACGACGCCGCCGCCTGAGATCATCACGGGGAACTCGGCGGTGGCCAGCAGGTCAGCGGCCTCGTCCAGGCTCTGCTCGCCACCGGGACCCCTCTCGATGCGGATGGGCTCGGGGATCTCCACGTCGATGTCGCCGTAGAAGCGGTCGCGGGGGATGTTCAACTGGGTGGGACCCATCTCCAGGATGGCCCGGTCGAAGCAGCGGGCCGTAATCTCGGCCATGCGGTTCTCGTTGTTGATGTGCCCCTGGTACTTGGTGAACTCCTCGAACATGGGGAGTTGGTTGGCCTCTTGGAAGCCGCCCAGGCCGATGCCCATGGTGCCGGTCTCGGGGGTCACGATGACGACGGGGCTGTGGGCCCAGAAGGCGGCAGCGATGGCCGTCACGCAGTTGGAGATGCCCGGCCCGTTCTGGCCGATCACCACGCCGTGGCGGCCGCTGACCCTGGCGTAGCCGTCTGCCATGTGGGCTGCGCCCTGTTCGTGGACCACGGGCACCAGGCGGATGCCGCCGGGGGCGAAGATGTCCATGGCGTCCATGAAGGCCGAGCCCATGATGCCGAAGGCCGTGTCAACGCCGTTGGCTACCAGGGTCTCCACGAACGCCTCGCTGGGGGTCATGCGGGTCACGGGCTGCTCCTCGGGGTGGTCGCAGGTGCACGGTACAGGAGGGCCGTGCGAGTGAAGTGAGAGCCTATAACGATTCCGTGAGTACGTCTAGTCTGGGGCGGTGCGGGCATCAGGCCCCCGCCCCGCTGCTGCTCAGCCGGAGGGCCGGCGGCGGGCCCAGGAGTCGATTCCGACAGCGGCCAGGATCACGGCCCCCTGGATGACCCGCTGCCAAATCGGGTCTACCTGGTGCAGGTTGAACCCGTTGATCATGAAGGCGATGAAGAAGGCCCCGAACACGGTGCGCCAGACCCCGCCCTCGCCACCGGCAATCGACGTCCCACCCACCACGATGGCCGATATGACCCCGAACAGGAAGCTGAAGTCGTCGGACGGCATTGCGCTCAACGACCGTGAGGCCGAGACGATCCCGGCCAGCCCCGCGGCCGCTCCGCTGAGGGCGAACACGGCGATGGTCACGCCCGTCACCCTCACCCCCGCGAGACGCGCCGCCTCCGGGTTGCCGCCGGTGGCGAAGACATGCCGGCCGAACCGGGTCCGCGAAAGCACGAACCAGGTCGCCACCACTACGCCGAGGGCGATCCAGGTGGCGGTGGTCAGGGAGAACCACCTGGTCCGGGCGATCTTGCGGAAGGTGTCGGTCTCGGGGCGCAGGATGCTCCTGTCGCTGATCAGGTAGCCGGCACCGAAGATGATGAAGGATGTGGCAAGGGTGCCGATGAAGGAGTTGACCTTCAGCACCGCTACCACCAGCCCGTTCCCCAGCCCGATCACGAGCCCCGCAAGCACGCCGACCAGCACGGCCAGCGGAACCGATTCGGTGGCGTTCTCCACCTGCAGGACGAGGAGTGGCACCGCCACGTAGACGGCCGACACGGAGATATCGAATCCGCCGGCGATCATCGCCACCGTCGTCACCGAAGCGGCGATGAGGAGGGTCGCCTGCTGGTCCAGGATGTTGCGGAGGTTGGCCTCAGTCAGGAACGGCCCCGTCGTCAGCGACAGCACGACGAAGAGGGCGACGGTGACCCAGACGATCCCGTAGCCGCGCAGCCGACCACCCATCCGCGCGACGGTTCCGGCCGCGCCGGGAGCCCCCACCACCTGCACCTCAGCCACCGGCGGCCACCCCGGGTCCGGCACCGAAGACGGCCTCCAGGACGTCGGCCTCGGTCGCCTCCAGGCCGTCCAACTCGTCGACCAGTCGGCCGCCCCTCATGACGAGGATCCGGTGGGCAAGGCCTAGCACCTCCTCGATCTCGGACGACACCAGCAGCACGGCCATCCCGTCAGCGGCCAGTCCGGCCAGCAACTCGTAGATGGAGCGCTTGGCCCCCACGTCCACGCCCCGGGTGGGCTCGTCGGCGATGAGCAGCCTGGGCCTCTCGATGAGCCACCGCGAGAAGAGGGCCTTCTGCTGGTTCCCGCCCGAGAGGCTCTCAACGTGCATCTCCAGCGAGGCCGCCCGAAGGTCGACCTCCCCCGTGGCCGAGCGGACCCTCCTGTCCTCGGGCCTCCGCTTGACGAAGCCCAGCCTGGTGAACAGCCCCAGCCTTGGTAGCGATGCGTTCTCACGGACCGGACGCCGCAGCATCAGGCCCTGGTCGCCCCGCGACTCGGGGATCATCCCCATTCCACTGGCGATGGCCGAGCGGGGGGATCGCAACTGCACGGGGGTGCCGTCCATGGCCACCTCGCCGTCGTCCAGCGGGTCGGCGCCGAAGACGGCCCTGACCACCTCGGTCCTTCCGGAGCCGACCAGGCCTGCCAGCGCCACGATCTCCCCGGCCCTCACCTCAAGGTGAACGTCCTCGAAGGCACCAGCCCGACCGATTCCCGCCACTTTCAGCACCGTGTCCCCTCCGGGACCGGGAGCCGCCTTCGGGGGGAAGTTGGCCTCCATGGAGCGTCCGGTCATGGCCTCGACGAGGGTTCCGGTGGACTCGCTCCCGGCCTCTGAGGTCCTCACTATCCGGCCGTCACGCATGGTCGTGATCCGATCGGCGATCTCCAGGACCTGTTCTAGGAAGTGCGACACGAAGATGACGGTCCGGCCCGAGCCGCTCAGGTCTCTCATGATCCCAAGGAGCGTGAAGGCCTCCTGCGCTGTCAGACGCGCCGTCGGCTCATCCATGACGATCAGCTCTGCATCACGGGCCAGGGCCCGCAGGATCTCCACCTTCTGCTGGTCGGCCACGGACAGCGAGTCGACCCGGCGACCGCCCTCCACGGTGATCCCCGAACTGGATACCAGGCGCTCGAACCGATCTCTGAGGTCGGCGTTGTCGACCAGGGGTCCACGTGAGGACTCGATTCCAAGGAAGACGTTCTCCATGACGCCAAGGGTCGGCACCAACGACAGTTCCTGGGCGACCATCGTCACGCGCCTGTCCAGGGCGTGGCGGGGAGAGCGCAGCCTGACCTGCTCGCCCGAGATCCTCAGCGAGCCGGAGTCGGGCTCGTGGACGCCGGCGATGATCTTGCCGAGGGTGGACTTCCCGGCACCGTTCTCCCCTATCAGGGCGTGCACCTCACCGCGCCGGACGGCGAGGTCGACCGAATCGACCGCCCTCGTCGACCCGAACTGCTTGGAAACCCCGCCCAGCAGTACGTGGTCGCCGAGGACGGCCGTCGGCAACTAGATCAGCCTTCCCACTGGGCCGTGAACTGGCCAACGTTTGCCGAGGTCACGAGGCCCTCGTCGGGCAGGCTCACGGCAGGATCGACGCCGCCGGTCACGGTGCCGTCCCTGAGCGCCGCCACCATGGCCTCCATGGCATAGCGGCCCTCATCGCCCGGGGCACCGAACACACCACCGAACCAGCGGCCGGAGGAGATGCCCTCGATGGCGGCGGCCGAGCCGCCGAGGCCGATCAACTTCACGGATTCGAGCATGCCCTCCTCCTCGAGCACTATCTCGATCCCCTGGATCGACTGGTCCGCACCGACGACCACGTCGAACTCCGGTGTCGCCTGCATGATGTCCTGGATGGCGTCCATACCCCCCTGCGGGCCGAGGTACATTCCCTCGCCCTCAGCCACCACCGAGATGTTGGCATGCCCGCCTATCGCCGAGTCGAACCCGGCACGCAGGGCGTCGTCGAGCGGAATACCCCGGATCCCGTAGATGAACACGACCCGGCAGGGGTCAACCCCCTCACAGGCCTGGACGGCCAGTGCGCCCATGCGCTCACCGCTGCGCTGCGGCGGCGCCATGACCGACGCGGCCACGCCTTCCACCTGTGGATCTGCCGTGGTCAGGTCGGTGCCGACAACCTGGTTCAACACGACCACCTCGAGGCCGGCGTCGATGGCCGCCTCGATGTCGGGGGCCAGGCCAGGGCCCACGATCGCCACCACGACGATCCCGTCGTACTGGCCGCTGGCCACAGCATCCTGGATCTGGGTCGTCTGCAACTCCGGGTTGAACTGGGCGTCGAACTCGGTGATTGTCACGCCCGCACCGCTGGCCACCGCCTCCATCTGCTCACGTGAGGACAACAGCCAGGTGTTGGCCGAGCTGGCCGAGAGGTAGGCAACCTCATAGGACTCGGGCTCCTGCGGCGGCGGCGGTGCCTCTCCCCACTGGGCGGTGAACTGGCCCACGTTGGCGGCCGTCACCAGGCCCTCGTCGGGCAGTCCTGCAAGCGGGTCAACCCCACCGGTGGCCATGCCATCGGTGAGCGCCGCCACCATGGCTTCCATGGCGTAGCGACCCTCGTCGCCGGGTGCGCCGTAGACCCCGCCGAACCAGCTTCCGTTGGAGATCCCCTGGATCGCCGCAGCGGAACCACCGAGGCCGATCAGCTTCACGGAGTCGAGCATGCGCTCCTCCCTGAGCACGATCTCGATGCCCTCGATGGACTGGTCGGCGCCGACCACGACGTCGAAGTCCGGGGTGGTCTGCATGATGTCCTGGATGGCGTTCATGCCACCCTCCGGACCCAGGTACTGGCCCTCTCCCTCGGCCACGACGCTGATGTTGGCGTGGTCGCCAACGACCGAGTCGAAACCGGCGCGCAGGGCGTCGTCCAGTGGGATGCCCTTGATCCCGTAGATGAACACCACCTCGCACGGGTCGATCCCCTCGCAGGCCTGGACGGTCAGGGCGCCCATGCGCTCACCGCTGCGCTGCGGCGGCGCCATCACCGACGCGGCCACACCGTCGACCTGCGGATCCGGGGTCGTCAGGTCGGTCCCGACGACCTGGTTCAGCACGACCACCTCGAGGCCGGCCTCGATGGCCGCCTCGATGTCGGGAGCCAGGCCAGGGCCCACGATCGCGACGACGATGAGCCCGTCGTACTGGCCGCTGGCCACGGCGTCCTGGATCTGGGTCGTCTGGAGGCCCGGGTTGAATTGGGCGTCCATCTCGGTCAGCGTGACGCCCGCCCCTGTGGCGACCGTCTCCATCTGCTCACGTGACGCGGCCAGCCAGGTGTTGGCCGAGCTGGCCGACAGGTAGGCCACCTCGAAGGACTCGGGGGCTGCAGCGGTGGTGGCGGGCGCGGCAGTGGTCGCAGGAGCCGCCGTCGTGGCGGGCGCGGCAGTGGTCGCAGGAGCCGCCGTCGTGGCGGGCGCGGCCGTGGTGGCGGCTGCCGCAGTCGTTGCGGGCGCTGCGTCGTCGTCACTGCCGCAGGCACCGGCCACGAGGGCCAGTGCTGTTGTGAGGGCAAGCGGGAGTACCCGCCATCCCCTCGTGTTCCGGGTGTTCCCCTTGTTGGTCTCTCGGGCCATCTGATGCCCCTCCCAGGTGTCGTGTGGCTGATCCCTCTTCCGGCGACCGCTAGCCGGGACCTGCCGGAGTACACCGAAACGGTCGTCGGGACATTCCCCCGATGGCCGCGCTGGCCCGGCAGGCAATCGGATGGTAACCAGAGGCCAAGAGCCCCGGAATGGCCTGTCCGCACAAGTACCTAGTAGTACAAGTGCACAGTGCACATAAGCATCGTCTGAGGGGTTACCTGTCCAGGCGCAGCATCCGGCAGGCCAGCTGCAGCGAGAGCCTGGTCTCGGGATCCTCCAGCCTCACGCCCAGGACGGTGCAGACCCGGTCGATCCTGTTCGCCACGGTGTTGCGGTGGACACGCAACTGGGAGGCTGCAGCCGTGGCGGAACAGTTGGCGTCGAGGTACGCCTCGAGGGTCCGAACCATCTGCGCGTCGGGATCCACGGCGGTCAGGGGCTCGAGCACAGTGTGCGCGTAGCTGGCGAAGTCCTCGGAGGCGAACCAGCCCATGAGGATTCGCTGCACCCCTATCTGGTCGATGTGGGCGGCCCCCCAGGCCTCCCGGCCGCGGGCGTGCGAGATCATGGAGGCCTCCCGGGCCTCGCTCAGCGAACGTCGCAGCCCGACCAGCTCGGCGTGCGGCCGTCCGATCCCGGCATGGGCGGAGAGGTCGCTGTGCCGCTCCACGAAGCCCTCCAGCACGGTGGAGACACCCCTCACCACCACCGGGTAGGAGTCGACCGACGGCTCCTCGGCGTCGGTCGTCCACCCGCTCCAGCCGTCGGTCCTCTCCACCAACGGGCCCTCGATCCCGGCCTCCGCCAGGCGCTCCCTCATCTCGGTGTGCAGGTCCATCACCCGTCCCGGGTTGACCGAACCGCGGAGCTGGATGTGCAGGCCGGTGTTCCATCCGGTCGTGGTCCACCCCAGGGCCACCACCTGGGTCTGGATGCCGGCCTCTGACACCTCGGTCGTGTCGAAGATCTCGTTCAGGAGGGCTATCCGCCTTCGGGCATCGCGCTCGGCGTTTACCCTGGCGGCGGCCAGGATCGTCGTCAGGTACCAGGCCCCCAGCCGCATCAGCGAGGCCAGCGTTCGCTGAGACCTGTCGGACCCGGCCGACTCCGCCACCAGCCAGAAGGCCGGGGCCTCCCCCGGCACGATCGCTATCGGAACGCTGTGCAGGGCCTGCTCGCGGCTGTGGTCGACGTAGTGGCGACCCGACTCCGCCAACCGGCGCCCCGCCACGTCGGCCGGGGCGCCGGCTACGACCACCCCGTCCTGGGCCAGCAGGGAGCAGTCCAGATTCGCCAACTCGGAGACCGCCTCGACCACCCCTGCGGGCGTCATTGCCAACCGCCTGTCGAACGACCCGAGGGCCCGGTCAACCGCAACGGCGTGTTCGATGTCGGGCGACAGGAGCTCGGACCGGAGGCTCTGGGCCAGGGCCATCACGTCGTCGGAGCCGATCTCGAACACCGGGGTGTCGAAGCGGTTTGCCAGGCGCCTGGCGCTGGGCCCGGCGTCCCCGGGGAGGTTCACCACAATGAGGGCGGCCGCCCCTGCATCGCTCGTGACCCGGATGGCCTGGTCGACCTGGTAGAGGTGGTCGCCCAGGCCCTCGGCATCGAGCACCACGACCGTGCCGCTGACGGGGGGAGCATCAGGCTCGACGCGGGCACGAACGACCACGTCGTCGATCGGCACGTCCAGACCCCCCTGGCCGCCGACCAGCGAGCCGGACCTCAGGCGGGGAGAGGTCAGCAGGTGGCGCACTGTCGCCGGGCGCGTCACGGTCACCCCGCGAACCTAGCCGTCTGCCCTCGACGGGACGGTCGGGCGCCCAGCCGCCCATTGGCCGATGTCACGGCCGTGCGGGAAGGGCCCCCCGGAAGAAGTCCACCATGTTGGCTCCGGCCACCTTCGCGGCGACCTCGTCGCCCAGGCGCTCCGCCATCCGGCCGACCACAGCCTGATACTGGGCCGGCCTCGAGAAGCCGTCGATGTAGCTCAGGTCCTCTGGCCTGACCAGCACCTTCCCGAGTATCGGATCCACCTGGCGTACCAGGTCCTCGATGAAGTCGGCTCCGATGCAGACCCGATCTTCGCCTGTCAACCTGATGGCGTGCTCGACGTGGTCCACGTACCTGTCGATTGTCGGGGCCGAGGGGTCGATGAAGGCGCCGAAGGCGTTCAGGGCCACGAAGCCCCCCGAACCGGCGACCGCCGAGATCTGGCCGTCGGTGAGGTTCCGGGGATGGTCGCAGAGGCTCCGGCACGAGGAGTGGGACGCCACGTAGGGCCGCCCGGCGATCCGGTCGACGTGTGCCACGCCTGCTGCCGAGAGGTGGCTCACGTCCAGCACCATCCCGAGGCGTTCCATCTCACTGATGGACTCGACGCCGAGCGTGGTCAGGCAACCGCCGGTGTCGGTCTCGCCGATGCCGTCGGCCATCATCGTCCGCCGGTTCCAGGTGAGCGACGCCATCCTCACACCGAGCCGCCACAGCGTCTCGAACATGGTCGGCGAGGCACCGACCGGCTCGGCCCCCTCTATCGCGATCAGGAGCGCAATGCGGCCAGACCCGACGGCCTCGTCCAGGTCGCCCGAGTCCTCGACGATGGCCACATCCCGTCGGTGCAGGTCGGCTATCTCCCTCGCCAGCGCGATCAACTCCAGGGTCCGCCGAAGGGCACCCTCGCCCACGAACTGCTCCTCTGTGAAGATCGGCAGGACCTGGAGGACCACCCCGCCCTCCCGGAGCCCTGGCAGCCAGTCGTCGCCGAACGGGTCTGCCACGCCCCGCTCCCGGCGGTGGAGGCAGCCGAGGAGCAGGTCGTTGTGCGAGTCGGCAACCGGCACCGACGGGGAGCCGCCCTCGGCCGCAGCCATGCTTGCGTCCCTGTCCTCGCCACCCCCGGGCCTCAGGCCAGGGGTCCGGCCGCCTTCACCATCACACGGCACCCGCCACCGGGCACGTAGGTCATGGGGATCTCGGTGACGTTGGTGATCCGGACCTGCTCAGAGTCCGCGCCGGACCGGACCGCCGCACTGGAGGCCAGGTCGCGCGCGTCGTCGAGGCACTCCTCCCGGCTGGAGGCGTCGTAGCTGTAGACCTTGTCGATGGTCCCCGAGGCCTCTGCGATTGCTGCCCCGTAGGCGTTGGCGACCTCGTGGTTCGCCGGTCGGTGGATCTCCGAGATCCCGGGTATCGAGTCGGGCACGAGGTGCGCCCCACCTCCCACCGCCAGCAGCGGCATCTCGGCCCTGGCCGACTTGATCCGGTCCGCCATGACGGAGATCTGCTCGTCGACCCAGGCCAGGGCCGCCGCGGTCGTCGCCGGGTCCACCCCCGCCACGAGTGCCGGGTCGCCGAACCCCTCCAGGCGACCGGCAGCCAGGGACACGTCCGACAGGGTGAGGGTTCCACCGCCGACGCAGAGTGCCTCGGTGACGACGTCGTAGCCGACCGAATCAGGCCCGACCGCAACCCCGTCCCCCCCGTCGCGGACGATCGTCCCCCCGCCGAGGCCCATCGAGATGAGGTCGGGCATACGGAAGTTGGTGCGCACGCCGCCAACCTCTACCGCAGCCGACGACTCCCGGGGGAAGCCGTCCACCAGTATCCCGACGTCTGCGGACGTGCCGCCCACGTCGATCACGAGGGCGTCGGTGACCTGGGCCAGGGCGCAGGCGCCGCGCATCGAGTTGGTCGGGCCCGATCCGAGGGTCAGGACCGGGAAGCGGGCGGCCTCGTCGGCGGTCATGAGGGTTCCGTCGTTCTGGGTCAGGTAGGCGTCGACGGCCAGGTTGCGTTCTGCCAGGGCTCCGTGGAAGCCGTCGGCCACCCCCTTGGCGACGCTCAACAGGGCAGCGTTCAAGATGGTGGCGTTCTCCCTCTCGAGCAGGCCGAGGGATCCCACCTGGTGGCTGAGGGACACCGGGAAGTCCGATCCCAGTTCCTCTGCGAGGATCTCGCTTGCACGCAGCTCGTGGTCGACCACGGCCGGGCTGAAGGCCGCGGACACAGCCACCGCACCACATCCCGACTCCAGGACCTCTGCGGCGAAGCGACGGGTGGCCTCCTCGTCGAGCGGAGCGATCTGCACTCCCGTGTACTCGTGACCGCCCTCGATGATCGATGAGATCCGCAGGACCGTCTCGCGCAGGTCGGCAGGCCAGGCCGCTCCCGGACGCACGCCGAGGGAGGACGGAGCCGCCAGGCGCAGCACGCCCACCGGGTCGAGCCCCCTCCTCTGGATGATGGCGTTCGCCGGGTGTGTAGTGCCCAGCATGGCCTTGGAGATGCCCGAGGTCTCGGCCCCCTCAAGGACGGCGTCGAGGGCCGAGCGGATGCCGTCGATCGGATCGGGTGTGGTGGCCACCTTCACCGAGCCGAGCACGCCACCCCCACCGTCGACCAGGACGGCATCGGTGTTGGTGCCGCCGACGTCCACGCCGACGTGCAGGTCGCTGTTCTGGCTCATCTGGGCAACTCCACGTAGTCGACGTCGTATCCGAAGGCCCGAGGTCCGACCAGGTCCAACATCCCGTCCACATGCCACTCGGGTGCAGCTGGCATTGCTATGACCACTACGCGGTTCCCGTAGGCGAGTGACTCGGTGGTGATCGGGTCGTAGGTCTCCGAGTCCAGCAGGCAGATGAGGTTCGGCGTGGTGATGACCGCCTCACCGTCCTCAAAAGCGATGAGGTTCTCGTTCTGCACCTCGATCCTCATGGTCCGGTCGGGTTCGTCGAGGTGCTCGAGGATCACCGTGGACCTCGCGAACCCCTCGGTCGTCCGCCGGTCCAGGTCGATCACCTTCCCGGAAAAGAACTCCACCGCCTCCGCCTCGTCGAGGAAGGCCTGCCATGCGCCGGACTCTCCGGCCTGCACGGCCTGGAGGAGGTGACCGAGCCGCGTGCAGTAGGTCATGGACCCCTGGATGCCATGCTCGGCGATCTGTCCCGCCGTCATCGGGTAACAGCTGATGGCGTTGGCCAGGCCCAACTGGATGACGGCGGTTCGTGCAAGTGTCTCCGCTATCTGGTTCGTGGTCGTCTCGAAGACGCACTGGTTGCCCTTCTCGTCTGCGATGGAGAGGGGGCCGGCCGGCAGGCCGGCAAGGGTGAAGACTGTCATCTCGATCTGCGGGTAGGCGCGCCTCATGCCGTCGGAGTTGACGATCGGGAGGCCCATCTCAGCGGCGGTGGCGACGGGCAGCAGCGTGTTCAGCCCGCCCACCTCGATCGACATGATCGCCGCCGGCTCCTTGCCCAGGTAGGCGGCGAGCGACCTGACGCCGGCCACGAACTCGGTGCCGGCCGGGATCTTCTCGAGGATCACGGTGGGGGCACCGATGACGGCCGTGGTGAGGACCAGGGCGTCCGGAGGCAGGTCGGCCGCCTCAACCACCTCCACGGGGCCGTACTCCTCGATGGCCTGGTGTGTAACGAGTTTGGCGATATAGGGGTCGCCCCCGCCGCCGGTGCCGAGGAGCGTGGCCCCCAGCGCCAGCGCCTCGATGTCGTCATAGGTCAGTTGGTCCATCTCGTGTCCCTGTCCGTGCCTTTCCTGTCCGCCGTCTCCGTCCGGGTGTCTTCTGGTCGGCTCGTCAGCCGCGGGGATCCGTGTCGAGCACCGGCTCGACGACCGGGATCCAGCCCAGCTCCCTCTCGGGGGCGGCGTCGTAGCCGACCGCCCGGCTGGTTCCCCAGCCGTGGTCGTCCCTGATGGAGGCCATGAACTCCACGTACCGCAGCGGTGCCGTGATGGCGTCGACCACGGGGACGCCTATCTCCTCCTGCACCTTCCTGTAGAAGCCGAACTCGATGGTGCACCCGAGCACCACGCAGTCGGCGCCGTCGTCGTACACGGCCCTCTTGGCCTCGTCCATGATGCGGGCCTCTGTGCGGGCGGCGTCAACCTGGAACTCGTCGACGCTCATCTCCAACACCCGGAAGGACGCCAGCCTCTCACCGAAGCCGTACTTGACCACGTTCTCGTGCATCTCCGGGATCCACTTGCGCCGGCCCACGAGGATCGACACCCGCTCTCCCACCGTGTTGGCGATGTGGAGGCAGGCCTCGGCAGGGGCGGTTACGACCATGTCGCCTGCAATCTCCCTGGCCCCCCTGAGGAAGGGGTCGTAGAAGCAGCCGATGACCGCCCCGTCGTAACTCCCCTGTTCGACGGCCCACCTGACAACCCCCATCGTGGGGCCGGCCACCACGGCCTCGAGGGCGTTCCACTCGAGGTGCTGGGGGCCCGGTCCGGGCAGCGAGCACACATCGATCCGGGTATCGGGTGACCCCTCCTCGCGGAGGGCACCGCCTATGGGGGCGTCATAGGCGCTGATGCCGACGGGGTTGATCCATAGCACCCTGGTCATGGCACACCTCCACTGTGCGGGCTGGGTCCAAGGGCGGGCGGGAGCCCGCTGGCTTCCGTGGCAACCTATTGGAGCGGCGGGGTGGTTTCGATAGGCAGTACGCACAATCTGACCAACTGACTTGGGCGTTTCGCATCCCCCGAGGGTGCCGGCAGCGGCTCAACCCTGGGCCAGGACGGCCCCCAGCCCCTCGAGCACCTCCAGGCAGGCCGCCAGGTCGGCAACCTCCATGAACTCGTCTGGGCGGTGGGCCACCGCTATGTCGCCCGGCCCCCAGACCACCGCCGGGATGCCCGCCGCCTGGAAGAGGCCGGCCTCCGTGCCGTAGGAGACCACTCCGACCGGAGTCTCGCCAAGCAGTCGGCGCATCAGGTCCAGCGCCGGCGACCCCCCATCCAGCACCAGGCCGTCGACCTCGCAGACCACCTCCGTGTGGATGGCGGCCTCCGTGTGGACCTGCCGCATCTCGGCCAGCAGGCCGGCCTCGACGGCCGCCATGGACTCCTTCACGAAGGCGACGTCGGACGGCTGGACCGGCCGCATCTCCCACTCGAAGGAGCACCGGTCGGCCACCACGCAGCGACCCTGGCCCCCCTCGATGGTGCCGACGTTGGTGGTCGTGTGGGCCGGTGCGTAGGGGCTTCCGGCCGGCGCCCGCTCGGCTAGGTCGACCGCCAGGCCCATGAGCCCGGCAATCCAGCGGGTGGCGTAGTGCACGGCGCTGACCGCCGTGGCCGGCTCGGAGCTGTGGCCGTTCAGGCCGGTGACCGTCGTGGTGTACTCGTAGCAGCCCTTGTGGGCTCCGATCACCTGCAGGCCCGTGGGCTCGCCGATGACGGCGACCGCCGGCCGCGGACCGTTGCGCACCAGGTCGTCGAGCAGGACCGGGGCACCGTGGAAGCCGTCCTCCTCGTCGAATGTGAGCGCCACGTGGAGGGGCCTGGATGGCTTCAGCTCCATCAGCCCCGGCAACGCGGCCAGCACGCAGGCGATGAAGCCCTTCATGTCGGCCGCCCCGCGCCCGTAGACACGGCCGTCGCGGTGGGAGGCCTCGAACGGCGGCGTGGTCCAGTCGGCGGGGTCGACGGGCACCACGTCGCTGTGTCCCGACAGCACGATGCCGCCGTCGCCGGCAGGACCGATCGCGGCGAACACGTTGGCCCTGGTGCCGTCGTCGCTGTGGGTGAGGCGCACCTCAGCGCCGACTGACTCCAACCGGGTGGCGCAGTAGGAGACCATGTCCAGGTTGGGCGTCAGCGCAACGGTCGGAAACGCGATCAGGTCGTCCAGGATCCCCAGCGCCCCGTCCAGCAGCGCGTGCCCGCTCACGGCTTCACGAAGAGTTCGCGCGGGTAGTCGGCGAGGGTCTCGGCCGGTCCCTCGTCGCGGATCACGAAGCTCTCGGTGATCTCCAGCCCCCAGTCGTCCATCCAGAGGCCCGGCATAAAGTGGAACGTCATGCCGGGCTCCAGGACCGACTCGTCGGTTGGCCGAAACGAGATGGTGCGCTCACCCCAGTCGGGCGGGTAGCTGATGCCGATCGGGTAACCGCACCTGCCCTCCTTGTGGATCCCGTACCTCTCCATGGTGCCGTAGAGGGCGTTGGCCACGTCGCAGGCCCGGTTGCCGGCCCGTGCCGCGTCCAGGCCCGCCTCCAGGCCCTCGAGCAGGGCCTTCTCGGCCTCAAGCATCTCCGGCGGAGGCGTGCCCAGGTAGGCGGACCGGCACAGCGGCAGCTGGTAGCGGCGGTGGGCCCCGGCGATCTCGAAGAAGGTGCCCGCCCCCCTCTCGAACGGCCTGTCGTCCCACGTCAGGTGCGGAGCCGAGGCGTCGGCACCTGTCGGAAGCATGGGCACGATGGCCGCATAGTCGCCACCGAACTCCTCGGTGCCCGAGACGGCCGCGTGGTAGATCTCGGCGACCAGGTCGCACTTGCGCACACCGGGTTCGAACATCTCGCGGATGCGGTCGTGCATGCGCTCCACGATGCGGGCGGCCCGGCGCATGTAGACGAGCTCCTGTTCCGACTTGACGCCCCGCTGCCAGTTCACGAGGCTGGTGGCGTCGATGAACTCGGCGTCGGGCAGGCCCGCCGCCAGGTTCTGGTGGGCTGAGGCCGAGTAGTAGTAGTTGTCCGACTCGACGCCCACCCGAGTTGATCCGAACCCCATGTCAGCCAGCAGGCCGGCCAGCTGACCGAAGGCATGGCACTCGGTGGACATGACGTGGTCGTCGGAGTAGTCGAGGATGCGGGAGCCGTCCATGTAGACGGTGCGTCGGGCGCCGTTGGCGTCCATGCGGCGGCCCCACCACCACGGCTCGCCGTCGTGGGAGACGATCACGGCCTGGGGCGTGTAGAAGGACCAGCCGTCGTAGCCGGTCAGCCAGCCCATGTTGGACGGGTCGGCTGCGACGAGCACCTCGAGGCCCCGCCCGTCCATGGCGGCCCGCACCTTGGCCAGCCGCCCCGCGTACTCCTCACGGCTGAACGGTAGGTCCGGTCCCGCCATGCGATGTGCCCCCGGTCCTTCTAGGTGGGGCTAAGCCCGCGTGTGCGCTCCGACCGGCGGCGCATGAGCTCGATGAAGAACAGGAGAACGCTTGCGACTCCCACGAGCATGGTCGCCCAGGACAGGATCGTCAGCGAGATCTGCTCCCTGAGGCCCACGAACATCTGCCATGGCAGGGTCTGCACCTTCTGGGAACCGATGATGATTACGACGACCACCTCGTCGAAACTGGTGATGAACGCGAACAGCGCACCGCTGATCACCCCCGGCAGGATGAGGGGCAACTGCACTCTGAAGAAGGTTCGGATCGGCCCGTTCCCGAGGCTGGCCGAAGCCTGGGTCAGCGAGGTGTCAAAGCCGATCAATGTCGACGTGACCGTGATCACGACGAACGGGACCCCGAGCGCCGCGTGTGCCAGGACGATCTTGACGTACTCGGTCAGGTCCTGGCTGAAGCCCAGCCGGTCCTGAAGGAAGTTGCCCAGCGACGAGTAGAAGAAGAACATCCCTAGGGCGGAGATGATCAGGGGAACGATCATCGGTGAGATCAACAGGGCCATCAGCGCCCGACGCCCCGGCAGGCCCTTCCTGGCCAGACCAATTGAGGCCAGCGTCCCGAACGAGACAGCCAGGCCGGTCGCCGGGAACGCAATCCGGATCGAGTTCCAGACAGCCTTGGTCCACTCAGCGTTGGTGAGGGCGTCCCGGTAGTGCTCAAGGGAGAAGCCTGCAGGCTGGAGCCTCAGCATCTCTGGAGTGAAGGTGAAGTAACTGCCCGACGAGAAGCTGAGCGGGATGATCGCCAGGAGGGGTCCGACGAGGAAGAAGAAGACCAGGCCGCAGAAGACGCGAAGGCCGTAGTACCAGGCCCTTTGAGGAGCGTTGGCATAGGGGGGAAGTGCCATGGCCTACCCGAGCTTCATGTTGTCGATTCCGACAACGCGGTCGTAGATCCAGTAGAGGATCAGCACGGCAAGCAGCAGAATCGTCCCCAGTGCCGCCGCCAGCCCCCAGTTGAGCGAACTGGAGATGTGGTATGCGATCCGGTTGGAGATGAAGATGCCCGACGTACCACCCACGATCGCCGGTGTGATGTAGTAGCCGATTGCCAGGATGAACACCAGGATCGCCCCCGCCCCGATTCCCGGTGTCGACTCGGGTAAGTAGACCCGGCGGAACGCCGTGAAGCCGTTGGCTCCCAGCGACTTGGCTGCTCGCACGTGCACCGGTGGAATCGTCCTCATGACCGAGTACAGCGGGAGGATCATGAACGGCAGGAGAATGTGGGACATCGCCACGATGGTGGCGAACTGGTTGTACATGAGCGGCAGGGGCTCGTCGATGATCCCGATCGCCAGCAGGGACTCGTTGATCAGCCCCTTGTTCTGTAAGAGCACCTTCCATGCAGAGGTTCGCACCAGAAGCGACGTCCAGAACGGCAACAGGACGAGGATCAACAAGAGGTTGGCGCTGCGGTCACTGCTGTTGGCCAGCAACCAGGCCACCGGATAGCCGAGGAGGAAGCAGGTCAAGGTGATGATCACCGACATCTTGAAGGTCCGCATGAACAGCATCACGTAGATGTTCTCGTCCTCGGGCCGCTTCTCGAAGCCGTCATCGGAGAGTTGGTAGTCGACCGCATTAGCGAAGTAGCCCGCCGTGTAGGTGCCCGAGTAGTTGCGGATCAACCGCCAGACCTGGGGGTCTCCCCAGGCTTCGCTCTCCTCGATGAGCAGGTCCTTGAAGGGACCGTCGGTGTCGAGGTTCCAGTCGGGGACTGCCCTGCCCAGGCGCCTGAACTTGGATGCGATCCCGGGCATCTCGTAGTTGAGCCGGGAGCCGACGACGGTGTGGCGACGGGCCTCCCTGGCTACCTGGATGTCGGCCACGAAGGCCTTGTAGACCGCTTCAGGGGGCAGTTCCCAGGCTCTTTCCGGCTCCCAGGACTGGAGCTCCTGTGTAGTGAGGGGAAGTGTCTCGGGAATGACCGAGTTGTCGATCGAACGGGTGAGCATCTGGACGATCGGAACGGCGAATGTCACCACCACGAAAACCAGCAGCGGCGCGACGAGCAACATGGAGCGCACGTTCTCGCGCCGCCGCGACCGCCTCATGCTGGCCCGCAGGGCCCGCAGCTCACCGGCAGTGAACGGTGTGTCCTTGGTTGCTTCCATCAGGGGTTACAGGTACGGATCGACGAGGGGGTGGGGGAGGATGATCCTCCCCCACCCCTTGTCGACAGCGGGTCGGCTCAGCCGGCCAGCCAGGACTGGTACTTGGCGTCGATGTCGTCGCGGTAGTCAGCCCAGAAGTCGTACTGGGTCACGAAGATGTTCTGCGAGTTCGCAGGATCTGTCGGCATGTGCGGAGCCATCTCGATTCCCAGGTCGGCGTGCTTGCCGACAAGGGGAGCAGACGACGCACGGGCCGGACCGTACGAGATGTACTTGGCCTGGTCAGCCAGACGCTGCGTGTCGGTCGCGAAGAACAAGAAGTCCCTCACAGCCTGCTCACGCTCGGGCGGCAACCCGGACGGGATGATCCAACCATCGAAGTCGAACATCTGGGCATCCCAGAGCATCGCTATCGGCTGGTTGTCCTCTTCGATAGCCGAGAAGAGACGACCGTTGTAGGTCGAACCCATCACGATCTCGCCATCAGCAAGCAACTGCGGCGTGTCAGCGCCAGCGCTCCAGAAGATCAAGCTGTCCTTGATCGAATCCAACTTCGCTATCGCCTGATCCTGACCGGCAGACGTACCCAGGACATCGTAGATCTCGTCCTTGGGAACACCGTCACACAACAGAGCCCACTCCATGTTGTTGACCGGACGGGCCTCAATGGACCTCATACCCGGATACGTGTCAGTGTCAAACAGGGCGCAGATATCGGTCGGCGGGGTATCACCAACCATGTCGGTGCGGTAACCAAACGTCGTCGAATAGACGATCTGGGGAATGAAGCAGTCACCGATCAGGTACTCGCCAAAGTCCTCAGACGCAGTCGAACCGTCAGCACCAGCAGCCAGGTCGTTGTCGAAGTCGATCTCAACAGCGAGACCCTCATCGCACAGACGCAGACCATCAGCACCGACAACGTCGACCAGATCCCACGTCACGTTGCCCGACTCGTTCATCGCACGAAGACGTGCAACAGCCTCACCGGCACTCTCATCCCAGATGAAGTTGACACCGGTCAACTCCGTGTAAGGCTCCGAATACGCCTTCTGCTGAGAAGCCGTGTACGCACCACCCCACGAAACAACCGTCAACTCCATGTCGCTCGAAGCCGCCGCAGGAGCATCACCAGATGTTCCGCCGGCCAGCCAGGACTGGTACTTGGCGTCGATGTCGTCGCGGTAGTCAGCCCAGAAGTCGTACTGGGTCACGAAGATGTTCTGCGAGTTCGCAGGATCTGTCGGCATGTGCGGAGCCATCTCGATTCCCAGGTCGGCGTGCTTGCCGACAAGGGGAGCAGACGACGCACGGGCCGGACCGTACGAGATGTACTTGGCCTGGTCAGCCAGACGCTGCGTGTCGGTCGCGAAGAACAAGAAGTCCCTCACAGCCTGCTCACGCTCGGGCGGCAACCCGGACGGGATGATCCAACCATCGAAGTCGAACATCTGGGCATCCCAGAGCATCGCTATCGGCTGGTTGTCCTCTTCGATAGCCGAGAAGAGACGACCGTTGTAGGTCGAACCCATCACGATCTCGCCATCAGCAAGCAACTGCGGCGTGTCAGCGCCAGCGCTCCAGAAGATCAAGCTGTCCTTGATCGAATCCAACTTCGCTATCGCCTGATCCTGACCGGCAGACGTACCCAGGACATCGTAGATCTCGTCCTTGGGAACACCGTCACACAACAGAGCCCACTCCATGTTGTTGACCGGACGGGCCTCAATGGACCTCATACCCGGATACGTGTCAGTGTCAAACAGGGCGCAGATATCGGTCGGCGGGGTATCACCAACCATGTCGGTGCGGTAACCAAACGTCGTCGAATAGACGATCTGGGGAATGAAGCAGTCACCGATCAGGTACTCGCCAAAGTCCTCAGACGCAGTCGAACCGTCAGCACCAGCAGCCAGGTCGTTGTCGAAGTCGATCTCAACAGCGAGACCCTCATCGCACAGACGCAGACCATCAGCACCGACAACGTCGACCAGATCCCACGTCACGTTGCCCGACTCGTTCATCGCACGAAGACGTGCAACAGCCTCACCGGCACTCTCATCCCAGATGAAGTTGACACCGGTCAACTCCGTGTAAGGCTCCGAATACGCCTTCTGCTGAGAAGCCGTGTACGCACCACCCCACGAAACAACCGTCAACTCCATGTCGCTCGAAGCCGCCGCAGGAGCAGCCGTCGTGGCCGCAGGGGCGGCAGTCGTGGCAGCAGCAGCGGTCTCCGCGGGCGCCGAGTCGGAGGTGTCCGAATCCCCGCACGCCGCGCCTACCAGCGCCAGTGCCATCAGGAGGGCAACTGCCCTCATCGGTAGATTCCGCATCTGTTGTCTCCCTTGTCTTGCGGTCATTGCCTGTTACGAACAGCGTCTAGTGGGGTTCCGCCTCCGAGGCGTCGGTCTCGTTGTCGAGGGCACGACAGTCGGTGGCGTCCCAACTGACCTGGGTCGCCTGGTCCACGGTTGGCACGACTACCCCGACATTGTTGGGGACCTTGACGATGAACTCCTCGGACCAGAGCACCTCCAGGCGGCAGCGGATGTGATCGCCGTGGTAGATGAGCTCCCGTACCACCGCAGGAACGGTGTTCTCCCGGGCCTCCCCGATCTCGATCCGCTCAGGTCGGACAGACAGTTGGCAGACTTCGCCCTCAGAACCGCAGTTGACCGCAACGGCGCTGACCATGTGCCCCGCCACGTCCACGACCACCCGGTCGCCGTCTCGCGACAAGATCCTGCCCCGCAGACGGTTGTTCTCGCCGATGAACTGGGCAACGAAGGAGGTTGCGGGCTCTTCGTAGAGTTTCGAGGGCTCATCCAACTGTTGGATGCGACCGTTGTCGAACACCGCGATCCGGTCGGACATGGTGAGGGCCTCGCCCTGGTCGTGGGTGACGTACACGACCGTCATGCCGAGGGACTCGTGGAGGTGCTTTATCTCGTACTGCATCTCCTCCCGGAGGTTCTTGTCCAGTGCCCCGAGGGGTTCGTCCATCAGCACCAGTTCGGCGTCGAACACCAGCGACCGGGCTACGGCAATGCGCTGCTGTTGGCCACCAGACAGTTGCGACGGCCGCCTACCTCCGAAGCCCTTCATGCGGACCATGCCCAACGCCCGCTCCACCTTCTCCTCCCGCTCCGACTTGTCGATGCCGCGCACCTCGAGGGGGAACGACAGGTTCTCGGCAACACTCATGTGGGGGAACAGGGCGTAGTTCTGGAAGACCATGCCGATCCCACGCTTGTGCGGTGGGATGTTGTTGATTGCCTTCCCATCCAGGAAGATCTCGCCCTTGGTGGCCGCCTCGAACCCGGCCAGCAGCATCAGACAGGTCGTCTTGCCGGACCCCGAGGGGCCAAGCATCGTCACGAACTCGCCCTTTTGGACTGCGAGGTTCAGATCGGCCACGACAATGGTCTCACCGTCGTAACTCTTTTGGACGTGGTCGAAGACCACAAAGGCGTCGTGCGCCCGATCAGCCATTCCCCCGCCCCCGCCGGTGGTCAGAATGGTCGGGGGGGATACACCGTGACCAACAGCCGCGCCCCGGAAAACGGATGATGCCAGAACCCCCTCCTCCTAACGCCCAGACAGGGCAACCGGCACCACACCGAAGCCCACCAATCCTCCGAGCCGGATTGTAAGGGGTCTGGATGCACTGTGTCCACCCTGTATACAATCTCTCTCCATCTCAGGCCGGTGGGACAGGCCGGCCCCTGACAAGGACAATCTGATGGTGACCAGGCCGGTTGGCCATTCCACCTCCGACAGGATCCACGACCGGCTCCGCGGCCAGATCCTCCTGCTTGACCTTCCGCCGGGGGAGCGCCTGCGCGAGGAGCGCCTCGCAGAGGAGTTCGGTGTCAGCCGAACACCCATCCGGCAGGCACTCGCCCGCCTGGAGTTCGAGGGCCTGATCGATCAGTTCCCCGGTGCGGGTGCAGCGGTCTCTATGGTCGACGTGAGGGACCTCCGCGACGTCTGGGCCGTGCGCTTTGAACTCGCCGGGATGGTGGGAAACTTCGTGAGGCCCCCGGCACCACCTCGCGTGCTCGAAGGCCTGACCGTCATACGCAGCGAGCTCGGCGAAGTACGGAGGTCCAGGGACACACGTGCCCTTGGAGCCCTGTACCACCGCTTCGACGACCTGGTGCTGGAGGTGGTCGACAGTGTGACCCTCCGCCAGGTCCACAGCCTTCTCTTCTCACGGACCGCGCGGGCATGGATGCAGTTCCTTCCAGAGGCGGACCTCGATGCCGAGATCGAGATCATGGCCACGGAGATCGACGAGTCCCTTGTGGCGCTCAGGGGCGGTTCGGGTCACGACTTCGCCGAGGTCCGAACGACCCACATGCGGATGCTGCTGGACCGCTTGAATACCGTCCTGATGGGCTCCCTGGTCTGACCAGCCGGAAGGAAGCTCCCACTGCTGTCAGACGGGTACAGTTGGGAGACCGAGGTTGGCGGACCCGTAACAGGCAATGGTCGGGAGTCAAGCACTCCATAACTGACCGGGACCGGTGGGCGGCGGTGCCGACCAGGGCCACCTCCCCCGCGTCGCCCCTCCTACTCCGTTCGGGCCAGATGCTACGCCCCGGCCGCCCAGCCCCCTTGTAGCCGGCGCCCCACAGACATCACTAGCCTCCTCCCCGTTGTGGCCGGCCACGGCCCCACCTGGTCGACAGAACCGCAAGGAGTCCCATGATGACAGGCGCACTGCTCCACCCCTTCTCCCCGGTCGGCAAGCCCGAGGGTGACTACATAAACATCGTCCGCGGCGAGGGCTCGCTGCTGTGGGACGACGCCGGGAAGGACTACGTCGACGGCATAGGCAACCTTTGGCTGTGCCAGGTGGGCCACGGGCGGCGGGAGATCATCGACGCCGTCGTCGACCAGATGAGGACCCTCGAGTGCTACAACCTCTTCGCACCCTTCACCAACCAGCCCGCCGCCAGGCTGGCCGACATGGTGGCGCAGCGGTCGCCACACCCCGACGGCCGGGTGTTCCTGGGGTGTTCCGGCTCCGAGGCGATCGACACCGCCCTGAAGCTCGTCCGCCTGGCCATGCAGCGACGCGGCGACGGCGAACGGCAGGTCGTGGTCAGGAGGACCAACGGCTACCACGGCACCAACTTCGGGGGCACCTCGGCGCAGGGCATCGCCCCCAACCGAGAGGGCTGGGGCGACCTGGTTCCGCACTTCATCGAGGTCCCCCACGACGACCTGGAGGCCGCAGCCCTGGTGTTCGCCGAGCACGGCGACCGGATCGCAGCCGTGCTTACCGAGCCCCTGCAGGGAGCCGGCGGGGTGCACCCCCCGGTCGACGGCTACCTGCCCGGGTTGCGCAGGCTCTGCGACGACCACGGGGCGCTGCTCGTCCTGGACGAGGTGATCTGCGGCTTCGGGCGGACGGGCGAGTGGTTCGGGGCCCAGCGCTACGGCGTGCGCCCCGACCTCATGACCTTCGCCAAGGGCGTCACGTCGGGCTACCAGCCGCTGTCCGGCGTGATCGTGTCCAGCGAGGTGGCCCAGATGATCGACGACCCCGACGGAATGCTCCGCACCGGCTACACCTACTCCGGCCACCCGGCGGCCTGCGCGGCGGGCATCGCCAACCTGGAGCTCATGGAGGCCGAGGGCCTGGTTCAGCGAGCCAACCACGTGGGCCAGCGCATCCGGGAGGGCCTCGACTCGCTGCAGGGCGACGGCCTGATCGAGTCGTGGCGGGGCGACGGCGCCATCTACGCAGCCGACCTGGGCCGCGACGCCATGGAGGTGCGCAACAGGATCCTGGCCGACGGGGTGATCGTGCGCCCGATCGGCAACGCCCTGGCCATGTGCCCGCCCCTCGTCATCACCGACGACGAGGTGGGCCGCATGATCGACACGATGGCCGCAGCGCTCGGGTAGGACCCCACCCGGCGGCCAACCACCCGGGACAGGAGGCCCATGCCGATCCACTTCACACCCGAGGAGATGCAGGCCCGCCGTGACCGGGCCGCCCGGGCCATAGGCGAGGCCGGCCTGGACGCCCTGCTCGTCTTCAAACAGGAGTCCATGTACTGGCTGACCGGCTACGACACCTTCGGATTCTCGATGTTCCAGTGCATGGTCGTCACCGCCGACGGCCACGTGGCGCTGCTGACCCGGGCCCCCGACCGCGGAACCGCCCTCTACACCTCCGACGTCGACGACCTGCGCATCTGGGTCGACGTCGAGGGCATGAACCCCGCCGTGGACCTGAGGTCAATGCTCGAGGACCTGGGCCTTGCCGGATCCCACGTGGGAATCGAGCTGGACTCGTACGGGCTCAAGGCCGCCAACTGGATCCTGGTCGAGGCCCAGTTGGACGGCTTCCTTTCCTGGACGGACGCCTCCACACTCATCCAGGAACTGCGCCGCACGAAGAGCCCCACAGAGTTGGCCTACGTACGCACGGCGGCAGAGTTGGCCGACGACGCCTGGGACGAGGCGGTCAGGCTGGCAGGCCCGGGGGTGGACGAGGCGGAGATCCTGGCGGCCATGCAGGGCGCCGTGTTCCTGGGAGGCGGCGACTACGCCGGCAACGAGCTGATCATCGGCTCGGGGCCGGGAGCGCTCATGGTGCGCTACACCTCGGGTCGGCGCAGCCTCGACGAGCAGGACCAGCTCACGCTGGAGTGGTGTGGCGTGCAGCGCCGCTACCACGCCGCCATGATGCGCACGATCCTGGTCGGCGGCCCAGACCCGGAGCAGGTACGGATGCACCGGGCCTGCCGGGAGGCCCTGCTGGCCTGTGAGGCCGCCATCGCACCGGGCCGCACCATGGGCGACGTCTTCACGGCCCACGCCGACGTGCTGGACGCCGCCGGCTACCGGAGACACCGCCTGAACGCCTGCGGCTACGGCATGGGCGCCGTGTACGCACCGGTCTGGACCGACTGGCCGATGATCTACGAGGGCAACCCGCTGGCCTTCGAACCCGACCAGGCCTACTTCCTGCACATGATCCTGATGGACTTCGACGACCAGCGGGCCATGACGCTCGGCCATACCGTCCTCGTCACCGAGACCGGCTGTGAGCGGCTCAGCCGCTCCCCCCTGGACCTGGTGGTGGTGTAGCGGCCGTGCTCCCCGACGTGCGCTTCGACGCCGGTCGGCACGACAGGGCCCGACTGGGCTTCGTGGTACTGGCCATGGAGCAGACCGTCGAGGAGGACATGATGCGCCTGGCGCCCCCCGGGGTGGGCGTGCACTTCTCGCGGGCGCCGATGGCCAACCAGGTGACCGCTGCCAACCTGGCGGCCATGGTCGCCGGGCTGGCCGGAGCCGCCTCGCTGCTCCTGCCCGACGCAGACCTGGACGTGGTCTGCTACGCCTGCACCTCCGGCTCGGTGGTGATGGGCGAGGAGGCCGTGTGCGCCGAGCTGGCCAGGGGCTGCCCGGGAGCGGTGCCGACGACGCTGGTGTCGGGCGTGTTCGCGGCCCTCGACGCCCTGGGAGCCAGGAGGGTCGTGGTGGCCACCCCCTACCTGGACGAGGTCAACCGGATCGAGGCCGACTACATGGCTACCCGCGGATACGAGGTGCTGGACCTGGCCGGCATGGGCATCACCGACGACGCCGACATGGTGAGGGTCGCCCCCGGCTACATAAGGGACCTGGCCGTCGAGGTGGACCGGCCCGACGCCGATGCCGTCTTCGTGAGTTGCGGGGCGCTGCGGACCGTCGACGTGATCGACGAGATCGAGGAGGCCACCGGCAAGCCCTGCGTGGCGAGCAACCAGGCCATGCTATGGCACTGCCTGCGCCTCGCCGGAATAGAGGACCGGCTTCCGGGCCTGGGAACCCTCTTCAGGGAGCACTGAGAACACCTCAGCGCGACCGGTAGACGTCCCGTCGGTGTTGAATCCGGTGGATCACGACCGCCTGTATGTCGTCGAGGACCTCGTAGACGATTCTGTAGTCACCCCGCCTGGCTGAGTGCAGGCCACTGAGCTCGCCGACCAGGGGTTTGCCCGCCCTGTAGGGCGAGTGGGCGATCACACCGTGGACCGTCTCAAGCGCCGCAGCATGGACCTTCTCCGGCAACTGGTCCAGATGCCGGCGTGCGACCCTGGTGACCAGGATTCCGTACATGCCGGGACCTCAGCGGTCGTCGACCAGCGGTTCCAGGTGTCCTCGGGCGGCTTCCTGCCGCGATTGGCGGATCGACTCCATCAGGTCCTCGTCACGCATGATGTCGAGGGTCTCCTCGAGGGACTCGAGGTCATCGGGGCTGACCATCACAAACGACGGGCGGCCGTTGCGGGTGACCAGGACGCGGTCGTGTTGGACCTCGATCCGGTCGGCCAGTTCCGACAAGTGTGCCTTGACCTCGGAGAACGGCAGCGTGTCAGTCATTGGTCAATATTATGACCTGTCATGCGGGCCCGAGCAACGTGGCACCTGGCCCAGGGCCATCCTGGGGCCACCTCAGCTCTGGCGGGTCGAGAACGCCAGCGACAGCCCCAGGCCCACCATGACCAGGCCGCCGGCACCCCCCAGCCGCTCCAGGCGGCGGGGCGAGCCGGCGAACCAGCGTCTGGCCGTCCCGGCGGCCAGACCCCAGGCGCTGTCCAGCACCAGGGCCACCGCCACGAACACCAGGCCCAGCACCGCCATCTGGGAGGCGGCGGGAGCGCCACCGACCTCCACGAACTGGGGCAGGATGGCCGTGAAGAAGAGGACCGTCTTGGGGTTGGTGGCACCAACCACGAAGCCGTCCAGCACCAGCGACCTGCGCCTCCGGACCGTGCCGGCCGCGTCGAGCACCAGCGCCAGATCGCGCCGGTGCCAGATGGCCTGCACGCCGAGCCAGGCCAGGTAGGCGGCACCGGCCAGCTTGACGGCGGTGAACGCGGCAGCCGACCGCTCCACCACCGCACCCAGGCCGGCCGCAACGAGGACAACCTGGAGGTAGAGCCCGCCGGCGTTTCCGGCCACGGTCAGCAGGGCGGCCCGCCGGCCGTGCGAGATCGCCCGGCCAACCACGAAGAGCACGCTGGGGCCCGGGATCGGCACCAGGACCAGCGAGAGCACCAGGAAGGCGGTCAGCGATGCGAGGGGCGGCATGCCCACAGCATCGCACGACCGGATCGGTCAGCGGCCCCCCGCCCTCCCGGCGTGCTCGTTCAGGAGGGCCGCACCGGCCTCCGCGTCGTCGACGGTCACGACCAGGTCGGATGCGCCCCTCCTGGCGACCCTGATTGCCTGGCCCGACCTGATGATCACCGCCCTCACCCCCGGCTTCACCCTGTAGCCCCAGCCTCCGTAGCGGAGGGGCTTCACGTCGATGGCCTCGGCCCCCTCCACGTCCTTCGTGGCAACCCGCCACCTGGGCCAGCGCACGGGACCCACGCCGACGCGCAGGCCCTCCTCATCAACGGTCGCCACGACCGAGGAGAAGCTGACCACGGCGGCGACGGCCAGCATCTCCAGGAGCCTCACCCACAGGGGCATGGACGGCAGGAACAACACGATGGCCAGACCCGCCAACGCAATCGACGTGAGGACCCTCGAGTTGGCCCTCCCACTCCACTCGGGCGGTACGTCCATGGGCACCCTCACCCACCTTCCTCGTCGTGGTCAGGCAACAGGTCCCCAGCAGTCAGATCGCCAAGAGTACTATAGGAAGCGTCAGGGCCGACACGAGGGTCGTGAGCACCACTGATGCCGTGATCCGTTCAGGGGCCATGTCAGCCTCGATCGCCACCACCGCGGCGAACACGGCCGGCGGCATCGCCGACTGGATCACGGCGGCGTCCAACAGGTCGCCCTCCAGCGACATGAGCGAGGCGGCAACGCCGGCCGCCAGGGGCGCCACCGCCAGCTTGGCGACGAGCGCCACGCCCAGGTCGGCCGACCAGGCCGGCCTGCCGCTCTTCACCAGCTGCATCCCGAGGGTGAGCAGCATCACCGGTATCAGGGCCTCGGCCAGCAGGCCGATGGACCGGTCGACGAACAGGGGCAGGCCGACGTCGCCCACGTTCACGGCCAGCGAGACCGCTCCGGCGATGGCCATCGGCGTCGAGAGGGCACGTGCGAGCGACCTCCAGGGGGGGCTGGTGCGGGCCTCGGCCAGGCCCACGCTGAGCACGATCCCGGTGAGGTTGATGGTGAGCATCAGGACACCGGCGATGGGCAGGGCCTGCTCTCCGAGGGCGAACGCCACTATCGCCAGGCCGGCGTTGCCGACGTTGCCGTAGGCACTGGTGATTGTGGCTGCGGCCGCCACCTCGAATCCGGCCCCGGCCACCCGGGCCCAGAGCACCGCAAGCAGGGCCGCCGCGGCCATCCCGGCCAGGCCCGCCAGAACGAGGCGGACCACAACGCCGGTCTCCAACTCGGCGCCGGCCAGCACCGCGAACACGAAGGCCGGGCCGAAGACGCTGAACGCCAGCCGGGAGAGCACGCCCACGTCCACATCCAGCGGCCGCCCGACCAGGGCACCCAGGGCGACGATGGCCGCCACCGGGGCCATGACGTCGAACAGGACGCTGGCTACGGACATGCCACCGTCACGCCCCGACCACGGCCAGCCCGAGTGACCTGGCGGCCTGGGCCTGCCTGAGGTCGAAGGTAAGGAGCGTCGTCGCCGACCCGGCCCGCAGCGCCGAGGCCAGGTGCACCGAGTCCAGTGACCTACAGAGGGTCTGCTCGGCTATCCGGGCGGCCTCACTACAGGTGGTCGCATCTACGGCTACGAGGGCGAAGGCGTCAAGTTCCAACTGGAACCTGGAGCGCGCCTCCTCGGCCGCCTCGCCGGAGAGGCCGCGTGCGAGATTGCGGCGCACCTCCACCTCGGTGAGCGCCGATGTGACCAGCACGGGATCTGAGGCCATCAGGTTGACGGCGACACCGGAGTCCCGCTCGTCGAAGTAGCGCTTCAGGATGGCGCTGGTGTCCACGTAGAGGGTCAACTGCGATCCCCGTCGAGCATCTCGGCTACGGACGAGTCGGACCTGTAGCGCACCGACGGCTGGAGGCCCGACCGTCGCGGCGCCTCGATCCAACCCTCGTCGATACCCCTGGCCACCGAGGAGCCCTCATCCATCGGGACCAGGCGTGCGACCGGACGCCCGCGGTCGGTGACCACGACCGCTTCGCCCGACGAGGCCCGGGCCACATACTCCGAGAGCCTGGCCTTCAGCTCCCTGATGCCGACGTTCATGTAGTCACTCTAGTCAGGCCATGTAGTCATATCAGGAAGGTGGGGGTTCATCGGTGCAGTGCAGGCACACTCCCCTCGACGCGATACTGGCGCCCGGAGGACAGGGGGAGGCGTTCCGGATGCACGACGGCTTCAACGCCTGCGGGTGGCTGCTGGACCGACATGTCGCCGAGGGCCGGGGTGGCCGCACCGCCATCCGCTGCCAGGGCGAGTCGGTCACCTACGCGGAGGTGCTGGAGCTCACGGAGCGCGCCGCCACCGGGCTGAGGGACCTGGGCGTGAGGCCCGAGGAGCGCGTCGGCCTCGTCATGCTGGACTCCGTCGAGTACGTGGCGGCGTTTCTGGCGGCCCTGCGGATAGGGGCAGTTCCAGTGCTGGCCAACCCCCTGCTGCCGGGCCGCGACCTCGGGGTGGTCCTGGCCGACTCCAGGGCCAGGGTGGTCGTGGTCTCGGGCGAGCGCAGCGCCTCGATACCGGACCTCTGCGCAGGGGCACATGAGGTGGAACACGTCGTGACGACGTCAGGCGACTCCGGGAACATCTCGTGGGCGGACCTCACGGCCTCCAGTGGGGAGGGCGACCTCTACGCAACCTGGGCCGAGTCACCGGGCTTCTGGCTGTGCACCTCCGGAACCACCGGAATGCCCAAGCTGGCCATGCACCGCCACGGCGACCTCCTTGCCACGTACGAGACCTACGCCACCAGCGTCCTCGGGGTGCACGAGGACGACCGCTTCTACTCGGTGGGTCCGATGTTCCACGCCTACGGGCTGGGCAACTCCGTCACCTTCCCGTTCGCCGTGGGTGCCACGTCCATCCTCGAGCCGACCAGGCCACCTACCCCCCAACTGGTTGCCGACATCGCCGCTACGGAGGAGCCGACCCTCTTCTTCTGCATACCCACCTTCTACGCGGCCCTGAACAACTCCGACGTCCCCCGCGACTCCTTCGGGTCCGTGCGCCTGGGCGTCTCCGCGGCGGAGTCGCTGCCAGCCGAGACCTTCGAGAGGTTCAGGGACACGTTCGGCGTGACCGTCCTCGACGGGATCGGCTCGACGGAGATGCTCCACATCTTCCTGTCGAACACCGTCGAGCAGTGCCGGCCCGGGACCAGCGGCCTGCCGGTTCCGGGCTACGAGGCCCGCATCGTGGACGACGGGGGGAACGACCTGCCCGACGGTGAGTCGGGCCAGTTGCTCGTTCGGGGGGAGTCTGCGGCCACCGGCTACTGGTGCCGCTCGGACACGACCCGTGCCACCTTCCTCGGTGACTGGGTCCGGACCGGGGACCTCTACGTTCGCTCCGACGACGGCTACCACACCTACCTGGGCCGCGCCGACGACATGATGCGCATCGGCGGCGAGTGGGTCTCGCCGGCGGAGGTGGAGGCCACCCTGATAGAGAACCCGTCGGTGCTGGAGGCGGCCGTAGTCGGAGAGCGCGACGACGGGGACGTCCTGCGTGCCGTCGCCCACGTGGTCCCCGCCGAGGGAGCGGAGGTCGACACCGACGAGTTGACGCTGTGGTGTCGCGACCGGCTGGCCGGCTTCAAGCGGCCCCGCCGCTACGAGGTGGTCACCGACCTGCCCAAGACCACAACGGGGAAGATCCAGCGCTACAAGTTGCGCGGGGGCTGACCCAGCCCAGGGGGCCCGTGATCAGCCGCCCAGGTGGGTGCGCGCCGTCCAGAGCTCGGGGAAGTAGCGGAAGTCGGTGGTGTGGCGAAGCCACTCCACACCTGCAGACCCACCGGTACCCGGCTTGTAGCCGATAGTGCGGGACACCAGCACGAAGTGACGCCAGCGGTACTGGGCCATCTGGTCGTCCAGGGCGATCAGCGCCTCGCCCAGACGGTAGAGGCCGTTGGCGGGCGAGGGGTCGGCCATGACCTCCAGCCAAGCCTGCTCGACGGTCCCGTCGGGTGCATAGGGCTCGGACCAGTCGCGGTCCAGCACACCGGCGGCCAGGCCGAACCCGCTCCTGGCCATCAGCCGCAGCACCTCGTCGTAGAGGCTGGGGCTCTCCAGGGCCTCCAGCATGTGGGGCCACACGTGGGGCACGTTCCGGTGGGCGCCGGCCAGGCGTCGGTCCTTGTTCCCAAGGACGAACTCGACGTGGCGGAACATGAACGAGAGCTGCCCCGATGCCTGGTCCAGGTGGTCCCGGAACTGGTTGAACCCCTCGGCCGAGATCGTGGCCACCACGTCCCACGCAGAGGTGAGGAACCTGGCGATCTCGTGCGACCTTGCGAGCAGTACCAGGGCGTCGTCCACCCGGTCCTCCCGGACTAGGTGCCTGGCGTTGTGCAGCTCGAAGTGCAGGCCCTTGAAGAGCAGCTCCTTGACCTGGCCCATGACGAAGAAGCACATCTCGTCGTAGGCGCCGCTGCGGGGGTGCTGGAGCGTCAGGAGCAGGTCGATGCTCTGGTAGTCGATGTAGGGGTTGGAGGTGCTCTCGAAGTCGACCAGCGGCAGGCCGCCCGTCTCCTCCGCCACCTGCTCACGACTGGAGTCGGTGCTTGTGCCCATGGGCCTGGGCTGGTTCCCTGCGAGCACCCCGGTCGGATCCACGATCGTCGGCACCTGCGGCTTGAAGTTCGGCACCTTCGACCCCCTGGCTGCCCTCGCCCTCGACTACCCGATCAGCGACGCTACCCGTCGCCACACCTCGGTTCCCGGGTCGACCAGGTCCATGACCACGTCGAAGTGGTTGCGGCCGGCCACCTCGAGGGCCTCACAGCCGGTGCCAACCGAATCCAGCAGCCCCGCGAACCCCCTGCTCTGGTACTTGAACTCGCCGGTCTCGACCTCGCCCCAGCACACCAGGCTCCTCGGGAAGCCGGCCAGGTCGGCCCTGACCGGGCTGAGGCAGGCGACGTCGTCGTGGGTCAGGCACAGTGGTTCGGCGATGCAGGTGCCCTGCAGCGGCTCCAGGTCGTAGACCCCGGAGAACAGAGCCGTACCGGCCACCGCTCCCTCGGGCAGGCCGACCCCACGCTGCCAGCCGGGAACCGCCGCCATGGCTGCCAGGTGCGCCCCTGCCGAGCTGCCCGCCAGCACGATCCGGTCCTGATCCACCCCCAGCTCGGGAGCGTGCCCGTGCAACCAGGCCAGCGCCCGGCGGCACTCGCCCACGATCTCCCGGAGCGACGCCTCTGGGGCGAGCGTGTAGCCCAGCGCCGCGAAGGCCACGCCCTCGGCCACCCACGAGGGGGCGGCGAACGCCGAGTCCTCCTTGGAGAGCTCCTGCCAGTAGCCGCCGTGCACGAACACCAGCAGCGGCGCCGGCCCACCACCTGCAACCGGGAAGAGGTCCAGACGCTGGGCGGGAGCCGGGCCGTACGACAGCTCACGCCAGCCCGGTACCGACATGCGGGCCTCTGCGCTGCGCTCTGCATACTCGACCAGGTGGGACGAGTAGTCGCCGCCGATGCACGAGCTGGGCGAGTAGGCCTCCTCCAGCTCGGCCGGGTCCATCTCCCGCCACCGCCCCACCGGCTCCCCTCGCTCCACGCAGCGCTTGCTAGCAACGAGCCCCGGGCCCGTCAACCCACCCGGAGCACCCGGGACCCTCGCTAGGGGTTGGCGTACTCCGCCTTCCTGCCCAGGTAGTAGCGGCGGTTCAGCACCAGGCAGACGGCGTAGAAGGCGGCGAAGGCGTACAGGGCGATCTCCGGGGTCCTGTTGGCGATCTGCTCGCCGAACTCCTGGGGCACCACGAAGGCCCCGTAGGCCGCCACAGCCGACGTCCAGCCCAGGACCGGCCCCCGCTGCTCCTGTTCGAACACGATGGCGATGGTGCGGAACGTCGAGCCGTTGCCCACCCCGGTGGCGGCGAACAGGACGAGGAACAACAGGAAGAAGGGCACGAAGTAGTCGTGCGGCGTGGCCGACTGGTACGCCTGCTTCATGAAGTAGGCCACACCGAGGGCGCTGGCGACCATGGTCACCGAGACCCACTCCGTCACCCTGGCACCACCCAACTTGTCGGAGATCCAACCGCCGACCGGGCGGATGAAGGCCCCGATGAACGGCCCCATCCAGGCGTAGGTGAGGGCCGAGGGGCCGTCCGGGTTCACCGTGTCGTGTGTCATCACCCCGTCCACCATCACGTGCTGGAAGCCGAAGATGACCTTGATGGCCAGGGCGAACCCGGCCGAGTAGCCGATGAAGCTCCCGAAGGTCATCGTGTAGATGACGCTCATGATCCAGGTGTGCTTGTTGCCGAAGATCCTGAACTGCCGCCTCAGGTTGGGTCCGACCTCGCCGCGCATCTGCCTCAACAGGAGCACCGTCGACCAGATGACCAGCCCGATGATCGGGTACTTGGCCCATGTCAGGCCCAGCCCGGTCGGATCCGGGAGGATGAGGTAGAGCCCGACCGCGGCCGGGATAAACGCCACCCCCAGCATCCCGGCGATCCGGGCGAACGAGACCAGCGCCGACCCGATGTCGGGCGACACGTCCCTCGTCCTGATCGTGTCCATCCTGAACCAACCCAGGAATGCCAGCGGAACCAGCAGCACCAGCCACACGAACCCGGCGTTGTGGATCCAGGTCTCGGTTCCAGCTGCGATCTTCCCGATCAGCGTTCCGGAGGTCTTCTCCAGGATCATCGGGCTCTCGAACACACCGAAGGTCATCACCAGCGGAATGAGGACCTGCATGGTCGTGACGCCGGCGTTCCCCAGGCCGGCGTTCAGCCCCAGGGCCAGGCCCTGGGTGCGCTTCGGGTAGAAGAAGCTGATGTTTGACATGGACGAGGCGAAGTTGCCACCCCCGAGGCCGGAGAGGAATGCGAGCAACTGGAATGTCCACAGCGGGGTGTCCTGGGACAGGAGGGCGAAGCCGGTGCCGACGGCGGGGATCATCAGGAGCGCCGTCGTGAAGAAGATCGTGTTCCGGCCCCCGGCCACCCGGACCAGGAAGCTGCTCGGGATCCGCAGGGTCGCTCCGGCCAGGCCGGCGATGGCCGACAGCGTGAACAGCTCAGCGTTCGTGAACGGGAAGCCCAGGTTCAGCATCTGCACCGTGATGACGCTCCAGTAGAGCCACACGGCGAAGCCACAGAGCAGGCTGGGAATCGATATCCAGAGGTTCCGTGTGGCGACCGCCTTGCCGGTGGTCTCCCAGAACTCCTCGTCCTCTACGTCCCACTCGTGGATGTCAGCCATTCAGGTTCGCCTCCCTGGCGGTGGTACCGGTACCGGTCGTCCGTGCCCCCGTGGCGGCCGGTTGGGCCGCGGTCTGCTCACTCCGCGAAGGACCCCTCCGGCTCCTCCAGCATGAACAGCACCACGACGAAGCTGGCCAGCGCCCCTGCGGCCATGATGAAGAAGAAGGTCCGGGCGTCTACCAGCGAGTAGACGACCAGGTAGATCACCGCACCCACGTTCCCGTAGGCACCGGCCATGCCGGCGATCTGTCCGGTCATCCTCCGGTTCACCATCGGTATCACCGCGAACGTGGCGCCCTCGGCACCCTGAACGAAGACGGAGGCGAAGACGGTGATGAGCACGGCCACGACCAGCCACCAGATTCCGCCGAACGTGGGAACGACGTTCCGCATCCCGTCGGCGTCCACCCCGGTCCCCCACCGGCCTATGAAAGCCATGAGCAGGAACCCGACGACGATCCCGATCATGTAGAAGAGCATCGTGCGCTTGCGGCTGGTCATCCGGTCGGAGAGGTAGCCGCCGAGTGGACGGGCGACGAGGTTCACGAAGGCGAAGGACGCCGCCACCACGCCGGCGACCGTGGCGGTCACGATCTGCTGGCCAGAGCTCCCCGTCAGGGGGACGAAGGTGTTCTCGAAGAACGCGGGCAGCATCGAGACCACGGCCAGCTCGGCACCGAAGTTGGCGAAGTAGGTGCTGTTCAGCGCCGCCACGCTGCCCCAGTGGTACTTCTCGTCGTCTGGCACACCGGCCCTCAGGTAGGGCAGGTTCACCTGTAGCACCTTCACGACGTGCCAGGCGTATGCGACGGCCAGGAGGCCGTAGACGGCCCAGAGGAGACCGCCCGGCAGGATCGGGTCCCCGTCGATCCTGACACCGCCGACCCGCCAGGCCAGGACGCCCAGCGCCCCGATGAGCGGGAACGACCAGACGATGTACTGGACGAGGTCGCCGTAGGAGGACACCATCATGGGCTCGGTCTTCCTGGCCTTGTGGAGGACCTCCCCCTCGGGCACGTCCCTGACCAGGAAGTAGTAGATGACGCCGTAGATGGCCATGACGAGGCCGTTGACCGCCATGGCCCAGCGCCATGCGTTGTCCCCCATGCCGAACCAGCCGTCCATGATGGTGATGGCGAACCACGGAAGCGTCATGGCGGCCCAGGCCGACCCGAAGTTGCCCCAGCCGGCGTAGAAGCCCTCGGCCCTGCCGATGTACTTGGGCGGGAACCACTGGGCGACCATCTTGATCCCGATGACGAACCCGGCGCCGACCGAACTCAACACGAGGCGGGCGATGAGCATCTGCAGGAAGGAGTCGGCCAGGGTGAACACGACCGTCGGGATGGCCATGGTGACCATCAGGCCCGAGAACACGACCCGGGCCCCGTAGCGGTCGATGAGGGCGCCGATGATGATCCGGGCCGGGATGGTCAGGGCCACGTTGGCGATGAGCAGGACCTTGACGTGTTCCGGGGTCAACCAGCCGACCGATGCCAGCATCGTGGTGGCCAGGGGAGCCATGTTGAACCAGACGTAGAAGGTCATGAAGAACGCGATCCACGTGTAGTGGAGGGTCCTTATGCGCTCCTGGCCGAAGTCCAGGAGCTTCGGCGGCGCCTCCTCGCCCAGCCGGGCACCCACCTGCGCCGGAGCGATGTCCCGGTTCACCGGCCGCGCCTCCCGGCACCCGTTGTGCTCGTCTCCCGGCGGTTCCATACGACCACCTGGTGGGGCCTCCACAGGTAGGTGACCGGCCAGATGGTGGCGTGCACCAGCCGCGTGAACGGGATGACAGCAATCAGCATGAACCCGCCCAGGATGTGGAACTTGACCACCCAGGGCAGGGTGGTGACCGTGTCGACCTCGGGCTGGAACTTCACGAGGGAGACGATCCACGGAACGGTCGTGTGCAGGTACCAGTCGGCGCCCCAGCGGAAGAACAGCGCCACCCAGAAGCCCAGCACCACCTGGGCCACGAGGAGGGCCAGCAGCAGCCAGTCGGCCGCCGTGGTCACGGTCCGGACGCTGCGGGTCGTGATGCGCCGCACCACCAGCACTACCAGGGCGACGATTGCCATGAGGGCCAGGGCCAGGCCGGTGACCTCCAGGATGTAGAGGCGGATGGGGGCCGAGATGACCGAGGCCCAGACCCCCGGGATGAGGAGTGCCACGAGGTGTGCAAGGAGCACCACCAGGATCGAGTAGTGCCAAGGCGCCGACCCCCAGCTGAGCATCCGGTTCTCGAGGAACTGCGACGACTGCGTCGAGTACGAGAAGCGGTCGTTGCGGAACCGGTAGATCCCGGCCCAGACGGCCGTCACGACCGCCAGGTACGGGAAGGCCACGAACAGAACGGCGTCGAACATGATCAGGCCCTCCTCAGGTGGTCGGCCACCCAACGGCGCTGGTGACCAGGAGTGGTTGCGTGCTGCCCATCGGGGAGGCCCTGACCAGCCACAGGAGGGCCTCGACCAGCTCGTGGTAGGGGGGCGTCACGGCGACAGGTCGACCGTCGTCCGGGGGCTCCTCGGCCTCGTCGTCCTCCCGGAACATCATCTCCAGGAACGGCCACACGGCGTCGCCCACGACCTCGTCGGCGAGTTCCTCGTCGTCGCAGACCGTGAGGAAGCGCAGGACGACCGGCAGGTGGTCGGCCAGCTCTCCGGCCACCTCCATCCCGTGGGCCCGGTAGCGCTCCATCAGCTCGAGCAGGAACGCGCTGCGCTTGTAGCTCTCGCCCAGGAGGTGGTAGCCGACGTAGAGGCTGTGTGACTCGTCCATGTCGAACGCCCGCGTGTACTCCTCCTGGAGCCGGCCGAGGGTCGCCGACCGGGCGAAGTCGCCGAACCGGGCCAGGAGGGCGTCGGCCTCGGGCGAGATGGGAGCGGCCAGGGATCGGCAGTGCGCCAACAACTCCACCGGATCGTGGCTGGGGTACTCGAGCAGGTCGGCGAAGACCCCGAAGGCCAGGTGGGTGGCGTGCCGGTCGTCCACGCTCACCACCTCCGCCCCGGGGCGGTACGGCTGCCGAAGCCGCCCTCGCGCTTGCGGGTGTACGGGTCCTCGATCTGCTCGATCGCCACCTCGCGCGCCAGCGGCGGAACCACGAAGCGCTCCTCGAATGACGGCAGGGCGGTGAGGCGGAAAATGGCCTCGGCCTCGTCTGCGGTCATGGACGCCAGGTCCAGGGCCTCGCGTGCCTCCTCGGCGGTCACGTCGCCAACCTTCTTGGCCCGCATGTGGATCCTGACGGCGATGAGCTTGTGGTACACCTCGGCGACCACCTCCTCGTTGCCGGCCGAGAACAGTTCGGCCAGGTAGCGCAGGGGGGCCCTGGCGTCCTCCAGCGAACTGAGGAGCGGGACCAGGCCCTGGGCCTCAGCCCCGGCCACGTCGTACTTGCCGTCGTGCATCTTGGCCAGGACAGGCAGCATCGGCGGCACGTAGTAGAGCATCGGGACCGTCCGGAAGTCCGGGTGGAGGGGCAGGGCCAGCCGCCACTTCTTCACGAACTTGTACACCGGTGAGTTCCTGGCCGCCTCCAGCATCCCGTCCGGCACGCCGTTGGCCTTCGCCGCCGCTATCACCTCGGGGTCGAACGGATCCTGGATGATGCTCCGCTGGGCCTCGACCAGGTCGGCTGCCGGGGCGCTGGCGACCTCCTCGATCCGGTCGGCGTCGTAGAGCAGGACCCCCAGGTAGCGGATCCGGCCCACGCAGGAGTGGAAGCAGGCAGGCGCCTGGCCGCTCTCCAGCCTGGGGAAGCAGAGCACGCACTTCTCGGACTTGCCCGTGGACCAGTTGTAGTAGACCTTCTTGTAGGGGCACCCGGAGATGCACATGCGCCAGGCCCGGCACTTGTCCTGGTTGACCAGCACTATGCCGTCCTCGCCGCGCTTGTATGCGGCCCCGGCGGGGCAGGCGGCCACGCACCCGGGGTTGATGCAGTGGTTGCAGATCCGGGGCAGGTAGAAGAACACCACCCGCTGGATCTCGTTCAGCTGCGTTCGCTCCTCCTCGCTGAGGTCGGCCAGGTTCGGGTCGTTTGAGGCGTACACCGGCGAACCACCGAGGTCGTCGTCCCAGTTGGGCCCCGCCTCGATCTCCATGAACTCCCCGGTCACGAGGGACACGGGTCGTGCCGTCGGCTGGTCGTCGCCCTCGGGTGCGTTGAAGAGGTGCTCGTAGTCGTAGGTCCAGGGCTCGTAGTAGTCGTTGATGGTGGGCAGGCGCCGGTTGTAGAAGATGTTGCCCAGGGTCCCGACCTTGCTCTGGAGCTTCAGCTGGAGCCGGCCGTCCTCTGCCTCCCAACCGCCCCGGTACTCCTCCTGGTCCTCCCAGAGGGTCGGGTAGCCGGTGCCCGGCTTGGTCTCGACGTTGTTCCACCACTGGTACTCGACGCCCTCGCGGTCGGTCCAGATGTTCTTGCAGGCCACGCTGCACGTGTGGCAGCCGATGCACTTGTCCAGGTGGAAGACCATCGAAACCTGGGCTCGGATGTCCATGTCAGCGGCTCCCGTTCGCTTCGTACGTGTCGGTCCCGTCGGGTGCGGTGGTCACCACTCGAGCTTCTCCATCTTGCGGATGACCACGTATGTGTCCCTGGTGAAGATGCCGATGGGGCCCCAGTAGTTGAAGCCGTATGTGAACTGCGCGTAGCCGCCCGCCAGCAGCAGCGGGTTGATCCGTGTACGGGTGAGGCTGTTGTGTCCGCCGGCCCGCTTGCCGCCGCGCACCTGGGACTTGGGGATGTAGATGGTCCGCTCGACGGCGTGGTAGTAGAGGCAGATCCCGGGAGGGATCCTGGAGCTAACCGCGGCCCTCGTGACCACCACCCCGTTGTCGTTGTAGACCTCGACCCAGTCGTTGTCGACGATCCCGACCCGCTCAGCCTCCTTGTCGTTGATCCAGACCGGGTCCATCCCCCGCGACAGGGTCAGCATGCGGAGGTTGTCCTTGTAGGTGGAGTGGATGTTCCACTTCCCGTGGGGGGTGATGTAGTTGAGCACCAGCGACTGGTCGTCGACCGGGCTGAGGACTATGTCGCCGGTGGCGACCGGGTCCAGCTTCGGCTTGTAGGTCGGGAGGTGCTCGCCGAAGTCGATGTAGTAGGGGTGGTCGTTGTAGAGCTGCTGGCGCCCGGTGAGGGTGCGCCATGGGACCAGCCTCTCTACGTTCAGCGTCCACGCCGAGTATGTACGGCCGTCCCTCACGTCGCCCGACCAGCAGGGGCTGGTCAGGGTCCGCCTCACCTGCCTGGTGATGTCGTGGAAGGTCATCTTGACCCCGCGCGTGTCCTCGGCCAGGTCGGCCAGGGGGACCCCGACGCGCTCCTCCTCGGCCTTGAACGCCGCGTAGGCCATCTCGCCGTTGGTCTCCGGGGCCAGCCGCAGCAGGATGTTGGCGGCGTCCAGTGAGTTCTCCAGGCCCGGGTACTTCTGGCCACCCCACTCGACGGCGCGGGTCCGGCGTGGGTCGGGCGCCATTCCGACCGGGCTCTCCATGAGCTCGTCGTAGGCGTCGGCGACGGGGATATGCACCCCGTGCCCGCTCATGCCGTCCTCCCGGAGCCTCGGGCCCAGGGATACGAAGCGGTTGTAGAGGTTGGCGTAGTCGCGTTCGACCACGTTCAGGTGCGGGGCCGTCACCCCCGGCACGAGGTCGCACTCGCCCTTGCCCCAGTCCAGGACCTGCGGCTGCGCCAACTCGTCGGGGGTGTCGTGCTTGAGCGGCGATGTGACGATGTCCCTGAACGGCTCGGGGAACACCGATGGCGCCATCTCGCTGACGCTCCTGGCGAACGCCTTGAAGATCTCGAAGTCGGTCTTGGACTCCCATACCGGCGGAACGGCCTCGCCCAGCGGGTGCACGAAGGAGTGGAGGTCCGTGGTGTTGAGGTCGTTCTTCTCGTACCAGAAGGCCGCCGGCAGCACGATGTCGGAGTAGAGGGCCGTGGAGTCCATCCGGAAGTTGAGGTCCACGACCAGGTCCATCTTCCCCCGGGGCGCGGTCTCACGAAACTCGACCGTGTCGGTCCTGCCTTCGGCGTGCTCCTTGGCCTCGATGTTGTCGTGGGTGCCCAGGTAGTGCCTGAGGAAGAACTCGGCTCCCTTGGCGCTGGACTGCATGGCGTTGCCCCGCCACACGAACCAGACCCTCGGCCAGTTCTCCTCGGCGTCGGGATCCTCGACCGACAGCCTGACCTCGCCGCTGCTGAGCTGCTCCGCCACCCGGTCCACGATCTCCTCGTTGCTGGTGGCCCCCTCGGCCTCGGCCCGGCTGACCAGGTCGAGAGAGTTCTCGCCGAACTGCGGGAAGAACGGCATCCACCCCATGCGCACCGAGGCGGCCGCCAGGTCGACGGCATGGCCCTTGGCCCACTTCGTGTCCGGTGGGACCCGCGCGTAGTCGGTGAAGTCGCCCTCGTAGCGCCACTGGTCGCTGTGCACGTAGTGCCACAACGGTGTCTGCTGGAGCCTCGGGGGCTTCGACCAGTCCAGGCCCAGGGCCATGCTGGTCCAGGGAGCCACCAGTGAGAGCTTCTCCTGGCCCACGTAGTGGTTCATCCCGCCGCCGTTGCGACCCGGGCAGCCGGTGAGGATCAGGGCCGTGATGGGCGCCCGGTACGACTGGTTGTTGTTGTACCAGTGGTTGATGGAGGCGCCGATGATGATCATGGACTTGCCATCGGTGGCCTCTGCGTTGCCGGCGAACTCACGCGCCAAGCGTGTGACCGTGTCCCTTCCGATCCCGGTGAACCGCTCCTGCCACGCCGGTGTGTAGGGACGCTCGTCGTCGTAGTCGGACGGGTAGTCGCCCCCGAGGCCCCGGCTGACGCCGAACTGGGCCATGAGCAGGTCGTAGACGGTCGTGACCGCCACCCGCCCGTCGGTGGTCTCGACGTAGCGGATCGGTACCTCGCGCTCGTACACGCCTCCCTCGGCGAACTCGTGGAAGGAGACCATCGCCACCTCGTCGTGCTCGTCGAGGAAGCTGAGGTCGGGGTCGATGGGCTGGTGGTCGAGGCCGTCCTCCATCTTGATGTTCCACTGGCCCTGCTCCTCCTGCCAGCGGAACCCGACGGTGCCCTTGGGCATCCGGAGGTCCCCGGAGTTGCGGTCGTGGACGAGCATCTTCCAGTCGCCGTTCTCGACGTCGACGTAGCGCTCCACCCGGTCGGCGCGGAGGAACTGCCCCGCCCTGAGGGCACCGCCATCGGGGGTCAGCTCCACGAGGAACGAGGAGTCGGTGTAGCGCCTGACGTAGTCGTCGAAGTAGGGCACGGTCCGGTCGGCGTGGAACTCCTTCAAGATGACGTGGTTGACCGCCATCCACAGCGCCGTGTCCTGGCCCGCCTCGACGGGGATCCACCAGTCCGAGTACTTGGCCACCTGGCTCAGGTCGGGGGCTATCACCACGAACTTGGCGCCCTCGTGGCGGGCCTCCGAGATGAAGTGGACGTCTGGTGTCCTGGTCATGTTGAGGTTGGACCCCATCGACACGATGTACTTGGCGTGGTACCAGTCGGCGCTCTCGGCCACGTCGGTCTGGTCGCCCCAGATCTCGGGGAAGGCGTTCGGGAGGTCCGCGTACCAGTCGTAGAAGCTCATGTTCACCCCGCCGAAGAGCTGTAGGAAGCGGGAGCCGGCCGCGTACGACAGGTAGGACATGGCCGGGATGGGCGAGAACCCGAACACGCGGTCCGGGCCGTACTCCCTGGCCGTGAAGAGGCACGCGGCCGCCACGATCTCGAGCACCTCGTCCCAGGTGGAGCGGCGGAAGCCGCCCTTGCCCCTGGCCTGCTGGATGCGGGAACGCTTGTCCTCGTCGGTGGCTATCGAGGCCCACGCCTCGACGGGGTTGTCGTGGGCCTCCAGGGCCTCCCGCCAGAGGTCGATGAGGGCCCCCCTGACGTAGGGGTACTTGACCCGGATCGGGCTGTACACATACCAGGAGGCCGACATGCCACGCTGGCAGCCGCGCGGCTCGTAGGGGGGGATGTCACCGCAGAGCAACGGGTAGTCGGTCTGCTGCATCTCCCAGGTGATGATCCCGTCCTTGACGTAGACGGCCCAGGAGCACCCCCCGGTGCAGTTGACGCCATGCGTGGTGCGTATGACGTTGTCGTGCTGCCAGCGGTTCCTGTAGAAGTCCTCCCAGTTGCGCGCCTCCGGGTTGACCAGGTCCTGAATCCAGCCCACTTGCCTACCTTCCTCCTGCTACAGGAGTTGCGTTCCGCCGCTCCTCTGCCATCCGCCTGGAGCGTTCGATGCGGGCGTGCGACCGGGCCACCATCGGCCGGCGAACCTCCTTCAGGCGCCGCCTCCAGATGAGGTGCATCACGAGGAGGAGGAACACCGCTCCCCCGGCACCCAACAGCGCCAACTGTCCGACGGACGCCGCGGTCCTCTTGCTCACCGCCGCCCGGCTGAGGAACTCGGCCAGGTGGGCCTGCTCCTCTGCGGTGAGCGGCTGGTCGTCGAAGATCGGCTCCATGGTCTGGAACGGCGTAGTGGCCAGGACCGAGGCGATTCCGTCTGCCCCGAACCTGCCGTAGGCGCCGGTCAGGTCCGGCCCGAGTGCGCCCCCGCCCAGGGCGCCGATGCCGGCGATGCTGTGGCAGGCCAGGCACGGCGGACCGCCGTTGGCGAACCGGTTGGAGCCCTCGAAGAGGGCCTTGCCGGTGTCGGCGCTCGGCTTGAACGGGCCGGCCACGGCCTTCACCGGCTCCGGTTCGACTACCTGCACGGCACCCTGCTGGGTCTCCAGATAGGCGACCAGGGCCTGGACCTCGGCGTCGGTCAGGGCCAGGTTGGGCATCGGGACGTCGTTGAACTCGGCGAGCATCTCGACGGCGATCGGGTCCCCTTCGGCCAGCATGGCGTCGGGTTCGGCTATCCACCTGGCGAGCCACGCCGGATCCCTCCGGGTGGTCACGCCCTCCAGGTCCGGGCCGACCAGGGGCCCGCCGCCGATCGTGTGGCAGGCGGCGCACTTGGCGTCGTAGACGTCCCCACCCCGGTCTGCGGACTGGGCCGCCACAGGGGAGGAGCCCGCCAGCCAGACGGCCGTCAGGAGCGTGGCGAGGGCCAGGCCGAGACGCAGGCCAACCCCCCCGGGAACAGTCCGCTGCACCTGTACCGCCCTTCCGTGTCGGCCTCGGCGCCCGGTCCCCGTCGGCATCCAGATGATCGTCCGGGCTGCGGAGGGGCAGCGGGTAGGGACGAAGGTCCCTGCCTCCGGGGTCCGGCCGTGGCCACGACCACCGACCAGGCCGATCCCGGAGCACCTCGGATGTGGCATTGGCCGCCGCGATGTTGGACGCTCTGGGGATGAGCGAGGAAGAGGCGGAGCACTTCGACGTCCTGATCGTGGGCGCCGGCATCTCCGGCATTGGCGGCGCCTACCACCTGACCCAGCAGTGCCCAGGGAAGCGGTTCGTGATCATCGAGGCCATGGACGGCTTCGGGGGGACCTGGAAGACCCACACCTACCCGGGCATCCGCTCCGACAGCGACCTCTACACCTTCGGCTACCGGTTCAAGCCCTGGACCGGGCCTCCCATCGCCACCGCCGACGAGATCCTGGCCTACATGGGCGAGGTGATCGACGAGAACGACCTGGCCCGACACATCCGCTACAACCACACCATCTCGACGGCCACGTGGTCCACCGAAGATCGGCGCTGGACCCTCCAGGCCACCCGGACCGACACCGGCCGGACGGCCACCTTCACCGGCGGCTTCCTGTGGATGTGTCAGGGCTACTACCGACACAGCGAGGGCTACACGCCCGAGTGGGACGGCATGGACAGTTTCGGGGGCCAGATCGTGCACCCCCAGACGTGGCCCGACGACCTGGACTACGCCGACAAGCAGGTGGTGGTCATCGGCTCGGGGGCCACGGCCGCCACGCTCATCCCGGCCATGGCAGCCGACTGCGGCCACGTGACGATGCTCCAGCGCTCGCCCACCTACTTCGTTTCCCGGCCCAACAGGAATGAGTTGGCCGACACCCTCCGGGAGTTGGACATACCCGAGGAGTGGACCCACGAGATCGTGCGGCGCAAGATCCTCCACGACCAGGAGCAGGTGGTCCAGCTCTCCTTCGACCACCCCGACCTGATCCGCGAGGAGCTCTTCAAGGGCATCAGGGAGGTGCTGGGCGAGGACTTCGACGTGAGCCCGCACTTCACCCCGTCCTACAGGCCGTGGCAGCAGCGGCTGGCCCTGATTCCAGATGGGGACCTCTTCAACAGCATCGCCGCCGGCGACGCCTCGGTCGTGACCGACCGGATCGAGGCGTTCGACGAGACCGGCATCCGGCTGGCATCCGGCGACCACCTGGACGCAGACATCATCATCACCGCCACCGGCTTCGAGCTGAACGTGCTGGGCGACATCGACTTCACCATCGACGACAGGCCCCTCGTGTTCTCCGACAGGGTCGGCTACCGGGGGATGATGTTCACCGGGATACCGAACATGGCCTGGGTGTTCGGGTACTTCAGGGCCAGCTGGACCCTGCGCTCGGACCTGATCTCGGACTTCGTGTGCCGCCTGCTGAACCACATGGACGACCTGGGGGCCTCGATCGTCACGCCGGAGCTGCGGGAGGGCGACGCCGGGATGGACCTGCTGCCCTGGCTTGACGCGGGGGACTTCAACCCCGGCTACCTGATGCGGGCCATGCACCTGCTCCCGAAGCAGGGAGCAGACCAGCCGTGGCGGCACACCCAGGACTACTGGTCCGACAGGGACGAGATCCCCGCCGCCGACCTGGACGACGGGGCCCTGGTCTACGGCTGACGGCCCGGTCCGGGCCACACAGTTCCGCCCTCACCAGGCGAGGGCCGCCGGCGCTCCCTCGGGTACCGCCGGGGAGCGCGGCGCCACCGGCCCGACCCGCACGTAGGGGTTGCCCAGCGGCGGCCTGGGGTCGGCCTCGTCCCGGTTGGGCCACAGGGCCATGGCCCTCTCCGCCTGGGCGGTGATAGTCAGCGAGGGGTTGACGCCGAGGTTGGCGCTGATCGCAGAACCGTCGACCACGTGGAGACCCGGGTGGCCGAATACCCGCTGGTAGGGGTCGACCACGCCGCTGGCCGGGTCCGCCCCTATCACGCAGCCGCCCAGGATGTGGGCGGTCACGGGCACGTCTAGCAGTGCCTCGTTGACCGAGCCGAAGGCGTCGCCACCCATGATGTCTGCCGCCTGCCTCGCCGCCTCGACGGCCTCGGGGATGAAGGTTGGGTTGGGCTCGCCGGTGCCCTGCTCGGAGCGCAGCCGCAGGCCCCACCGTCCGGCACGCCAGCGCAGGTTGATGCTGTTGTCGCGGCTCTGCATGACGAGCAGGATCACCGTGCGCTCGGACCAGCGGCGAACCGAGAGGCTGCGCAGGAAGCGCAGCGGGTGGCGGAGGACCTCGCCGAGAAAGCGGACCTGCCTGGGTACCCTGCCGCCCCCGTCCACGAGGACCGTCGCCAACAGGCCCATGGCGTTGGATCCTGCCGGGTACCGGACGCCCTCGATGTGGGTGTGGTCGTCGGGGTAGATGGAGGAGCTGATGGCTATCCCGGTCGAGTAGTCGGCCGTGGACCCCCTGCCGGCGCTGGCACCGGGTATGGACTCCGAGTTGGTCCTGGCCAGGTCCCCGAGCCTCGGCGAGAGGCCGGGCAGGCGGCCGCCCTCCTTCATCCCGGCCAGCAGCCGGACCGTGCCCAGCACGCCGGCCGAGACGACGACCTGCCCGGCACTGTGGGTGGCGACGGCACGTCCGCTGCGGGGGCCGGGACGCTCCGAGGTGACCTCGTAGCCGCCCCCCTCGAGGGGCCTCACCTCGGTCACCTGCCGCTCGGGCAGGACCGTGGCACCGGCCCGCTCGGCCAGGAACAGGTAGTTGCGGTCCAGGCTGTTCTTGGCGTCGTGGCGGCAGCCCACCATGCAGCCGCCGCAGGCGATGCAGCCGGTCCGGTCGGGGCCGGCCCCGCCGAAGAAGGGGTCCGATGTGACCTCGCCGGGACGACTGAAGTAGACCCCCACCTCTGCCGTCCGGTAGGTGTCGGACACCCCCATTCGCTCACCCAGCTGGCGGATCACGTCGTCGTTGGGTGAGCCGCCTGGGGCCGTGCAGACCCCCAGCATCCGGCTGGCCTGGTCGAAGAATGGCTCCAGCTCGGCCCGCCAGTCGGTGATGTGGGCCCACTGGGGGTCGTCGTAGAAGGCGTCGAGGGGCCGGTAGAGGGTGTTGGCGTAGACCAGCGACCCGCCTCCGACGCCCGCCCCTGAGAGCACGAGGGCGTCGCTCAGCAGGTTGATCCGCTGGATTCCCCGCAGCCCCAGCCGCGGGGCGTAGAGGAACCGGCGCAGGTTCCAGTTGGTCCTGGGAAAGTCGTCGGACGAGAAGCGCCGGCCGGCCTCGAGTACGCCCACCCGGTAGCCCTTCTCCGTCAGCCTGAGGGCGGCGACGCTCCCGCCGAAGCCGCTTCCGACCACGATGACGTCGAAGTCGAACACGTTCACCTCAGCGACCATGGTCGAAACGTAGCCAGCGCCCGATGCCGGCGCTGCCAGCGGGCAACCTGACCGCGGGGGATACCGGCATCGGGACCGGGTCGGCCCCGCTAGCCCTCGGCCCGGTGGCTCCGCCGGCCGGTCGGTAAGATGGCGCCCCCACCTCGCCACCTGGCGTATCCGGACGACCTCCCGAGACCCTGAGTCCACCCGTGTCGGCCGTGCGCCGATGGCCAGAGAACCCGAGAGGCGAAGACCCACCGATGACGAGCTACCCGGAGTTGAGGCTCTACATCGACGGATCCTGGCAGACGGCCGCAGACGACCTGCCGGTCGTCAACCCGGCCACCGAGGAGGTCATCGGCAGGGTCCCCGTCGCCGGCCGGGACACCCTCGATGCCGCTCTGGCCGCGGCTGCGAGCGGCTTTGAGACATGGCGTAGAACCTCACCAAGGGACCGTGCCGACCTCATCAGGTCGGCCGCCTCCCTCATGCGGTCCCGCCAGGACGAGATGGCCCACTCGATCACCCTCGAGCACGGCAAGCCGCTCGCAGAGGCGCAGGCCGAGGTGGTCCGCGGCGCTGAGTTCTTCGAATGGGACGCCGGCGAGGCGATGAGGACCTACGGGCGCGTCATCCCGAGCGGCCCGGGAGTGAAGTACGTCGTCAACCACCAGCCGATCGGCCCGGTCACCGCCTTCTCGCCCTGGAACTTCCCGATGAGCCAGCCGGCACGCAAGGTCGCCGGGGCCCTGGCTGCCGGGTGTTCCATCATCCTCAAGGCCTCTGAGGAGACCCCGGCTGGTGCCATCCACATCGCCGAGGCGTTCCACGACGCCGGGCTGCCACCGGGGGTCCTGAACCTGGTCTTCGGCATCCCGGCCGACATCTCACAGCACCTGATCGCAAGTGACGTGATCCGGATGGTGGCCTTCACGGGCTCCACCGCCGTCGGGCGGCACCTGACCGGTCTCGCATCCGACCACATGACCCCCGTCCTGATGGAGTTGGGCGGACATGCCCCGGTGATCGTGTGCGAGGACACCGATGTCGAGGCTGCGGCGGAGAGTTCTGCGATCAGGGCGATGCGCAACGCAGGCCAGGTGTGCACCTCTCCCACCCGCTTCTTCGTCCACGAGGCCGTCTTCGACCAGTTCCTGGACGGCATCACCCGACGAACCGCTGCCACCGTCGTGGGCGACGGCATGGAGCCAGGAGTTGAGATGGGGCCACTCGCAAACGACCGCCGCCTCGCCGACATGGTCGAACTGGTTGCCGACGCGTGCGAGACGGGTGGAGAACTAACCACCGGCGGCGGGCGCATCGGTATCACCGGCTACTTCCACGAACCCACGGTGCTGGCCAACGTTCCCGATCGGGCGCGGATCATGCAGGAGGAACCCTTCGGACCGGTCGCCATCGTGAACCCCGTCGACTCGCTGGACACCGCCATCGAGCGTGCCAACTCGCTCCCGTTCGGGCTCGCCGCCTACGGCTTCACCAACCGGGCCGACTACGTGGACCGCATGGTCGACCGGGTCGAGGCCGGCAACCTCTCGATCAACACGCTCGAGGCGTCGCTACCGGAGACCCCCTTCGGCGGCATGAAGTCGAGTGGGTACGGCCGGGAGGGTGGAACCGAGGGACTCCACCACTACATGGTGGTCAAGAGCGTCTCCCACAGCATCTCAATTGTCTAGGGCCTGGCCGGAGCACAGGAACATGGACTATTCCCGGAGTGACGCCAAGGCCTACGCCCGCCAGAACCTGACCGGAATCTGGGCGGCTGCGCTCATGCCGTTCACCGAGGACCTCCGGATCGACGAGGACGGCTTTCGCCGAAACGTCCGCCACTGGACCGAGGACCTCGGCATCCAGGGACTGTTCGTCGGCGGCAAGCAGGGCGAGTGCTTCTCCATGACGCTCGACGAGCGGAAGCGGACCTTCGAGCTGGCCGTCGAGGCCACCCGGGGACGGGGCAGGACGATCATGTCCTGTTCCGACCAGAACATGGACGTCGTTATCGAGCTGGCCCGCCACGCCGAGGAGGTGGGGGCCGACTACATCGTCGTCCACGCCCCGGCGCTGCACTTCACCACGGCCCAGGACGAGACGCTGCGGGCCTACTACCGGGCGATCTCTGAGAGCGTAGAAATCGGCATCGCCCTGTGGAGCCACCCCGACAGCGGCTACCTGATGTCACCAGAGCTCTGCAACCGCCTGGCCGACCTGGAGAACGTGGTGGCCATCAAGTACAGCGTGCCCCGTCCGATGTACTCGGAGCTCACTGCCCTGGCCTCCGATCGCATCCAGGTGAGCACGGCCTCCGAGGACGAGTGGCTGGACAACGTCATCGAGCTGGACTGGAGGCTCTACCTGTGCTCCTCGCCGCCGTTCCTCCTGCAGACGGCCGACGACCGGCGGATGCACGACTACACGCAGGCCGCCTTCGAGGGTCGGTTCGACGACGCCCGGCGGATCAGCGCAAGCCTCGACCCCGTTCGGGCCGCACTCAAGGGAACGCGTCCTCCCGAGAAGCCCCACGCCCACCAGAAGTACTGGCAGGAGCTGCTGGGCCAGGTGGGTGGCCGCGTCCGGGCTCCGCTGCTGGAGTTGACCGACGACGAGAGGCGGGCCACCCGCGAGGCGTTCGAGCAGTGCGGCCTCAGGGCGTGAACGGGGAGGTCAGTGCCGACGGCAACCGACACATCTCTCACCGGGGTGGGTCCCGACGACACGCGGGTCCCGCTCGTCGTCTGAGCGCCGGTCGTCCGCCTGAAGGCCCACGGGAACGAGGAAGGCCCGGAACCGTAGCGATTCCGGGCCTCTCGCCTGGTGGCGGGGGTGGTGTGGTGGTTCAGGACACAGGAACCACATGTAGCGAGACATAGGAACCTAC
>CAYFOV010000013.1:0-9188 GCA_964344855.1 uncultured Candidatus Nemicrothrix sp.
TCATGGCTCCATCCTCTCAAGGGTTGGAGCCTCCACCAGACCCGGGGAGATTCAACGGTCCTGTCGGCCCTTGCTTGGGCACTGGTTGCGGTGGCAGCGGGTGTCATCGTTGTTGATCTGACGATCGGGTTGCCTGAAGGTATTTCGAGCATTGCCACCTTGGTCGCCGTGCTCATCGTGTTGTTGCAGTCAAGGTGGAAGCGGCGTGGAGTGGGACAGGACGAGTAGATGGCTCGTATCTGGTGCAGTGGGGAAACAAGAGGCTGAGAATCGGGCGAGTGGCTACGGTTCGGTCAACCGACTCGACCAACCCAATGACACGTTCGGTTCCGGGTTGGGACTCTGAGCCGAATAGGTCCCCGGTAGGGTCTCGGCGTGCGAGCGCTGGTGCAACGGGTGGAGCGGGCGTCGGTGACAGTCGACGGGGAGGTGGTCGGGTCGATCGGCCCCGGCCTCTGCGCCTTCGTGGGCGTCACCCACGACGACGGTGAGACCGAGGCGGACAGGATCACCGACAGGCTGGCAGGCCTCAGGGTGATGGACGACGACGAGGGGGTCATGAACCTCTCGGTCGTGGATACCGGTGGCGAGGTCCTGGTGGTGAGCCAGTTCACCCTCTACGGAGACACCAGCCGCGGCCGCCGGCCGAGCTGGCTGGCGGCCGCCAGGCCGGAGCAGGCCGAACCCCTCGTTGAGCGCGTGGCTGCGGGCCTGCGGGACAGGGGGGTCGGGGTGGCGACCGGACGCTTCCGCCAGGAGATGTCGGTGGAGCTCGTCAACGACGGCCCGGCGACGGTCATGCTGGAGGCCTGAGGGTGCCAGGCGTCGACGGGGACCGCTTCGGATCGGCTGCCGCGGACTACGCCAGACACCGGAAGGACTTCCCCTCCGAGGGCATCGAAAGGCTGGCCGGACACGGTGTGGGTCTGTCAGGCCAGGCGCTGCTGGACCTCGGGTGCGGCACCGGAACCGTGGCTCGCCAGCTGGCCGGACGTGGCTGTGAGGTCGTCGGCCTGGACGTGGACCCGAGGATGCTGGAGGCGGCCCGGGAGTTGGCCGGGGAGGAGGGCCTGGACGTCGTCTGGCGGGAGGCGCCGGCGGAGGACACCGGACTGGAGGCCTCGGCCTTCGACGCTGTCGTAGCGGCGCAGAGTTGGCACTGGTTCGACGGTGATGCCGCCATCGCCGAGGTGCGCCGGTTGCTGGCCCCGGGCGGTCTCCTGGCGGTATGCGGCTTCGACTGGCTGCCGCTGCCGGGGACGGTCCCTGGCGCCACCGAGGAGCTGATCGAGGCCTACAACCCGGCCTGGGACCTGGGTGGCATCCGGGACTACGAGCCCACCCTGCGCCCGCTGCTGGCCAGGTCGGGCTTCGAGGTGCTGGAAATGTTCAGGTTCGACATGGACGTGGTCTACGGGGAGGTCGCCTGGCGCCGCCGTATTGCCGCCAGCGCCGGCATCGTCAACCTGACGCCCGCGGAGGCGGACCGCTTCGACGCCGAGTTGGCGGGGCTGCTGGCCGAGCGCTTCCCAGGAGAGATGGTGCACACCCCCCACCGGGTCTACGGGCTGGTCAGCCGTCCCGCCTGAGCCCACGGAAGCGGCCGGCCGCCAGGTTGGCTGCCGCCACGAGCAGCACCGAGGCCACCAGCATCGGCCAGGGGCCGAACCGGGTCGCCCAGGTGAGGCCCTCTCGCAGCTCGACGGTCCCGTGCAGCACGGCCTGTTCGCCCACGCCGGTGCGGGACAGCAGGTCGCCGTCGGCGTCGATGAAGGCGCTGAAGCCGGTGGGGGCGGCCTGGACCATCCAACGACCGCTCTCGAGGGCCCGTAGCCGGCTGGAGGCGATCTGCTGTGTCTGGACCTGGGTGAGCCAGTAGCTGGCGCCGTTGGTCGGGTTCAACATGACCTGGGCACCGTCCAGCACCGGGTCGCGGGTCCGGTGGTCGAAGAAGACCTCCCAGGAGATGGTCACCCCAAGGCGTCCGACCGAGGTCTCGAGCACGGAGTCGCCGGTGCCGGGCTTCAGGTCGCGGGCCGGGAGGATGTCGCCGGCGATCGGGTCCAGCAACCATCGGAGCGGTACGAACTCCCCGAAGGGAACGGTGCGGACCTTGTCGTAGCGGTCGACGACGGTTCCGTCGGACTCGACGGCGGTGCTGTAGTTGACGTTGGCGGTGGGGTCGTCGGGGTGGCGGTGGAACCAGCCGGGGACGAGCACTGCGTCGAGGCGCCGGGCCTCCTCGACCAGGGCCTCCGCCGCGTCGTCTGCGTAGAGCCGGTCGACCCGCCTTACGCCCGAAGCGGGGAGTGGAGCCGGGTTCACCACGTTCTCGGGCCAGAGCACCAGGTCCACGGGTGGCTGGACGGTACCGGAGGCGGCCAGCTGGTTGGTGAAGACGACGGCGGCACCCGTTGGGGTGGCCCTGGTCCTCTGCGGACCGCCGCCCTGCACCGAGGCCATGTCAAGGTTGCCCACGACGTGGCCCGCAGGGGCCACCGCCGCCAGGCCGGCGGACATGACTAGGGCTCCGGCCACCGCCCACGAGGTGGCCGGTGACGCAGGCCTGCCCCGCCACAGGTCGACCAGGCTGCTCAACCACATGCCCACCGCCACGACCAGGGCCACCAACAGGAGGGACCCGGCCACCCTCACGACCGGGGCCAGCGGGCCGTCGGCCTGGCCCATCGGGATGGTCGCCAGCGGAACGCCCCCGAAGGGCACGCTCCAGCGGACGAACTCGGCCAGGGTGAAGGAGCCGACCAGGCCCAGGCGACGGCCCCGACCGGCCGGGACCACCACTGCAGCCAGGCCGAAGAAGGTGGCGTGGAGGAGCCCGGCGAACACCCATCCCGGCGGCGTCAGGTCGACCATCCAGAGCGTCGCGGGGAGGCTCCAGGCAGCCGTGGCCAGCACAGTCCTCCGGAACCGGACGGGGGCCGGCTGGTTCGCCAGCAGCTGGTCCAGCACGGCCATGCCGGCGAAGGCGGCCGGCCACCACCCCCACGGTGGCACGGCGGCGGTGACCAGCAGGCCGGCGGCCACGCCCGCCGCAACGGTGCGCGCCGTGGGGTGCATCGACATCGTCCCCGTGGCCGCTACCTCAGCCCAGGAACGCCGAGACGGCCGCCGCCGCGTCGTTGCCGGAGCGGACGCAGGCTGGGATTCCGACCCCGTTGTGGGCCGAACCGGTGACGAACAGCCCGGGGGCCTCCCCGGCCAGGGTCTCGGCCAACCCGGCCATTAGGCCCGTGTGGCCGACGGGGAACTGTGCCAACGAGTCGGGCCAGCGGGTGACCCTCACCTCGACCGGGTCCGCAGCAGCGCCGAGGGTCGCTGCCACGTCGCGTTGGAGGGCTGCCACCAGTGCGGCGTCGTCGAGGTGCGCGATCCTGTCGTCGTCGATCCGGCCGGCTGACACCCGCAGGATCGTGTGCTCGCCGTCGTCCAGGTGGCTCCACTTGCTCCCCGAGAAGGAGCAGGCCGTCATGAGCATTCCGGTGCCCCGCGGCACGAGGAAGCCGGTCTGGTCGGTCGGCACCTCCAGGTCGGAGCGCCGGTAGGCGAGCACCGTAAGGGCCACGGAGGCGTGCTCCACGGCTGCCAGGACCCCGGCCGCCGTCGGTGACACCGGCTCCACTAGGGGGGCCGCTGCGAAGGCCGGAGTCGTGACCACGACCGCAGCGGCCTGCTCCGAGCCGCCGTCGTGGTCGATGGTCCAGTGGCTGCCGCTGCGCGCTATCGAGAGCACGCGGCTGTCCGTGCGGATCCGGCCGTCCAGGCGGTCGGCCAGGGCCTCCACCAGGCGGACCATTCCCCCCGGGTGGGCGTTGAACACCGCGGCGGTGGGATCCGAGCGCGAGAACGCGCTTCGGAGGGTGGCCAGCAGGCCGTCGGGGCTGCGGGCGGCCTGGAGCAGGTAGGGGGCCATGGCGGCACAGCTCAGGTCCTCGGTCCGGCCGGCGTTGATGCCCCCCAGGAGCGGGTCGACCAGCCGGTCCAATACCGCCTGGCCGGCGCATGACCGGACCACCTCGGCCACGCTCAGGTCGCCGACCGGCCCCTCGCCCGGCGCCAGGGGCTCGTCGGGCAGGCCCGGTCCGGCCAGGCGGTCCAGGTCGGCCTGGGGCAGTAGCCCGGGCTGGACCCTGGATGGATCGAGGGGCAGCCCCAGGACGTTCCCAGCCGGGATTGGGCGCAGCCGGCCGTCCAGCCAGATCGAGGCCGACCTGGCGGCGGGGGCCACCATCTCGTCGGCCAGGCCCAGCTCGGCGCAGAGCTGGGTGGCCCAGGGGACCTGCACGAGGATGGAGTCGGCTCCCTCGTCCACGGGCAGCCCGGCAAGGGGCGTGGTCACCAGCTTCCCGCCGACGCGGGGGGCGGCCTCCAGCAGGGTCACCTCCAGGTCGGGACGGTCGACCACCAGCCTGTGGGCGGCGCTGAGGCCGGTGATCCCGGCGCCGACCACCACCACGCGTCCTCCGGCGGCTGCGTCCATACTCTCAGGCCCTCTCCCGGCCGTCCTCGTGGCCGTCGTTGATGGCGGGGGACATGCCGTGGACCAACTCGACCACGCGCTCCAGCACCGCCGGGTCTGTCTCCGGAAGCACCCCATGGCCCAGGTTGAACACGTGGCCCGGGTGTCCTCCGTTGCGACGCAGTATGTCGCCCACCTGGTCCTCCACAACCTGGACGGGGCCCAGGCAGACGGCCGGGTCCAGGTTCCCCTGCAGCACCGTGTCGGGTCCCAGCCTGGCCCTGGCCACGTCCAGCGGCACCCGCCAGTCGACCCCGACCACGTCGCAGCCGGTCGAGGCCATCAGCCCCAGGAGCTCGCCGGTGCCTACCCCGAAGTGGATGCGGGGGACCTCCGGGACCGCCTCGAAGACCCTCCTCGTGGCGTCCACGACGTAGCGCTCGTAGTCGGGGGGAGCCAGGGCACCGGCCCAGCTGTCGAAGACCTGGATGGCAGACACCCCGGCGTCCACCTGGGAGCGCAGCGATGAGATCGCCAGGTCGGCCAGGCGGTCGACCAGGTCGAACCAGAGGTCGGGATCGCCGAGCATCAGCGCCTTGGTGCGGCCGTAGGTACGGGTGGGCGCCCCCTCGATGAGGTAGGAGGCCACGGTGAAGGGGGCCCCTGCGAAGCCGATCACGGGCACGGGGGACTCCTCCGCCAGGATCCTGACGGTCTCGAGGACGTGCGGGGTGTCCAGCTCGGGTTCGAGGGGGCGCAGGCGCTCCAGGTCGGTGCGGCTCCTGAAGGGCTCATCGACAACCGGGCCCACGCCGGGGCGGACGTCGACGCCGAACCCGATGGCCGCCACCGGCACCACGATGTCGGAGTAGAGGATGGCTGCGTCGACCCCGTAGCGCCGCACGGGTTGGAGGGTGAGTTCGGCCGAGAGCTCCGGGTCGGCGATGGCCTCGAGGATGCTGCCCCCTCCCCGGGCCCGGCGGTACTCGGGGAGCGACCGGCCGGCCTGGCGCATGAACCACACCGGGGTCGGGCCGTGGGGCTCGCCCCGGCAGGCCGCCAGGAACGGCGAACCGGCGCGGGGCTGCCCGGGCGTCACTGTCGGCCTGTTCACGTCCCGACGCTACCGAGCGTCCCCTGCGGCCGCCCGGACCAGCAGCTCGCCGGCCTGCGAGGAGCCGGGATGGGCCAGGCGGGAGCGGGCAGTGAGGGCTGCCTGCCTGCAGATCTCCGGGGTGGCGGCGGGGTCCAGGTCCCCACCCGTCCTGACCGCCAGGTCGTCGGCCGTCGGCTGGACGACCAGGACCGTCGTACCCCCGGAACGGATCCGCTCGACCTCCCGGCGCAGCGTCCGGCTGTGCCACGCCCGTCCGATCGGCCCGTCCGGCCAGGCGGGGACGTCCGGACCGGCCGTCATGGACGACGACACGACCACCAGGTCCAGCGCCAGGGGTGCCAGCAGGTCGGCGTTGGTGGTCGAGTGGGAACCCCCGTCCAGGTACCGGGCACCGTCGATGCGGACTGGGGCCAGGTGGCCCGGAATGGCCGATGAGGCCTGCACGGCCTCTCCCAGTTCGGCGTCGACGTCGTCGCGCCCGAAGACCACGCGGCGTCCGGTCCGGGCGTCGACCGCGCAGATCCAGGTGGGCTGGTCGGTCCAGCGGCCCGGGTGCACCTGCCGTGTCCGTTCGGCGATGGAGCCCCCGTCGAGGGTCCCGTCGGGCAGCAGCCCGGCCATGGCCACCACGGGTCGGGGCCTCCCGGGGCTGGCCAGCTCCCGGAGGAGCAGCATCGGGTTGGACGGCCACCAGGGGCCGGAAGGGGCGACGACCGGCGGTATGTCCAGCGGGGTCGTCACCCTCTCGACGATCGGACGACCCTCCTTGCTCACCGGCTCGCCGACACAGCGGGCGGCAAGGTCCGCCGCCGGGAGGCCTGCCCTGAGGGCGACCGCGGTGGCAGCACCGGCTGAGGTCCCCACAACCACCTCGGATGAGCGCGGGTCCCAGCCCGTGGCCTCGGCCAGGGCGCCGAGTACCCCGGCGTGGAACGCCGCCGCATGTGCCCCACCGGCACCCAGCACCAGCCCCACCGTCGTCACGGTCGGCCCCCGCTGCTGCAGCGCTGTCCGCTCGCCTCCACGGCGGACATCGTCGCACGCAGATCGACCAATTCCTGCCTGTGGGGCGGATTGTGGGCACCGACCCGGCGGACTGCCGGTCCGGTAGAATCGATCTTCGGCCTGTTTGCGGACCGGCGCCCGCGGGAACGGCGGCAGGTCGTGGCACAGACGGGGAGGTAGCGCCCATCCACCCGGAACTCGAGGCAGAGCAGGCCTACGTGGACCACGCCTACCGGTGCCTCGACGCCGCGCGCGACCGCGCCCTGGACCTGGTCTCGATGGTCGAGGTGGGCCGGGGCGGCACCAACCAGGCCCGCTTCGAGCGGGAGGCCATCTGGGACTCGGTGGCGCTCCGGCTCGAACAACTCGACATGGGCGACGCCTCGCTGGTCTTCGGGCGCATCGACCAGGAGCCCGAGGTGGGTGACGGCAGCTACTACATCGGCCGCGTCGGTGTCTGGGACGACGCCCAGGACCCGGTCGTCGTGGACTGGAGGGCACCGGTCGCCGAGGCGTTCTACCGCGCCACCGGCCCGGCACCGATGGGGCTCAAGCGCAGGCGGCACTTCGTCAGCCGGGGTCGCTCTCTCGTCGCCCTCGAGGACGAGCTGTTCGGCGACCTGGAGAGGTTCAGGACAGCGGACGGATCGGGCCTGAGGGGAGAGGGCGCCCTCATTGCCGCCCTCGAGGAATCGCGCACCGGACGCCTCGGGGACATCGTGGGAACCATCCAGGCCGAGCAGGACGAGATCATCCGGTCGCCGCTGCCCGGGGTGCTGGCCGTGCAGGGCGGGCCGGGCACCGGCAAGACCGTCGTCGCCCTCCACCGCGCCGCATACCTGCTCTACACGCACCGCTTCCCGCTCGAGGGCCAGGGCGTGCTCGTGGTGGGCCCGAACCGGCTCTTCCTCGCATACATCGAGCAGGTGCTGCCCTCCCTCGGGGAGGCCGGGGTGCAGTTGGCCACCGTCGGCGACCTGGTCGGTGGGGTCCGCATCGACGACACGCGCGACGGCCAGGTGGTGTCGCGCCTGAAGGGCGACCTGCGGATGGTGAGGCTTGTCGCCCGCGCCGTACGGACCCGGCAGCAGCCGCTGCGTTGGGACGTCCGGGTGGGCTCGGGGCTCCAGTGGCTGACTGTGACCGTCGAGCAGAGCCGGCGGATCGTCACCGAGGCCAGGCGCCGGTTCCGCACGCACAATGCGGCCCGCCGCTTCGTGGAGTCGGAGTTCTTCGGGGCCCTGGCACTGAGCGGCCGCGGCGACCTGGACCCCGACGGCCTCCGGGAGAGGCTGCGCGGAGAGGTGCCGGTGAGGGAGGCCCTGGAGTGGATGTGGCCGGTGCTGACACCGGCACAGCTTCTGAACGACCTGTTCGGCTCGCGTGCCCTGCTGCGGGCGGCCGACCCCCAGCTCACCGACGACGAGGTCGACGCCCTCCACCGGCAGAGGCGTCCGGTGCCCGAGGACATCCTCTGGACCGCCTCGGACGCGCCGCTCCTGGACGAGGCCAGGGCCGTGCTGGGTCCGAGGCCCGGCCGGCGGGAGGAGGACGCGGTCCGGACCTACGGACACGTCGTCGTGGACGAGATCCAGGACATGTCGCCGATGGAGCTCCGCATGCTGGACCGCCGCTCCCTGAACGGCTCCATGACCGTCGTGGGCGACATCGCCCAGGCCACGGGCGCCTGGGCACACGACGGCTGGGAGAGCATCCTGGACCACCTCCCCGACCGGAGGCCGGCCCGACGCAGCGAGCTGACCGTGGGCTACAGGATCCCGGCCCCCCTGATGGAGGCGGCGGCGGGCGTCCTGGCCGAGGCTGCACCGGACCTTTCGCCACCCCGGTCGGTGAGGGCCGACGGCGACCCTCCGAGGTTCGTCGAGGCGGCCGACGTGGCGGCCGGCCTGGCGGCGACCGTGCTCACCGAGCTGGATGCCATCGGGACGGGGAATCTGGCCGTGGTGGTCGCCGGTTCCCAGGTGGCCGAGGTCGAGGCGGCCCTCGTCGAGGCCGGGATCGACTTCGGCCAGCCCACCCGCCGGGGCCTGGACGAGCGTGTGGCAGTGGTCCCCGTGTCGCTGGTCAAGGGCCTGGAGGTCGACTCGGCGGTCGTGGTGGAACCCGGACGCATCGCTCGCGAGCAGGTCCAGGGCATGCGCGCCCTTTACGTGGCGCTCACCAGGGCTACCAGGAGGCTGGTGGTCCTGCACTCTGAGCCACTGCCGGCGGCCCTGACGCCCGCCCACCCCGTCACACCCACTCCCTAGGCTGGCCTCAGCCCCAATCGACCGGGACAACCACCCACCACCTTCCCCCGCAGCAGGCCCAGGGCCCTTGCAGCTCCGGCTGCCGTCGACAGCGGTCGACCGGCAGGCACCCGGACTCGGGCCTGCTTGCCGGCACGGTTGAGAGGATGGACAATGAAGGTCGATGAGAAGGACAGGAAGGCGCTCCGCGAGCGTCTCGGCACGGTGCTCGGCGAACAGCCGGCCGGCGTGCTGATGGACCTGCTGGAGCCCGGGCCAGAGCCCGCCACAAGCGACGACCTGCAGGTCCTGCGTGGCGAGGTCGTCGCCAGCGGGATCC
>CAYFOV010000013.1:9288-55709 GCA_964344855.1 uncultured Candidatus Nemicrothrix sp.
GCCTGGACGGGATCGACTCGCGCCTGGACGGGATCGACTCGCGCCTGGACGGGATCGACTCGCGCCTGGACGGGATGGACTCGCGCCTGGACGGGATGGACCGACGGTTCGACCGGCTGAACCTTCGCCTCGACCAGGTCGACACCCGGTTCGAGATGGTGGATGCCAGGTTCGAGGCCCTCAGCGCCCGCTTCGACCTGAGGACCACCGAGCTGGCCCGGACCGTCGTGTTCACGGGAATCGGCCTGGCAGTGAGTTGCTGGGGCCTGGTGCTGGTTGCCCTCGGCTTCGGCTGAGCCCCGGCGCCTACTCGTACCCGATCGCCTCCAGCACGTCGAGGCGCGAGGCCCTCCTGGCCGGGAGCACGGCCGCCAGCATCCCGAAGGCGCCGGACACCAGCAGGTACAGGCCGAGCCTCTGAACGGGTACGGACACGATGTCCACGAACGTCTCGGGGATGGCGGCTATGGCTGCCAGCCCGAACAGCACCCCCATTCCCACGCCCAGCAACCCGCCGAACAGGGCGATGATCACGGCCTCCCACCTGATCATCCTGCGCATCTGCCGGCGGGTCATGCCCACGGCACGGAGCAGGCCCAGCTCCCTCGTCCTCTCGAAGATCGACAGCGCCAGGGTGTTGGTGATTCCCAGGACGGCGATGAGCAGCGAGAGTCCCAGGAAGACGGTGATGACGGCCAACAGCTGGTCCAGTTGAGCCTCGGTCGACTCCCGCAGCTCCACCTTGTCCTCGACGGTGAGCTGGGGGTACGCATCCGTGATCGCCTCGACGGCAGTCCTGGCCTCGTCGGTGTCGGCCGCTGCGGCGTAGACGACGGACACGAAGCCGTCGGGGGACTCGGGCAGGTACCTGTCGAAGGTTGCCGTGTCGACCACCCAGTTGCCGAGCATCGTCGAGTCGGCGATGACAGCGGCCACGGTGAGCCTGGCCTGTCGTCCCCCGGGGAACTCCGCCTCGATGATCGACCCGATCGACAGGTCCATGTCCTCGACAGGGTCGACGTGCACCAGCACCGTCCCGTCCGTGCCCGCTGCAACTGGTCCGTCGGTGGCGCCTTCGACCACCTGCAGGTCCATGTGGAGGTCGAGCACGTCGAGGTCGGCGCTGACCACATCCCGACCCGAGCCCTCGACCTCCATTCCGCCCAGGGCGAAGCGGTACCTGACCGTCGACCCGACCAGGTCGGGCCGTTCGGTCGCCAGGTCGTCCAGGTCGTCGGCCAGCACGCCGGCGAAGCCCGCGGAGGGGTCGAAGGCGTCGACGTATATGAACAGGTCAGAATCGACGCCGTCGTCGATGGAGTGCACGAAGGTGGTCTTCATGGAGTCGCTGACCACGGCCGCCAGGCTGACCAGGGCCAGGCCCACCGTGAGGGCAGCGGCCGTGGCGGCCGTGCGACGTGGGGCGCGGGCGGCGTTCTCCCTGGCGAGGCGTCCGGGCACCTTGTAGACGCGCTCTATGGGCCTGCCGACCAGGCGGGCCAGGGGCCGAGCCACGGCGGGGCTGAGGAGGTAGACGCCCATGAAGGTGCCCAGGGCGCCGGCCGAGAGGGCCGTGAGGAGGGGCCTGGTGTCCATCTCCGTGGCCATTCCCAGCGCCAACAGGGCCACGCCTGCGGCCGCAACCGCCCCGCCCAGCCACATCCGCCTGCGCAGGCTGGTCGGTGTCAGCCGTGCCTGGTCGCGCAGGGCCGCCACCGGCGGGATGTTGCGGACGCGACGGGCGGGCCCCAGCGAGGACAGCACCGTGGCTCCCACCCCCACCACGGAGGCGACGATGACCGTCCGGGGCCTGACCGGGATGGCACCCGGGAGGTTCCCGAAGTCGATGGCCACCAGCACCCAGCGCAGGAGGGCGGCAAGCAGGTAGCCACCGACCAGGCCCAGCACGGTGGCCACGGCCCCGATGACGAGCGCCTCCAGCCTCACCGACCTGCCCACCTGGCGTCCCGTGGCCCCCAGGGACCTGAGCAGCGCCAGCTCCCGGACCCGCTGGCCCAGCACGATCGAGAAGGTGTTGTTGATTATGAAGGCGCTGACGACCACAGCTATCACGGCGAAGGCCAGCAGCACGTTGGAGAGAATGGAGACGATCTGGTCGAAGTCCTCCCGGTCCTCCTCCGTGGTGGTGGCTGCCGTCACGACCTCCAGCTGGACCTCCGCGAACGGCGCCAGCGCCTCCCGCTGCTCCTCGGGAAGCAGCTCCAGCCGGGCCAGGAAGCCCGCGGTGGCGTCGTCCAGCCGCGTCTGGATGTCGGCCATGACGGCCGCCTCGTCGGCATTGGCGTCCAGGGCGATGGCCAGCGAGTCGTAGAGGCCCTCGCGGCCCAGGAACTCCTGCGCCGTCTCGTTGTCGAAGGCGCTGATGGTGGCACCCACCGACTTGTTCTCGTCAGGGTCACCGAAGTTGACGAGGCCCACCAGCGTGAAGCTCCTGTTGCCGGCGGCGGCGCTGACGACGTAGGTCTCCCCGACTGTGAACCCGTTGGCCTCGGCCGTGGACGTGTCGAGCACGAACTCGCCGACGGTGGAGGGATCAGACAGGGAGCCCGTCCGCACGGGGGCCCGACCCTCGGCGACGAAGAGCTGGTTCAGGCCCTCCACGCCCGAGTAGTTCACGCCGAACCTGGGTCCGTTGGCGGCGACGGCCTCGGGTTCACCGTCCTCGTTCACGAAGATGGGGATCACGTTGAACACCCTGATGCGGGGCTCCACGGCAGCCACCCCTGCCAGGTCGGCAGTGACCACCTCGGTCAGCTCGGCGGGTACGGGCAGGCGGTTCACCCGCTCCCCGTCGCCGATCGCCGCACGCACCTCCAGGTCCAGGCTTCCCGTTATGTCGACCGCCAGCTCGTCGAAGGTGTCGCGGATCCGGTCGGTGAGGAAGAAGGACGTGGACAGGAACGCAACCCCCAGAACGACCGCGAGGGTCGTGAGGCCGTACCTCAGCTTCTGGCGGCTTATGTTGCGGAGGGTCAGGCGGAACACGGGTTCAGCCGCCGAGTTCCTTGACCCTGTCGAGGATGGCGTCGGCGCTGGGATCGGCCATCTCGTCGACTATCCGTCCGTCACCCAGGAACAGCACGCGGCCGGCCCGGGCGGCCGCCCCGGCGTCGTGGGTGACCATGACCATGGTCTGGTCCAGCTCGTCGACCGCCCTGCGCAGGAAGTCCAGCACCTCGCTACCCGTGTGTGAGTCGAGGTTCCCGGTCGGCTCGTCGGCGAAGACGATCGTGGGCCTTCCCACCAGGGCCCGGGCGATCGCCACTCGCTGCTGCTGCCCTCCGGAGAGCTCGTCGGGGCGGTGGCTCAGCCGGTCTCCGATTCCCAGGGAGCCCACCAGGCTCTCCATCCAGTCGCGGTCGGGCTTGCGGCCGGCCAGGTCCAGCGGCAGGGTCAGGTTCTCCGCCGCCGTGAGGGTGGGCAGGAGGTTGAAGGACTGGAACACGAAGCCCACCTGGTCGCGGCGCAGGAGCGTGAGCTCCCTGTCGGAAAGGGTCCCCAACTCCACGCCACCCAGGTGGACCGTGCCGGAGGTGAGGTCGTCCAGGCCCGCCACGCAGTGCATGAGGGTGGACTTGCCCGAGCCCGAGGGACCCATGATGGCCGTGAAGCGGCCCACCTCGAAGCCCACGCTCACACCGTCGAGGGCGCGTACCTGGGTGTCCCCCGAGCCGTAGACCTTGGTTCCGTCCGTCATGGTTGCGGCATCGGTGTCCGGATGGCCGCGGCCGGGTGTGCTCATCGGTTCGTCCATTCCGTCAGACTATGGGCGGGCCGGGGCGTTACCGGCAGCCACGAGGAGGGAGGAGACGGATGGAGGACCGGCTGCGCCGTGTAGACCCCCGGGACCTTCCCGCCCTCCTCGAGATGAACAACGCCGCCGTGCCCGCGGTCAATGCCCTCGGCCAGGCCGGGATCTCCTGGTTCGCCGAGGTGGCGCACACCTTCCTCGTGTCGGACCAGCCGGAAGGAGTCGGGCCGGCCGGTTTTCTCATCGGCCTGGAGGGACCGGGCGTCGACTACAGGAGCGACAACTACAGGTGGTTCTGCGAGCGCTACGAGCGGTTCGCCTACGTGGACCGGATAGTGGTGGCGCCCGACCAGTGGGGCCTGGGGGTGGGCCGCTCCCTCTACACGGCCTTCGTGGCCGCCGCGGCGGGCCACCCGGTGCTCTGCGCCGAGGTGAACCTGGAGCCGCGCAACGACAGGTCCCTCCGGTTCCACGAGGGGTTCGGCTTTCGGCCGGTGGGGGAGCAGGAGACGGAGGGCGGCGCGAAGAGGGTCCAGATGCTTGCCCTCGAGCTCTCCTGAGCCCGGCCTCCTAGTCGCGGACCAGCGTGGTTCCGGCCGGCGACCTGCCGTGGGCCCCGCACGACCAGCAGGGCTCCCACGGCCGCCCGTGCCACGTGACCTCGCAGCGGCTGCAGGTGAGGGTCATCTGGTCGACGATGGCCGTCGGGTGGCGGTGCACGGGCGGCTCCGGGGTCGCATGCCTGGCCTCGTCCCCAGCCAGGTACGGCACCGGTGCCATGCGCGGCACCCTAACCACAGCCCGCGCGCGCGGGGGTGACCCTCCGTAACTGCCCGTAGCCTGCCGGTCAGCCAACACGACCAGCACCTGGAGCCGATTGATGCCGCAGAACCCGCACACCCCTGACGGACCGGTTGAGCGCCGCACCTCGTTCGACGGGCCACCACCGATGGCCCTGGACCCGGCGAAGTCCTACACGGCCGAGATGGTCACCTCCCTGGGAACCATGACCATCCACCTGGACCCGATCAGGGCCCCGCAGACGGTAAACAACTTCGCCTTCCTCGCCGCCTGGCGCTTCTACGACGGCGTCACCTTCCACCGGGTGATCAACGGCTTCATGGTCCAGGGCGGCGACCCGGAGGGAACCGGTCGCGGCGACCCCGGCTACCGGTTCGCCGACGAGCTGCCGCCCCCGGGTCGTTACGAGATCGGCTCCCTGGCCATGGCCAACGCGGGCCCCGACACCAACGGCAGCCAGTTCTTCATCGTCACCGGCCCGCGCGGGGTCGGCCTGCCCCCGAACTACTCCCTCTTCGGCAAGGTGGTGGCCGGCATCGAGGTCGCCGACGCCATACAGAACGTGGCCACCGGACCGGGCGACCGCCCCGTGACCGACGTCGTGATCGAGTCGGTGACGGTCACGGAGGACGAGTGAGGACCGGCGGACAGCCGGGAACAGGAGGAATCCAGTGAGCATCCAGAAGGTGGGCATCATCGGCGGGGGCCAGATGGGTGGCGGCGTGGCCGAGGTGACGGCCCGGTCGGGCCTTGCCACCGTCGTGCGGGAGGTCAGCCCCGAGATGGCCGAGAAGAGCCGGGCCGGGATCGAACGCTCCCTGGGAAGGGCCCTTGACAGGGGCAAGATCGACGAGGCGGCCCACGGCCAGGTCCTCGGGAACCTCAGCTTCACCACCGACACGGCGGACCTGGCCGACTGCGACCTGGTGGTCGAGGCGGTGGTCGAGTCGTTCGACCTGAAGGCCCAGGTCTTCGCCGAGCTGGACTCGGTGGTGGCCTCGGAGGATGCCATCCTGGCAACCAACACCTCGTCGATTCCGATCATCGACATCGCCATGCAGACCTCCAGGCCCGAGCGGGTTGTGGGGCTCCACTTCTTCAACCCGGCGCCCGTCATGGCCCTGGTGGAGGTGATCCCGTCGGTGCGCACCGATCCGGCGGTGGTCGAGGCCGTCACGGCCCTCGCCACCGACGTGCTCGGCAAGACCGTCGTGGCGGCAAAGGACCGGGCCGGTTTCGTGGTGAACATGCTGCTCGTGCCGTACCTCCTGGGCGCCATGCGCATGTACGAGGACGGGCACGCCAGCGCCGAGGACATCGACACCGGCATGACCCTCGGGGCCGGCCACCCGATGGGGCCGCTAACGCTGAGCGACCTGATCGGGCTGGACACGATGCTGCTGGTCGGCGAGACCCTGCTGGCCGAGTACGGCGACCCCGCCTACGCTCCGCCGCCGCTGCTACGGCGGATGGTCGCGGCGGGGCTCCTCGGTCGCAAGACCGGTCGGGGCTTCTACGACTACTCCTGACACACGGTCCCCAGACGGACCGCCCCTTCGCAGGCCCGTGCTCAGGCGCCCGGTTCGGCCATCCTGGACGCAAGGACAGCCGCCACGAGGGCCAGGCCTCCGGCCACCAGGTGCAGCGCCAGGAACCGGTCGCCGGAGACGGTGTCGCCCATGAGCGACGTGAGGACCGTGATTCCCACCGCGGCGCCGATCTGCTGGAGCATGTTCAGGGAACCGCCGGCGATGCCCACGTCGTCGTCGCCTGCGGCAAGGGTGACGGCGTTGGCCACGGCCGGGCGCAGGTAGCCGCTGCCGGCACCGGCCATGGCGGCCCCCAGGATGAACACGGGCAGCCACCGCTGTTGGGCCCCCACCCCGGCCACGACCATGGCAGCGGCGAACACCAGCATCCCGGTGATCGTCACACGACGGGCACCCCGGCGGGGGTCGTGCAGCCCTCCCAGCCTGGCCGACAGGGCGAACGACAGCGGCCGTGGCAGCATCAGCAGGCCGATGATCGTCGGCCGGAACCCCCAGCGCCGCTCGAGCAGGAAGGGCGCCATAACCATGGCCCCCATGTAGCCGGCCTGCAGCACGGCCTGGCCCAGCATCGGCCATAGGAACGCCGGCCGCCCCAGCAGGTGCGGCGGCAGCAGCGGGTTGCGACTGCGAAGCTCCACCCCCACGAAGGCCGCCATGGCCAGGGGTGAGACCACGAGGCAGGCGACCACGAGCGGGTGGGTCCATCCCCAGGCAACCCCGCGGCTCACGGCCACCAGCAGGCCCGCCACGCCAGTTCCCAGCGATACCGAGCCCGGAATGTCGAACCTGGTGCCCGGTCGTGTCCGCGTCTCGGGTACGACCCGGATCGCCGCCAGGAGGGCTACCACCACCACCGAGCCCTGGACCGCGAAGAGGATCCTCCAGCCCAGCCACTCGATGAGGGGTCCGCCGGTAACCACGCCGATGGCGGGGGACAGGGCCACGACAGCGGCCCAGGTTCCCAGGGCCCTGGCGCGGTCGCGCTTCGGGTAGACGGACAGGATCATCGCCATGGCCGACGGGCCCGAGGCTGCCGCTGCGGTCTGGGCCAGCGTCCGCAGGACGATCAGCGAGGCGGCATCCCACGCCAGCGCCGTGGCGAAGGCCAGGACGCTGCCGGCCACGAACCCGTAGAGGTACGTGCGGCGGTGGCCGTAGAGGTCCCCGGCCCCTCCCGCCACCGGAGTGGCCACGGCGAACGCCAGCAGGGGAGCGGCTATCACCCAGGTGATGGTGTCGTCGCCTGTTCCGAGGCTGCCTGCGATGGTCGGAAGTGAGGCCGACAGCACGGTCACCGGGTAGCTGACCGACGCCGAGCCGAGGAGGGCCACGAGGAGCACCAGCCTCGGGTAGTCGGGCCTCGCCCTGAGGCGGTCCCGGCCGTCGGCCGACCCGGCTCCGTCTCCAGGTCTGCCGGGGTCCTCTGACATGCGCGTGGTCCTGGTTGTGGTCGGGTCGCCCGGCGGGGAGCGGGTTCGCCCCCGAACCTAGGCCTGGTTCGGTGGGAGAGGCGCAGCCGAGGCCGGTACGGTCGGCGCCGTGTCGCAGGAGAGCCGACCGGTGGGAATCGTGGTCAACCCGCGAGCCGGGACCGACGTGAGGCGGGCCGTGGCGGCCGCCGCCAGCGTGACCGTGGAGGCCAAGGCCAACGCCGTGCGCAGGGTCGTGCTGGGTGCGCACGACGGTGGGGCTACGCGCTTCGTCGTCCACCGGGACCCGCACGGCATCGTGAGGAGGGCCACCGAGACGATCAGGGGCGTCCAGTTGGAGTGGGTGGACCAGGCAATGACCTTCACCGAGGAGGACACGGTCTCGGCGGTGGAGGCCATGAGGCGGGCCGGCTGTGCGGTGGTCGTGGTGCTAGGTGGTGACGGCACCAACCGGGCCGCCGCCCGCGCCTGGCGGGACGTTCCGGTGATCCCGGTGTCGACGGGCACCAACAACGCCTTCGCCGTCTTCGTGGAGGCGACGGTGGCGGGGTCGGCGGCCGGCAGGCTGGCGACGGGCCGCTGCGGGATGGGCGGGGTGTCGACGCCGGCCAAGCTGGTCAGCATCCGGATCCGGGAATCCAACGGCGGCCCGACGACCGAAGACCTGGCCCTCGTGGACGCCGTGGTCGTGGACGATCCGTTCCTCGGCTCGTACGAACTGTTCGACCCGGCAACGCTGCACACGGCGGTCCTGACGCGGGCCGACCCCACGCTGGTCGGCTTCGCCGGGGTGGGGGGCCTGCTGGAGCCGGTCGGTCCCGCAGAGGAGGACGGGCTGCTCATCAGGTTCGGCAGGCCCGACGAGTGCCGGTTGGGCGTGAGGGGGCCGACGGCCCCGGGCCACTTCGACGACATGGGGGTGCGTGAGGTGCGGCGCCTGCGACCGGGTGAGGAGGTATCCGTGGCCGGACCGCTGCTACTGGCCCTGGACGGGGAGCGCAAGCTGCGCCTGGGCGACGGCGCCACCGCGGCCATGTCCGTCCGGAGGGACGGACCGCGGGTCGTGGACGTGGCTGCCGTGATGGCGGCTACCGGCTGATCCTCCCGACCCGGGTGTCCCCGATGCGGAGGGGGCGCGCAACTACCGTTTCGGGCATGCGGAACCTCTGTATGCGCTCGGCCTGCGCGGGCGAAGCCTCGGTGCTGGTCGAGATGAACGCATCCGAACTGACCTTCACGATCCGCGACCTCGCCGAGGTCGACGGGCCGGGCCGCGTCGTCCTCTGCGACGTCCACCTGGACCGCATGCGGGCTCCGAGGGGCTGGGCCCTCGTCGACGAGAGGAGCGACGCCAGCCTGCTCACCTTCCCCGACAGGCACGAGGCCCAGCCGGCCGGTGGCGGCCGGTCGGAGGGCTCGGTGACGCAGCTGAGGCCGGGTGGCGCTGGCAGGCCTGATGCCGTCCGCAGGGTCGAGGAGGCGGTGCACCCGCTTGACCTGGCCAGGCCCGGTCGGCCCAGCGTCTCCGAACCTGCGGAGATGCCCCTGCTGGCACGGGCCTTCCTGGGAGTCGACCGCCACCCCTCACGGAGCGAGCCGGCAGACCCCGACGACACCCTGGTGGATGCGTTCCCCGCCGACGACGCAGACTGGGACCAGCGTGACCACCGCGACGAGCACGAAGACGAGCAGTTGCCGCTCGGGTCCTACGAGCCCGAGCCCATCGCCTGAACCCGGGCGGGGTGGCACCTCCCGCCGCCCAACGTGCCCGGGCGCACCTGTGCCGGGCCGGTCGTGACATTCGGCAGGTGGCTCCCCGCCTGGGCGGGGCTGGCCCTGTTCGTTGCCGTGCTGGCGGGGATGCTGGCCTGGCCCAGCCGGACCACCGAGGTGGCCGGCCCGCCTGAGGCGGCCGACAAGTCGGGTTACGACACGGCGGGCTCCGACAGGCTGGCAGGCGACGGCTGGCAGGCAGGCACGGCCACCGGCGTGACCGCCCCGGTTGCCGCCGAGGCGCCCACCACCACTACGGCGACCGCGCCGTATCGGCCGTCGACGACGGCAGTCCACGACGGCCCGCCTTCCTACCCGGGGTGGGTGGACCCGGCCTCGGTCGGAGCGCCGTGGGGCGACACGGTGGCGGGGGTGCTCACCTTCCGGGGCTCCCCGACCCGGAGCTGGCACGGTGAGGGCCCCGTGCCCACCTCGCCCGCTGTGGCATGGAGGTTCCCGGCCGACGGCGAGGGCATGTGCTCGATGTCGAGCATCGGCGGCGTGGAGCAGGAGTGGTGCGGCCTGGGCTGGACCGGCCAGCCAGCCGTGTTCGAGAGGGCGGGCAGGACGTGGGTGGTCTTCGGGGCGTTCGACGGGAGGGTCCACTTCCTGGACGGCGAGACGGGCGAGCGGCTCCTGCCCGACTTCGCCACCGCTGACATCATCAAGGGCTCAGTCACGGTCGACCCCGACGGGTACCCCCTCGTGTACGTGGGGTCCCGTGACGACAGGCTGAGGGTCCTCGCCATCGACCGGCACAGGCCGACCGAGCTCTGGGGCCTCGACGCCGACGACGTCGGACCGAGGCTGTGGAACAACGACTGGGACGCCTCGCCCCTCGTCATCGAGGACCACCTCTTCGAGGGGGGCGAGAACAGCCGCTTCCACGTGGTGCGCCTGAACCGCTCGTACGGGGCCGACGGCCTCGTGGCCGTGGACCCTGAGGTCGTCTGGCATGCCTCCGGGTGGGACGAAGCCCTCCTGGCCGAGGTGGGCCACAACGTGTCGATCGAGAACTCCCCGATGGTCCTCGGGGACACCCTCTACTTCGCCAACTCGGGGGGCCTGGTGCAGGGCTGGGACATCTCCGGCCTGGCCCGCGGCGTGGAGCCGGAGCGGGTCTTCCGCTTCTGGGCGGGCGACGACGTTGACGCAACCCTCGTGCCCGACGACGAGGGGATGCTCTACGTGGGCGTCGAGTACGAACGGGAGACCGAGCGGTCGCTGGAGCTGGGCCAGGTGTTGAAGCTGGACCCGGGCAGGCCTGACTTGCCCCTCGTCTGGGCCGTGGCCGACCACTCCACGGTCGGCACCGGCGTGTGGGCCACGCCGGCCGTTCATGGCGACCTCCTGGTGGTAGCCACCGCAGACGACCGGGTCCTCGGCATCGACCGGGCCGACGGGAGCCTCCGCTGGACCCTGGAGGTCCCGGGGCCCGTCTGGTCGTCGCCGACCATCGTCGACGACGTCATGGTCATAGGCGACTGCTCCGGCAGGGTCAGGGCCTACGACCTCTCCGGTGCAGTGCCCGGAGAGCTGTGGCAGGTGCAGACGGGTAGGTGCGTCGAGGCTTCGGCCGCCATCTGGCGGGGGACCGTCTACATCGGGTCGAGGGACGGCTTCCTCTACGCCCTGCGCGACCCCGCCTGAGCCGGTCCGGGCCCCGGATTCACCGGCAGCCCGGCCGGTTGGTAGGTTGCCCGTCGACCAGCCGAAGGGGCGGCTCCGAGGCGCTCCCGACACCCCGCCGGAGGGCAGCAGCACATGGCCGAACCCAGTGAGCAGGAGGTACGGGCCCTGGCCCGGCAGCTGGTCGAGGAGGTCCCACCGGACCAGGTGGACCAGTTCGGGTTCAGGGGGGCCCAGTTCGACCGGGGCCTGGCCATGGTCCAGTTCCCCGAGGGCCTGGGGGGCCTGGGCCTATCCAGCCGCCGCCTCCAGACGGCCGTCGACTCCGAGTTGAGGTCGTCCGGCGTCCCCTACAACGACCTGTTCATCAACCCGATCGGCATCGGCATGGGCGGGCCGGTGGTCCTCACCTACGCCACCGAGGAGCAAAAGCAGCGCCTCCTGCGCCCCATGTTCACGGGCGAGGAGATCTGGTGCCAGCTGTTCAGTGAGCCGGGGGCGGGATCGGACGTGGCCGGCCTCTCGACGCGGGCCGAGCGCGACGGCGACGAGTGGGTCCTGAACGGCCAGAAGGTCTGGACCACGCTGGCCCACGTGGCCCGCTGGGGGATGCTCGTGGCCAGGACCGACCCCGACCAACCCAAGCACAAGGGCCTCACCTACTTCCTGTTGGACATGGAGTCACCGGGTGTGGAGGTCAGGCCGCTACACCAGATCACCGGCGAGGCCGAGTTCAACGAGGTGTTCCTGAACGACGTCCGCATCCCCCACGACAGGGTGTTCGGCGAGGTGGGCGGTGGCTGGGGTGCGGCGGTCACGACCCTCATGAACGAGCGGGTGGCCCTCGGCGGCGGCGTGCCCCGGCGGGGGTCGGGGCCGATCCAGGACCTGGTGGGCCTCTGGCAGGAGCGTCGTGGCGACCTGGACCCCGTGGAGGCGGCCGTGATGCGCGACAGGATCGTCAGCCTGTGGGGCCGGGCCGAGGCGCTGCGGCTGACCAACTGGAGGGCCCGCGACGCAAGCCGGGCCGGCAACCCGGGTCCGGAGGGCTCTGTCACCAAGCTCATGTCGGCCGAGATGAACCAGGGGATCTACGAGGCCTGCATGGACCTGCTGGGGGCGTCGGGCCTGCTCTACGAGGCGGGCTATGAGCGCAAGCGTCCCGACGGCCTGCGTGGTCCCGAGTCCCACGTCAGGTACGCCTTCCTGCGCGCCAGGGCCAACACCATTGAGGGGGGCACCTCCGAGGTCATGCGCAACATCCTCGGCGAGAGGGTGCTCGGGCTGCCGGGCGACGTGAGGGTCGACAAGGGCATCCCGTGGGTGGACGTGCCGCGGAGCTGACCGGTCGGACCGGGAAGGTGGGACGAACGTGCCGCTGAACACCCTCCTCGACCGGCACGCCGCATACAGGCCGGACCACCCGGCCCTCGTCTTCAGGGACCAGGCGATCACGTGGGCGGAGCTGCGCGGCAGGGTCGACAGCCTCATCCACTTCCTCCGCTCGGAGGGCCTGGGGGTCGGTGACAAGGTTGCCCTGCTCCTCGACAACTGCCTCGAGGTGATGGAGCTGTACCACGCTGCGGCCAAGGCGGGGTTCGTCGTCGTGCCGCTCAGCCCGATGCTGCGGGGTGGTGGGCTCACGACCCTCATCCACGACTCTGACGCAGTCGCCGTCGTCACCATGGCGCGCATGGTCGAACACCTTGACCCGGTGCGCTCAGACCTGGTGAACGTGCCGGTCAACCGCTTCTTCCTGGTCGACGGTGAGGCAGACGGGTACCGCAGGTACCCGGACACCTCCGTCGCGCCGCCGGAGCCCGTCAGTGCCGCCGAGCTGACCGACGACGACCTCTACAACATCATCTACTCCAGCGGCACGACCGGTCTTCCGAAGGGGATCGTCCACACACACGGCATCCGCGAGGCGTACGCCACCGGCCACGCAACTGGCTGTCGTATCCACCCTGAGAGCGTTTCCGTCCACTCCGGTTCCCTCGTGTTCAACGGTGCGTTCCTGACGCTCATGCCGTCCATGTACCTGGGCAGCACCTTCGTGCTGATGGAGGCCTTCGACCCGTCGAGGCTGATCGATGTGATGATCGCCAACGACGTGACACATGTGGTCCTCGTGCCGTCCCAGATCATCCAGCTGCTGGCGGATCCCAGGTTCGACGAGGAGCACGTCCCTCTCCTGGAGATGGTCCTGACCGTCGGTGCCCCACTGCACCTGGAGCACAAGGAGGAGCTGGCCAGGCGGCTCCCGAACAGGTTCTACGAGCTGTACGGCCTGACGGAGGGGTTGGCCACGGTCCTCGACCGGGATGCCCCGAGTTCCAAGTTGGGCTCGGTCGGAGTTCCGCCTCCGCTCTACGAGTTGAGGATCGTCGATGACGACGGCCACGACGTTCCCGTCGGCGAGGTGGGCGAGATAGTCGGGCGCGGGCCCGTCCTGATGCCCGGCTACTACAAGCGGCCCGACCTCACCGCCGAGGCCATCCGCGACGGCTGGTTGCACAGCGGGGACCTCGGACGTGTGGACGAGGACGGGTACCTCTACCTGGTCGACCGCAAGAAGGACATGATCATCTCCGGCGGGGTGAACGTGTACCCGCGCGACATCGAGGAGCTGGTCGTGGGGCACCCGTCGGTCAGGGACGTTGCCGTGTTCGGTGCGCCCCACCCGCAGTGGGGGGAGCAGCCGGTGGCTGCCGTGGTGCTCGACGAGCCGCTCGACCCCGAAGAGGTCAGGTCATGGGTGAACGAGCGCGTCGAGGCCCGCTACCAGAAGGTGGGCGTCGTCTACGCGGTCGAGGAGTTCCCGGTGAACGTGGCGGGCAAGACCCTGCGACGGGTCCTGCGCGACGACTACCTGGCCGAGGTCGGCGGGTGACGGGTCGGCTGGTTGACACCAACGGGATCCGGCTGCACCTCATCGAGCACCCCGGGGAGGGTTCGCCGCTCCTCCTCATGCCCGGCCTCACCGCCAATGCCCGCTTCTTCGACCCCCTGGTCGGGGCCCTGGCGGGGTCGGTGGCGGTGCTGGCCGTGGACCTACGGGGGAGGGGCCAGAGCGACAGGCCCGGATCCGGCTACTCGATGGCCGACCATGCTGCCGACGTTCTCGGGCTGATGGACTCCCTGGGCATCGACCGCGTGGCTCTCGGGGGCCACTCCTTCGGGGGGTTGCTCACCTACCACATGGCCGCCCACCACCCCGAGCGCGTGGCCAGGTGCGTGGTGCTGGACGCCCCGGCCGAGGTGGACCCGACGATCCTGGAGCAGATCAGGCCGGCCCTGGACCGGCTGGGGGCGACGGTCCCATCCTTCGAGGAGTACATGGAGGCGGTCAGGTCCATGCCCTACTACGAGGGCTGGTGGGACCCGCAGATAGAGGACTACTTCAGGGCTGACGTGGAGGACCTGCCCGACGGCTCGGTCAGGCCCAGACCGCGGCCGGCCAACATGGCCGAGGCCGTCCAGGGCACCCTGGACGTGGACTGGCCGGCAACGGTGGCGGCCGTCTCGCAGCCCACGCTGCTCGTCAGGGCCACAGGCCCCTTCGGGCCCCCCGGCTACCCGCCGATCGTCGCCGCCGAGGCGGCGCGCCGGACGGTCGGGTTGCTGGGCGACGGCCGCCTGGTGGAGCTGGAGGGGAACCACATGACCGCCTTCTACGGGGAGTCGGCGGCGGTGGCGGCAGCCGCCATCGCCGGGTTTCTCCGGTAGGGGCGCACCTGGGACGGGGGGGGCCGGCAGGTCCTCCGCCGCGGCTCCCGTCAGGTACGCCGCCGACGCCAGGTCGTGCCGTCGGGCGTGTCCTCCAACTGAACCCCCCTTGACGACAGGTCGTCGCGGATGCGGTCGGCCTCGGCGTAGTCGCCGACAGCCTTGGCCTCTGACCTGGCGGCCACCAGGCCGTCGATCTCGGCGGCCTCGGCGTCGGGCGCGGCGGGGCCGCGGGAACCCAGCTCCAGCCCCAGCACCGAGGCCAGGGTCGTGACCGCGGCGGCCAGGGAGGCGGCCGTGCCGTGGTCCTCAATGTCGAGGGCCCGGTTGGCGTCCCTGACGGCCTCGAAGAGCACGGCCAGCGCCGCTGGCGTGCCCAGGTCGTCGTCCATGGCCGACCTGAAGCGCTCCACAGTGGCGGCGTCGGGGTCGGCCCAGGGCAGGCCGGCGGCGGCCATCCGGTCCACGAACGTGTCGAGCCGGTCCAGCGCAGCGGCCGCCTGGTCGAGGGTGTCGGAGCCGATCTCCATGGTCCGCCGGTAGTGGGTCTGGAGCACCAGCAGGCGCAGGGTCCTAGGGTCCCAGGCCTCCAGCAGGTCGCCCAGGGTGGTGAAGTTGCCCAGCGACTTGGACATCTTCTCGCCGTCCACCTGGACCATGCCGTTGTGCACCCAGTTGGCGGCGAAGGCCCGCCCGCACCCCAGCGCCTCGGCCCGCTCGTTCTCGTGGTGGGGGAAGATGAGGTCGTCTCCGCCGCCGTGGATGTCGAAGCCGTCGCCCAGCAGGTCCAGCGACATGGCCACGCACTCGATGTGCCAGCCGGGCCGGCCGGGACCCCACGGCGAGTCCCACGAGGGCTCGCCCGGCTTGGCCGCCTTCCAGAGGGCGAAGTCAAGGGGGTCGGCCTTGTCGTCGTCGACCTCGACCCGGGCCCCTGCGCCCTCCCGCAGCTCGGCCGGCGACCGGTGCACCAGCGCCCCGTACCCGTCGAGCCTGTCGACAGCGAAGTAGACGCCCGAGGGCGTGGTGTAGGCCATGTCGGCCCCGAGCAGGTCGGCCACGACAGCGACCATCTGCTCGACGTACTCGGTGGCCCTGGGTCGCAGGTCGGGGTGGGCCACGTTCAGCAGGTCCATCTGGGAGATGAAGGCCTGCTCGTAGCGGGCCGCCAGCTCCGGCTCGGTCGAGCCCGCCTCGGCGGCCCTGGCGATGATCTTGTCGTCGATGTCGGTGATGTTTGAGACGGCGGTGACCTCGTAGCCGGCCCAGCGCAGGTACCTGACCAGGATGTCGAAGGCCAGGGTGCTGCGCGCGTGGCCCAGATGCGGCAGGTCGTAGACGGTCGGCCCACACCAGTAGACGGACGCCTTCCCAGGGTCCCGGGGGGTGAACTCGGCCTTGTCGCCGGTGAGGCTGTCGGTGAAGCGCAGCACCGGGTCAGGATACGCGCACGCGGCCGGGGCCCGGCCCGGCGGTCAGGTGGTGCGCACCCATGACTCCGGCACGGCCTCGTCGAGGCGGACCCCCAGCAGCGAGGCCGCCTCGGCCAGCCCGGCGGCTGAGTCAGGGTCGCTGCCGGCCCCGGCCAGGATGGCCCCGGCCAGCATGTCCAGGGCGTCCCGCGCCGCTGCCGTGTTGAGGTCGTCGTCGAGGGCGTTCCGGATGGTTGCGATTGTGGGTGCCGGATCGGGGCCGGTGGGCCGCTTGGATGCGGCCATGAGCCTGTCGAGGCGGGTGATGCCGTCGTCGATGTCGTAGTCGAACCACTCAAATCCGGCCCGGTAGTGGTGGGCCAGCAGCGCCAGGCGGATGGCCCTGGGGTCGTGGAGGTGGCGCAGGTTCCGCACGAACACCAGGTTCCCCAGGGACTTGGACATCTTCACGCCCTCGTAGGCCACCATCGCCACGTGCATCCAGTGGCGGGCGAGGGGCGCACCGGTGGCGGCCCGGCTCTGGGCGGCCTCGCACTCGTGGTGGGGGAAGGCCAGGTCGTCGCCGCCCCCGTGCAGGTCGATCGTCTCGCCCAACTCGTCCATGGCCATCGCCGAGCACTCGATGTGCCAGCCGGGGCGTCCGGGGCCGAAGGGGGAGTCCCACGAGGGTTCGTCGTCGGCGCTGGCCTGCCAGAGGATGAAGTCCAGCGGGTTCCGCTGGCGGGGGTCGTCGGGGTTGGCGCCCCGCTCGGCCGCGTAGGCGAGCATGGTCGCCTCGTCGTAGCCGGAGACGGAACCGAAGGCCTCCCAGGTTGAGACGTCGAAGAAGGTGGTGCCCTCGACCGTGTAGGTGTGGCCGGCGGCCTCGAGGCGGCCGATCAGGTCCAGCATGGGACCGATGTGGTCGGTGGCCCTGGGCTCGGCGGCGGCGGGCCTCAGGTCCAGCGCCGCCAGGTCCTCGTGGAAGGCGGCTACCTCGGTGGCCGCCAGCTCCATGTGGTCGACCCCCAACTCCCGGGCCTTGCCGAGGATCGAGTCGTCAACGTCAGTGACGTTGCGGACCATGCGCACCTCGTGGCCCAGGTCCTCGAGGCGCCTGACCACCAGGTCGAAGGTGAGGTAGGTGAAGGCGTGGCCCAGGTGGGTGGCGTCGTAGGGGGTGATGCCGCACACGTACATGGTCACGACCGGGCCGGGCTGGAAGGGCACGACCTCGCCCCGGGCGGTGTCGTAGAGGCGCATGGACATGGGGCGGAACGGTAGCGGGGCTCCCGATGCCCTGCGGGCTCCGGCCGTGTGGTCAGCCGCGCTCGAAGGGGACCGAGTGCTCCCAGTCGGCGAGGAGGGTGCGCAGGGCCGTGACGACCAGCAGCGGCTGGTCCAGCATCATGTGGTGGCCGGCCAGGGGGATCTCGATGACCGGCGCGACCCGGCCCAGCTGTTCGTACATGTAGGCGCCGATGTCGGCGGTGACGAGGCCCTGCTCGGCCCGGAACAGGGCTATCCGACAGGTCACCTGGCTGAGCAGCTCGTTGGCCGTGGAGCGGGGGGTCTGGAAGATGCTGGGGTCGAACTTCCAGGTGACACCGCCCTCGACCTCCCTGAGGGAGTTGGCCGCCACATGGGACATGAGGTAGGGCTCGTAGTGGTCCTGTTCGGGCACGGTACGGAAGCGGGCCACGGCGGTTGCGATGTCGGGGTACACCTTGGGGTTGGCGAACTGGCTGCGGGTGGTGGTCTCCATCTCGGGGTCGGGTCGGCGGACAGGGGAGTCCAGGATCACCGCGCCGGCTATCCGGTCTCCGCGGGTGGCTGCGCTGGCGAGGGCGACGAAGCCCCCCATGGAGTGGCCTATGACGATGGGCGGTCCGGCCATGTCGGCGTCGCCTGCCACGGCGACCACCTCGTCGCACCAGGCGTCCAGCGAGTAGGCGTGGCGCCGGCCGCTGTCGCCGTGGCCCGACATGTCGATTGCGGCGATCCGGTACACGCGGGCGAACTGGGCGGCGATGTGGGTCCACCAGTGGGCGTGGGCGGCGCCGCCGTGTACGAACACCAGGCCCGGGCGGCCCGGCTCCCCCCACGCCAGGTAGTGGATGCCAACACCGTCCACCTCGACGCTGTGGTCCGAGCGGGGGACGTCCATGGCCGCCGTGTACCAGCCCGGTACCTCGTGTGGCGGGTTCGCTTCCTCGGCCATGTTCTCCCTCTGTCGTCGGCGCCCTCGACAGGAATCGAACCTGTGGCCTACCGCTTAGGAGGCGGTCGCTCTATCCAACTGAGCTACGAGGGCATGGGTGGCGCCACCCGCGCTCCGCAGGATCGCCCACCCGTCGTCCAAGGCTACAGAGGGGGTCCCCAAGGCGTCGGACCGGACGGCCCTCAGGTCTGGGCACCCCGGCAGCATCCGGTGGCCGGATGGGAACAGGCCCCCGGCCGGCTGGTGCCCGGGGAGGCCCGCTATGTGCCGGGCGGGCGCCACATGTAGTTTCCGCGGCCATGAGGACGGCCGTGCGTGATGCGACTGTGCTCGACACGGCCTCGATGTCGTTCGCCGAGGGCCGGACAGTCGTGGTCGAGGAAGGCCTGATAGCGGACGTGACGGACGGGGCCGTCGGTCCGGCCGACGTCGAGATCGACGCCTCCGGCTGTTTCGTGGTCCCCGGCCTGATCGACGCCCACGTCCACTTCCGCCTCGCCACCCTGGACTTCCGGTCGTTGGTCGGGTGGAGCGAGGTGGAGTTCGGCGTGGCGATGGCGACGCTCGCCCACAACACCGTCGAGCGGGGCTTCACCACCGTCCGCGACCTGGGCGGCGAGGTGGCGGGCCTCATCCGGGCGATCGGACGCGGGGCGACCCCGGGGCCGCGGATCGTGCGGGCAGGGCGGATGCTGACCCAAACCGGAGGGCACGGCGACGCCCAGGGTGGTGCCCGTGAGGTACCCGCCTGTGCGTGCGCCATGCGCTCCGACTGGGCCTCGATCGTCGCCGACGGCACCGAGGCGGTCCGGAAGGGTGCCCGCCACCTGCTGCGGGACGGGAGCGACTTCCTCAAGATCCACGTCTCGGGAGGCGTGGCCTCTCCGTCCGACCCGCTCGAGAGCCTCCAGTACACCCCCGACGAGGTCCGGGCGGCTGTCACCGAGGCCTCCCACCGGGGGACCTACGTGGCCGCCCACGCCTACACGCCTGAGGCCGTCGCCATGGCGGTGGCGGAGGGCGTGCACTCGATCGAGCACGGCAACCTGATCGACCAGGAGACGGCACAGGCCATGGCCGTGGCGGGGTCGGTGATGGTGCCCACGCTGACGACCTACCGGGCCATGAACGAGTTCGGTGCGGGACTGGGCCTGCCGGCGGCGAACCTGGAGAAGAACGCCGTAGTCTTCGAGTCCGGGCTGGCGTCCGTCGAGATGGCGGTGGCTGCCGGCGTGGCGCTCGGATTCGGAACGGACCTGATCGGGGAGACGCAGCCGATGCAGAACCAGGAACTGGCCATCCGCGCCGAGGTCCAGCCGGCAGCGGACGTGCTCAGGTCCATGTGGGTCGTCAACGCCGGGCTCTGCGGGATGGAGGGCCGGATCGGGGTGGTGGAGCCAGGGGCGTTCGGCGACCTGGTCGTGAGCCGGGTGGACCCGCTCGACGACCTGGCGGGCTTCGCGGACCACGAACGGTCGATCGTCCATGTGCTCCAGGCCGGCAGGCCCGTCCTGGACAGGTCGTCGTGAGGATCGAGGTCGACGGGACCCACCTCTGGTTCGACGTCGAGGGCGCCGGCCTCCCGGTGGACGGTGGGGAAGCGGCCCCGAGGCCGACGCTCATCCTGCTGCACGGCTCCCCGGGCAACTCCGACCACACGGTCTTCAAGCCGATGTTCAGCGCCCTGACCGACGTCGCCCAGGTGGTGTACCTCGACATGTGCGGATGCGGCCGCAGCGACCCCTCACCCGACGGGACCTACGGCCTCGAGCTCCTGGCTGACCACGTCGTCGGGTTCTGCGAGGCACTCGGGATCAGCAGGCCGGTGGTCCTCGGCAACTCCGCCGGCGGGATGGTCGCGGCGATGTACGGGATCCGCCACCCGGACCATCCCGGAGGGCTGGTGCTGTCAAGCACCCAGGCCCGCCTCGACGTGCAGCGCTGCCTCGACGTGTTCGAGCGCCTCGGAGGTTCCGAGGCCAGGGCCGCCGCCCACGGGGCGCTGGTGGCCTCCGGGGACATGGCCTCCTTCAGGGAGTACGCGAGGAGGTGCCTCCCCCTCTATAACCCGACCCAACGCCCGAAGGCCACGCACACGATCTTCCGCAGGGACACGTTCCTGGCCTTCCACGCCATGGGGGGCACATGGCACACCATGGACTTCCTGGCCGACCTGGCTGGAATCCGGTGCCAGACGCTGGTGCTGGCCGGTGCAGAGGACCCGGTGACGCCCATGGAGGACAGCGAGGACATCGTGGCAGCCATGGACCCGGCCGTCGTCCGGTTCGAGCGGTTCGAGGACGCCGGCCACGGCGTGTGGCTGGACGACGAGGAGCGTGCGTTCGCGATGCTTAGGGAGTTCATCACCCGGACCGGCGGCCGGTAGGCCTACACCGGCGGGTCCCAGCAGGCGGCCACGGCCGGCGTCCGCCGGAAGATGAGGCCCCGTGGCGGCTCGGAGCGGTCCGCGTCGAGCCGCACACCGGGCAGGAGGTCCACGACCGCGGCCAGGGCCTCGCGGGTCTCCAGCCTGGCCAGGTGCATGCCGAGGCAGGCGTGGGGCCCGTGCACGAAGGCCAGGTTCTGGCGGGCGTTGGACCGCCCCACGTCGAACCGGTCGGGCTCATCGAAGGCCGTCGGGTCCCTGTTCACGGCCGTCAGCGAGATGGACACCAGCTCCCCCCGCCGGATGGCCGCGCCGGCCAGGTCGGCGTCGGCGGTGGCGTAGCGGTCCACCAGCGCCACGGCCGGCTCGAACCGGAGCGACTCCTCGACGGCTTTGTCGAGAAGGGTCTCCGCCCCGGAGGCCAGCTCAGCACGGACGGCGTCCAGCTGGTCGGGGTGTGAGAGCAGGTTCAACAGGGCGTTGGAGGTCATCCCCTGTGAGGTCTCGACGGCCCCGAACAGCAGGATCGCCGTGTTGGAGAAGACCTCGGCCCGGTCGATCCCGCCGGAGGCTGCCGCATCGGCGAGGAGCGAGCCCGCGGCCTCCTCCACCGTCCTGTCCACCTGCCGGCGCAGGGCCGCCACGGCCTCTACCCCGTCCTCCGGGACGTCCCTGCCTGCGGAGGCCTCGACCACGGCGTCCACTATCGACGTGTACCAGGCCAGCAGCATCGGTCCGTCCACGTCGACGAGGCCAAGGGCCCGGGTGATGGTCGCCACCGCCAGCGGCGCCGCCAACCCGCTCGCCAGGTCGGCGTTCCCGGCCGGGGCAAGGCCCGACGCCAGGCTCCGGGCCTCCTCCCTCGTCCAGGCCGAGAAGGAGGCGCGCACGGCGCTGCTCCGGAAGGGGTCGGCGAACGGGGCGCGGTGCCGCTCGTGCTCCCGGCCGTCGTGGGAGAGCATGCTCGGTCCGACCACCTGAGCGGTCGAGAACCTGGGGTCGTCCACCGTGAAGGTCCCGGGATCGCGCATCACCTCCAGGGCAACGGCACGGTCGGTCACCAGCCAGCCGCCGAGGGCGGGCAGCCACGACACCGGCTCGCTCGACCGCAGGTCGGCGAGGAGCCGGTGGGGATCAGGTGTGTCCACCCCCGACCCGCCCAGGTCCTCGAGCGTCAGTGCCGCCCCCAGCGGGTACAGGCCCGACCGGTCTCCGCCCGTGGCCGTCTCCATCAGGGCATCCTGCCCCCGGGCAGCCTGAACACCTCGATCCGCCTGTCGTCGGGCAGCAGCAGGGCGGCAGCTGTCGAGACGTCCCGGGCGGAGAGCCCGGCCACCGCCCTGTACCGGTGCCCCAGGGTCGCCGAGTCGGTCCCGCCGCTGCGGCCCCAGGCCACCAGCCTCTCCAGGATGTCGCCGTTGGTCACAAGCTCCATGTCGTCCAGGACCATCGCCCTGGCCCTCTCGAAGCTGGCCTGGTCGAGCCCTCCCCCCGCCAGCTCGGCCAGCTCGGCCAGGGTCCTGGTGTGCAGCTCCTCCATCCCGTCGGGGTCGCCGTCCACGGCCACGTACACCTCGGCCAGGGGCGCCGGGTCGTCGACCAGGTCGATGGCCACGAACGCACCCCCGTACGAGAGTCCCAACTCCTCCCTGAGCGCCGAGAAGAGGCGCGTCTCCACCAGCCGTTCCAGCACCCTGGCAGCCGCCACCAGCCCCTCTGTCCGCTCCACCGGCGTGAGCAGCAGCAGCTCGAATCCCGCAGAGGCGTCGTTGGGGCCGGCCGGGACCGTCCTCGTGACCACGCCCAGCGGCGGCGTGGGTGCCACGTCCGCCCAGGTGTCGGCCGGCCCGCCAGGGAGGGTTCCCACATAGCGGTCGGAGAGGTCGCGGATCGTGGCCAGGTCGGTGTCGCCGACCACGGCCACCACCAGGTCGTCCACGTGGCCCAGGCGCCGCTCGTACATGGCCAGGGCCGATCCCGGGGTGAACGCTTCGACCTGGTCGTCGTGCGGCAGCGCCCTCACGTAGTCGTCTCCGCCGTAACGGGCGTCGGCCATCTGGATGGAGGCGACCACCAGCGGGTCGGCCTCCGCGGCACGCTGCTGGCTCCTGATCGCCTGGGTCGCCTCTGCGAACGCCGGCCCGTCCACCCTGGGGGCCGTCACCCGCAGGTGGAGTAGGGCGAACAGGTCCTCCAGTTCGCCGCTGCGGGCCGACCCCATGAAGCCCTCGGTCGTCTCCCCTATGTAGGGGACCAGCCAGACCCCGGCCGTCTGCAGGTAGCCCTCCAGGCCGACTGCGGTCATGTCACCGGCGCCGCTGCGTCCGACGGCGCCGGTTGCCAGGTCCACCAGGGCGGAGTCGCCAGGAGCGAGGAGGCTCCAGCCGCCCTGGGACTCGGCCCACAGGTCCACCTGGCCCTCGGAGATGTCGGATCCGGCCGCTATCACGCGCGCACCGTTGGCGTAGACCAGCTCGGCTGCGTCGTGGGAGGGGATCCTGTTGACCTCCACTGGCGGGACGCCCGTCGGCGCGTCCATCAGGGTTGCTGCAACGCGCGTGGCCGCAACGGCCGGCGCTTCGGGCGCTGCTGTCATGGCCCAGTCGACCGCTACTGCCAGCTCCGCCCGGGTGGGCAGCTGGGCCGGGTCGTGGCCCACCACCAGCACCAGCGGGCCGGCCCTGTCCAGGATCCCGGCGAGGTGGGCGGTGGCGTCGTCGGCCGTGGTCGCCGCCAGCACCTCGCTCCGGCGGGCGTGGATGGCCCCCACCTCGTCGATGTCGTCCCCGGCGAGGAAGTGCTGGACGTACGAGTCTGCGAACTCGTGGTCCTGCCGGCTGGCCTCCGAGGCCATGGCCTGGTCCAGGGAGTGCCGGAACACCGCCAGCTCCCGCTGTACGGCCTCCTCCTCGAAGCCGTGGGCGGCCAGGGCCCGCAGCTCTGTGAGCACTGCAGCCGCGCCTGCGGCCTCGTCGTCGGCCACGAAGTTGAACCCGATGAAGCGGAGCTCCCCGGCGTGGGCGAACGCCACCGACAGCGGCCTGACGATCTCCAGGTCGCCTGATGCGACCCCCTCGTCCAGGTGCGACTGCAGGAGCGACGCCAACAGCGAGTCCAGCAGAAGCAGCCGTTCGCCCTCGGCGGTGCCGGGCACGCGTCGGCCCAGGCCTATGTCGATCGACACGAACGGGCTGGGCGCGTCGGGGTGGACGACCACCTCCGCCACCGTCGCGGCGACGGGCTCGGCACGCCTGGGCCGGCGGGTGGGCGAGCCCGAGCGGGCAGCGTTGTCGGAGAAGTTCTCAACCACCTGCTCCTCCATCCGGTCGAGGGGCAGGTCGCCGACGGCCACCACGGCCATGAGGTCCGGCCTGTACCAGCGGTCGTAGAAGCGGCGGAGGTCGCCGGGGGAGAGGCCCATGATGCCCTCCTCCGTGCCGATCGGGTCGCACCCCTCGTACATGGACCCCGCGGTGTAGACCTCGTCGAACCTGGCTGCGATGACCCCCTCGGCGGTCTCGGTGGTACGGAACTCCTCCAGCACCACGCCGCGCTCGTCGTCGACGTCAGCCGGCTCGATGGTGGCGGCGGTGGCCCACTGGTCAAGCACGTGGAAGCCGGTGTCCACGTCAGCCGCCGCGCCCCCGCCGTCGCCGAGCACGATGCTCAGGCCGTAGACGGTTGCCTCGCAGGTGGTGAAGGCGTTGACGTCGGCGCCCAGCTGGATCCCGAGGGCCTGCAGGGCCCCGTCCAGCTCGTTCCCGGGGTAGTCGACGGTCCCGTTGAAGAGCATGTGCTCAAGGAAGTGGGCGACCCCGGAGCCGACCACCTCCTGTTCCAGGGAGCCGGCTGAAACGACCAGGCGCAACTCCAGGTTGTCGCCGGGGGCGTCGTTTGAGCGCAGGTAGTAGGTGAGGTCGTTAGGCAGCCTGCCGATCCTGACCGCAGGGTCGACCGGGAGGGCCTTGGCCGACCGGGTCCCTGCCTCACCCGCCGGGGGTGCGTCAGGGGTGGCGGCACAGGCTCCTGCCAGCAGCGTCAGCAGGGCCGCCAGGGCCGTGCGGCGCCCCACCGGCTAGCGGGCCACCCCGGTGACGGGTCGGAACCTGACGCCCTCCGGCCTGGGCGTGCCGCACCTGTCCAGGGCCGCCCCCCACGCAGGGGAGCTGCCGAGGGCCGAGCGCAGGACCCCGACCACGACCCTGCCTCCCAGCACGGCCAGCCGGTCAGCCGGGCCCCCGCCGGCCCCCGGCAGGGTCGCCTCCCTGAGGCGGCCCGGGACCGTCGCAACGGCGGCCCGCAGGAGCCGGGTATACGCCAGCCGCGTCGGCCAGGGCAGGCCCGACCTGGAGAGGAAGGCGACGGCGTCCAGCCCTGCCGGCGACCCACCCACGGCCGGGTGCCCCACCAGCCAGCCGCGCAGGTCGGCGGCGGTTTCGGGCAGAGGCGACGCCCCGAGCAGGGCTCCCAGCCGGGTCTGCTCTGCCACGTAGCGGTCGTAGTCGGCCTCGTCCATGCCCCCCGGCCCGAAGGCCCGGTGTGCGGCCAGGAACGAGTCAACGAGGGCGTTGTGGACCCAGGCCGAGAGGCCGGGGTCGACAGCCGTGTAGGCCACGCCGCGGTGTGAGGTCCCAACAACGGGCCTGTGGGCCGCGCCCACTGCCGCCACCGCCGCCTCCACCTCCGGCATCGAGCCGTACGAGGTGGCGGTCACGTATGCGGCGGTGCGGGAGAGGCGGCCCAGGGGGTCCTGCCTGTAGTTGGAGTGGTCGCCGACTCCCGCGGCCACCTCCGGGTGGGCGGCCTGGACCACCAGCGCCCGCAGGCCTCCCACGAACGCCGAGGCGTCGGACATGATGGCCCAGGTGGCCGAACCCGGCCCGAACAGGCCGGGGTCGCCGCGGTGCTCGAAGGTCCCAGCCAGCGGGTCGGGTGCGTGGCTGAACAGGCCGACAGCGGCGCCGGTAACCCGGGCACGCCAACCCTGTCCGGGTCGCGAACGGGGCGGCCTCACCTCAGGTTGGTTGCCGGAATCGAGCCCAGGCCCCCCTCGGCCAGCTCTGCCACGGCCGGCACCGGATCCGGGTCCGCGAAGAGGAGGTCGTCGTCGGGGTCGAAGGCCAGGGCCTCGGCCCCCACCGTCCACCACGAGGCCTCCAGGGCGATGCCGTTCGGGTCGTGGAAGTAGACCGAGCGCAGCACCCTGTGGTCCACTACCGGCGTCACCTCGCAGCCAGCGGCAAGGAGCCGCTGCTGCAGGGCCACCAGCGCCGCCTCGTCCTCCACCGCGAACGAGACGTGGTCGAACTGGATGGTCCGGCTGGTCGGTGCCCCGGCCGGCTTGGAGAAGGTGCCGGCCCCCGGGACCTCGAAGAAGGCGATGGTGTTGCCCGGGCCCAGGTCGAAGAAGTAGTGGCGCATGGGCCCGGCCCGAAGCGTCGCCACCAGCTCCATGCCGAGCACCCCCACGTAGAAGCGCACGGTCGCGTCCATGTCGGGGGTGACCATCGCCAGGTGGTGTACGCCGCGCCAGGTCGGTGCCCGGGGAAGGTCCGCGGCCGGGCTCGGGGCGGCTGTACCGCCGGCTTCGTCCATGGCGCCAGTCTCGCGCCAACCCTGCCCTGCCGCCAGACAGCCCCTGCCGGCTACCTCAGGCGGCGTGGGCGACCCGGGCCTCCCGATGGGGTACCACCATGTGCTCCACGGCGTCCTCGGGCCCGGCCACGAGCACGTACTCCAGGTTCGACCGACGGCCCGGCGTGCCGACCCGCCTCCCGGACCGGTCGTGGATCCCGATCGAGGCACCCACGTAGCGGCCCGACTCGAACCCCAGCGCCGCCACGTGCCCCCTCACCGAGCAGGCCCCCACCAGGTCGTCCAGCGACATCCAGGACTCGTCGTTGTAGGAGAGGACCACTACCTCGGCGTCGACTCCGGCGACGACGCCCCGAAGGGCGCCGGGCATGCGCGGCCGGCTGTTGAAGGCACTGGCCGAACCCGGGTCCCGGCACTCGACGCGCTTGTTGGCGATCCCGTAGTGGTCCGGGTCGTCCCAGGCCACGAGGGTCTCCCAGACGTGGTAGTTGGCGAGGTAGCGGTGCTGGTTGTAGGGCGGGTCCAGGTAGGCCAGGTCGAAGGGGCCCAGCCGCCCCGCCAGCTCGACGGCGTCGCCCCGAAGCGCGGTGCCTGGTCCTGGGAGCAGGTCGGGGACCCGCAGTTCGAGGGGCCTGCTGCTGCGCTGCGACCAGCCCTTCAGGTATGCCATCTGCACTCCGGTGGTCGAGTCGACCCGGTCGGCCGCCTCCATGAGGCTCGTCAGCAGCACCGGGAACAGCGGGTCGTCCCGCCGGCCCTCCAGGTCGTCGCGGATGGCGTCGACCCGCTCGCCGTTGAAGGGCTGCACGTACCGGGCCGCCCGGCAGAATGTCTCGGTGAAGTAGCCGGGCCTGCCGGCAAGGCCGTTCAGCCTCGCCACCTCGGCCGCCAGGCGGTCGGCGTCGACCCTGTCGGCATCGGTCGCCACGTGGCAGGCGGCCAGCACCTCCCCGTACCTCGTGATGTCCACGGCCGTGACGTGGGCGCCCAGCTGCTTGAAGGCCCGCGACACCCGGGTCGTTCCCGAGAACAGGTCCAGGGCGGTCCGTGCGCCGCTGCGCTCGAAGAGGTCGGCCAGCACCGGGACCAGCCTCCGCTTGGAGCCCAGGTACTTGATCACATCCTCACCCCGTCGGGATCGTGGTCGGGATGGGCGTGTCGTCGACCGGCGCCTCCCCACCGTCCCCCTGGACCGGCGCCTCCCCGGGTTGGATGACGCCGACGGGTTCGCCGGGCTCGGGATCTGCCGTTGCGAGGGACGGCGGCGTCAGGCCCTCGTAGCCCTCGGGTAGCACGAGGAACTCGATGCGCCGGTTGCGCCCCTTGCCCTCCTTGGTGAGGTTGTCGGCGATGGGATCGGCCTCGCCCATGCCGAGGGTCGTGAGCCGCTCCGGCTCCACGCCCCTCGCAACCAACTGGGTTCGCACTGCATCGGCCCGGATTGTGGACAGCTCCAGGTTGGCGGCGGCGTCGCCGTCGCTGTCGGTGTGGCCGATGATCTGGACGGCCACATCGGGGTTCACGGAGAGGAAGCCGGCGATCAGGTCCAGCGTGGGAACGGACTCCTCGGTGATCCGGTCGCCTCCGCTGGCGAAGCGGATCGGCGAGTGCGCCGCGGCCGCGCTGAGGCGGGCCTGCAGGAGCAGGTCGGCCTGGGCGGCCGGCAGGTCGGGCACCTCGGGCTCCTCGTCCTCCTCGACCACCGGCTCGGGGACCATGAGCCTGTTGTCGACGCCCACCACGTCGGGCTGGGCCTGGGCCACGCGGGTCGCCGCCTCCTTCAGCTCGGGGGAGGCCACCCGCCCGTAGAGCACCACCGTCCAGTCCTCTACCCTCACCTCGACCGACGGGAGGCCTGCCTGGATCATGGCGGCCTGGACGGTCCCGGTCAGGTCCTGCTGCTCGTCCTCGGTGGCCTCCTCGCCCGAGGACCCGATGGCCACGACGACGAAGAAGGCCACGACGAGGAGGCCCGCCACCAGTCCCCGCCTCTCGAACAGGAGCTCGGCAAGGCCGCTCCTCGGTGGTGGGGCTGGCCGTCGGCCACCCCCGAAGGCCGGCCCGAAGCCGCCTGGGCGGCCGCGCCGGTCCCGCGGGTCGCGCATCCAGCCGGTCATGCCGACCCGGTCACGGCCCGGTCAGGGGCGCCGCAGGGGATTCGGATGCCACAAGCCTGCCCGACCGCGGGCCCGCATCGCACGCATGGAGCGCAGGACCCGGCGGGTGGTCGGCCGGCCGGGATCACACCCCGGCCACGGGCCCCACGATCCGCTCGCCGAACTCGGCCAGCGAGGCCTCGGGGTCGGCCCAGAACAGGTAGTTGGGCAGGACCGCCCTGTCCACGCCCAGCGCCCGCAGCTCCTCTGCCGCAGCGACCGGGTCGTCGCCCATCAGGGCCTCGCCGCTGCAGGTCACCTCGATGGCGTCCGGGTCTCGGCCGTTCTCCTCGGCCGACCTGCGCATCGCCTCCAGCAGGCCGCCCAGGTCGCCCGACCCGGCGGGGAAGAAGCCGTCCCCCAACCTTCCAGCCCGGCGGGCGGCGGCCGGGCTGTGGCCGCCCACGACAACCGGCACGGTGCCGCCGGCGGGCTTGGGGTTGGACGAGACCCGGTTGAAGGAGGCGAACTGGCCCGAGAAGGAGACGCTGTCGCCGGACCAGAGGGTGCGCAGCACGGCCACGTACTCGTCGGTCCTCTCGCCGCGCCGCTCCCACGGCACCCCCATGGCCTCGAACTCCTCGCGAAGCCAGCCCACTCCGATGCCCAGTTCGACCCTGCCGCCCGTGAGCGAGTCGAGCGTGGCGACGCGCTTGGCCAGCGCCACGGGTTCGTGCTCGGGCAGGATCAGGATCCCGGTGCCCAGCCTGATGGTGGAGGTCAGGGCTCCCACCCAGGTCAGCCAGACGAGGGGGTCGGTGAGGGGCGTGTCGGGCCCCATCGGCATCTTCCCGCTGGCGTCGTAGGGGTAGGCCGACGCGTAGTCGTCGGGGACGACCACGTGCTCCACGGTCCAGAGTGAGTCGAAGCCGGCCGCCTCGGCACAGCCCCCAAGGACCTCGGCGCCCCGGGCCGTGCCGAACGGACCCGCGTTGGCGAACGCAATCCCCACCTTCATGTGGTACCTCCGGTGCAGTCTGGTATCCGTCCGGCCATCCCCCGGGGGGGCCGCCGGCACGCGGCGGCGACCGTAGCCGGGGTCGCAGGGCACTGCGGCCCACAGGCTCCCGTCCGTAGACTCGCCGCCATGGCCGACGGATCAGCGGGAGCCGACCGGCTCAGCGCCATCCTGCTGGAGCCCGACTGCGCCCCGGGCCTGTGGGCCTCGGTCGAGTCCGGCGAGATGGACCTGCTGGTGCCCGAGCTACCCCTGCTCCGGATGGAACAGGACCCGATCCACCGGCACAAGGACGTCCTGGCCCACACCATCGCCGTAGTGGACAAGACCAGCCCGGAGATAACCGTCCGCCTCGGCGCCCTCTTCCACGACATCGCCAAGCCCGCCACCAGGTCCTACGAGCACGGCGGCGTCACCTTCCGGCACCACGAGGTGGTCGGGGCAAGGATGGCCCGCAGGCGCCTCGAGGCCCTCGGCTATCCGGAACAGCTGGTCGACGACGTGTCCGAGCTGGTGAGGTTGTCGGGCCGCTTCAAGGGCTACTCGGACGGCTGGTCCGACTCGGCGGTGAGGCGCTACGCGCGCGACGCCGGCCCGCTGCTCGGCAAGCTGAACGAGATGATCCGCTGCGACTGCACCACCCGCAGCAGGGTCAAGGTGGCGGCCATCCAGGCCGCCATGGACGACCTGGAGTTCAGGATCGCCCAGCTGGCCGAGGCCGACCGGAAGGCGGCGGAGCGCCCCGGCCTGGACGGCGATGCCATCATGGCCCACCTGGGGATAGGGCCCGGTCCGGACGTCGGACGGGCACTGGCCCACCTCCTCGAGCTGAGGCGGTCGCAGGGCGACCTGGCGGAGGAGGAGCTGAAGGCCAGGCTGGACGCCTGGTGGAAGGCCAGCTCCTGAGGGCCGCGGCCCTCCCGACGACCCTGATCCCGGCTCTGGCGCGGCCCGGACCGTGGATGTACGGTCGGGCGCCCATGCCGGACAAGGCCGACGGCCGGGCCACGGGCCTCCCCGTCGGCGGAGGGGGTTTGCCGTGAAGGCGTTCTCGCCTGACCGCATCCGAAACGTGGCCCTGGTGGGTCCGCCCGGCTCGGGCAAGACGTCGCTTGCCGAGGCCATGCTCTACCGCGCCGGGGCCGTGAGCCGGGTGGGCCGCGTCGAGGACGGTTCCACGGTCTGCGACTACGAGCCCGAGGAGAAGGAGTCGGGCCACTCGGTGACGACGGCCATGGCCGTGCTGGAGTGGCAGGACCACAAGGTCAACCTGCTGGACACCCCCGGCGCCTTCGACTTCGCCGGCGAGGCCGTCGGAGCCATCTCGGCAGCCGACATGGCGGTGTTCGTGGTGGACGCATCCAGCGGCCTCGACCATGCCACCGTCGACCTGTGGCGCGAGGCGGCAGCGCGGTCGCTGCCCCGCCTGCTCTTCGTGAACAAGCTGGACCGCGAGCACACCAGCTTCGAGAAGGTCCTGGCCGAGCTCCAGGAGGCCTTCGGGGCCGGCGTGGCACCGCTGGAGATCCCCATCGGCCAGGCCGAGGCCTTCCACGGCATCGCCGACCTCCTCACCGACACGGCCTGGATCTACGACAGCGGCCACGCCGAGCTGGCCGAGATCCCCGACGAGATGGAGGACCGCGAGGCCGCCATCCACGAGGCGCTGGTGGAGAACATCGTCGTGGCCGACGACGCCCTGCTTGAGCGGTACCTGGAGGGTGACGTTCCCGGCGTGGCGGAGTTGGAGGAGGTCATGGGCCGGGGCGTGGCGGCTGCCACCGTGTTTCCGGTCGTGTGCGGCTCGGCCACCATCCCCATCGCCGTGGACCGCCTCTGCAACTACATAGTCGAGGTGGGCCCCTCGCCCCTCGCCAGGCCGGCGGTCCCGGTCACAGTCGGTGGAGCGGAGACGCCCGTAGAGCCGGACCCGGCGGCCACCCCCCTGCTGCAGGTCTTCAAGACGGCCGTCGATCCCTACCTGGGACACGTCTCCTACTTCAGGGTCCTGACCGGCACTGTCAGGCGCGACCTGACCCTCACCAACGGCCGCACCGGGGACGACGAGCGGTTCCGCTCGATCATGTCGCTCCAGGGGGGTGAGTCCATCGACGTGGACGCCCTCACGGCCGGCGACATCGGGGCGGTGGCCAAGCTGTCCGGCACGCTCACGGGCGACACCCTCTCCGGAGCGGGCAGGGCGCAGGCCGCGCCGATCGGCTTCCCGGTCCCAGTGCTGTCGACGGCGGTCACGGCGCGTAGCCGCAACGACGAGGACAAGCTGGCCAACGCCCTGCACCGGATCGTCGAGGAGGATCCGGTGCTCAAGGTCCACCGCAACCCGGAGACGCGCCAGACCCTCCTCTCAGGCCTGGGCGAGTCCCACCTGCGGCACGTCATCGCCAAGCTGGACCGCAAGTTCGGCGTGCAGGTCGACACCGACGACGTGAGGGTGGCATTCCGCGAGACCATCACCGCCCCGTCGGCGGCCGAGGGCAAGTACAAGAAGCAGAGCGGTGGCCACGGCCAGTTCGGCGTGGCGACGATCCGGTTGGAGCCCATGCTCCCGGGTGAGGGCTTCGAGTTCGTGGACGAGGTGACCGGGGGGGTAATACCGCGCCAGTACATACCGGCGGTTGAGCACGGCATACAGGAGGCCATGGCCCACGGCGGCGAGTCCGGCTACCCGGTGGTCGACGTCAGGGCGACGGTCTTCGACGGCAAGCACCACTCCGTCGACTCTTCGGAGATGAGCTTCAAGATGGCCGGGAGGCTGGCCTTCCAGGAGGCCCTGGCGAAGGCCTCGCCGGTGGTGCTGGAGCCCATCTCCGCCGTGGAGGTGACCGTCCCGGCCGAGTGCCTGGGCGACGTGATGGGCGACCTCTCCTCCCGGCGGGCGACCGTGCAGGGGTCAATCCTGGGGGACTGGGGAGAGCAGGTGATCAGCGCCACGGTCCCCGAGTCCGAGATCCTGCGCTACGCCATCGACCTCCGGTCCATCACCGGCGGGCGCGGCCGCTTCACCGCCGTGCACGACCACTATGCCCGGGTCCCCCCGGGAGTGAGGGTTCCCGAGCCGCCGGAACGCTGAGCTCCACGCCATGACCCCGGAGCCCGCAGGTCGGGTCGAAGCACTCCTCGGCGAGATGACCCTCGTCGAGAAGGCGACGCTCATGGCGGGCCACGACATGTGGCGCGTCAACGCCGTGGAGCGGCTGGGCATACCGGCGCTGAAGGTCACCGACGGCCCCAACGGGGCCCGGGGGGCGGGGTTGCTCGGCACCGGCACGCCGGCCCTGTGCCTGCCCTGCGGCTCGGCCCTGGGTGCCACCTGGAACCCTGAGCTGGTGGAGGAGCTGGGAGGGGTGCTGGCCGAGGAGACCCGCGCCAGGGGCTTCCACGTGCTGCTGGCCCCGACGGTCAACATCCACCGGTCGCCCCTCGGGGGCCGCAACTTCGAGTGCTACTCGGAGGATCCCCACCTGGCCGGCAGCATCGCCGTGGGGTTCATCCGCGGCGTGCAGGGCGGCGGCGTGGGGACGACCGTCAAGCACTTCGTGGCCAACGACTCGGAGTTCGAGCGCAACACCATCGACTCGGTGGTTCCAGAGCGCGCCCTGAGGGAGGTCTACCTGCGGCCCTTCGAGATGGCGGTGGTGGAGGCGGGGGCGTGGGGCCTGATGGCGGCCTACAACCGGGTGAACGGCACCTACGCCGCGGAGAACCCGTACCTGCTGGGCGACCTGCTGGTCGGCGAGTGGGGGTTCGACGGGGTCGTGGTCAGCGACTGGTTCGGTACCAGGTCGACCGCGGCATCGGCCAACGCCGGCCTGCACCTGGAGATGCCCGGTCCCGTCAGGTACTACGGGCAAGAGCTGGTGTCGGCCGTGGAGGCCGGTGAGGTGGACGAGGCCGTCCTGGACGACGCCGTGTCGCGCCTGCTCACGCTCATGGAACGCATAGGGGTGCTGGACGGCGACCCCGACGGGCCCGAGACGGAGTTGGAGGTCCCCGCCCACCGTGACCTGGCCAGGAGGGCTGCCGCCGAGTCCATGGTGCTGTTGGAGAACGACGGGTTGCTGCCCCTCGACAGGGAATCGCTCTCCAGCCTGGCGGTGATCGGGCCCAATGCAGCCTCGGCCATGATCATGGGCGGGGGATCCTCGGCGCTGGTCCCCCAGCACCAGACCTCCCCACTGGAGGCCCTGGAGGCCCGCCTCGATGGCGCCAGGGTCGGCTACGAGCCCGGGGCGGTCACCGAGAGGACGGTCCGTCCGATTCCCTCAAGGCTGCTCTCCGACGGCTTCGCCGTCGAGTACTTCGACAGCCCCGACTGGACGGGCGCCCCCCTGCTCACCGAGCACCGTCCCGACGGCCGGATCCTCAGGATGGGCGATCCGCCCCGGGCGTCGGGGCCAGGGCCCTACACCGCCCGGGCCAGGGCGACGCTGGTCCCAGAGTTCACCGGCACGCACACCCTGGCGATGGTCCAGGTAGGGCGGGCCAGGGTGGTGGTGGACGGGGACACCGTGCTGGACGGGATCACGGAGCCGCCGGGCCGTGGCGAGGCCTTCTTCGGTATCGGCAGCGACGAGGTCTCGGCGGACCTGCGCCTGGAGGCCGGCGTGCCCGTCGAGGTGGTGGTCGAGTACTCCTCGGAGGGGGCCTTCATGTTCAGGGGGGCCCAGGTCGGCCTGCGCCCCCCCGACGCCGGGGACCTGGTGGACCGGGCGGCCGGGTTGGCCGCGGCCTGCGACGCCGTGGTCCTGGTCGTCGGCACCAACGACGACTGGGAGACCGAGGGTCGAGACCGGGAGTCGATGGATCTGCCGGGCGACCAGCCGGAGCTGGTGCGCAGGGTCATCGAGGCCAACCCCAGGACCGTCGTAGTCGTCAACGCCGGCTCGGTAGTGGCCACGGACTGCGCCGAGGGGGCGGGGGCCGTGCTCCAGGCATGGTTCGGGGGCCAGGAGATGTCGGACGCCCTGGTCGACGTGCTGTTCGGCGAGGCCGAGCCGAGCGGCCGCCTTCCCACGACCGTTCCGAGGAGGATGCAGGACACCCCCGCCTTCACCAACTACCCCGGTGAGAACGGGGAGGTCAGGTACGGGGAGGGCCTGTTCGTCGGGTACCGCTGGTACGACGTCCGCCACGTGGAGCCCAGTTACCCGTTCGGGCACGGTCTCGGCTACGGAGAGGTCGAGTGGGGAGCGGCGACGATGTCGGAGGTGCCCAGCCTCGAGGACCTGGAAGCGGGTGCCGAGGTGGAGGTCACGGTTGGCCTGGCCAACACGGGAAGCCGGACCCGGGCCGAGGTGGTGCAGTGCTACGTGTCCGAGTGCGGCCCGGCACTGGCCAGGCCGCCGCAGGAGCTGAGGGGCTTCGCCAAGGTGGTGCTCGGACCGGGGGAGGCGGGCGAGGCCACCATCAGGCTGGACCACAGGGCCTTCGCCTACTACGACCCCGGCGACCCCACGTGGGCCGAGCGGTCGGCGAGGCTGCCCGTGGCGGCCGGCGGCGGCGAGGCCGGGCCGGGCCACCGGCCCGAACCCGGCTGGTACGCCGACGAGGGCCACTACGAGGTCCACCTGGGGGCGTCGTCGAGGGACATCAGGGCCACCCTCCCCGTGCACCTGCGGCGGGACGGGGGGTAGTCTCGGCACCGACAACCAGCCGGGGAGCTCGGGCCTGACGCCGGGCTGAGAGGGCAGCGACCGTCATCGCACGGGGGTGCTGTCGACCCGTTCCGAACCTGATCTGGGTAATGCCAGCGAAGGGAGACCAGGTGAAGCTCCGAAGGCACCTCAATCGCCGACCTGCGGCGGCCTGCGCAATCGTGGCCCTGGCCCTGCTGGGGTCGGCCTGCGGGAGGGACGACGGCCGGCAGGCCGTGCCCATCAGCACCACCACCAGCACCGCAGGCATCGAGGGCCAGACGGTGACCCTGATAACCCACGACTCGTTCTGGGTGTCCGAGGGGACCCTCGAGGTGTTCACTGCAGAGACCGGGGTCCACGTCGACCTGCAGCGGCTCGGCGACACCGGCCAACTGGTAGCCTCGGCGATCCTGACGTCCGGCGAGCCGTTGGGCGACGTCATGTTCGGGGTCGACAACACCTTCCTCCATAGGGCCCTGGACGCCGACCTGTTCGAGCCCTACGAGTCGCCGGCACTGGCGGGGGTACCGCCGGAACTGGTGATGGACCCACAGCACAGGGTCACCCCCGTCGACTTCGGCGACGTGTGCGTCAACTACTGGATCGACCGCTTCGACTCCGCCACGCCGGTGCCCACGGGCCTGGCCGACCTGACCGACCCCCTCTACAGGGGGATGCTGGTCGTGCAGAACCCGGAGACCTCCTCGCCGGGGATGGCCTTCCTGCTGGCGACCATCTCGGAGTTCGGTGAGGGCTGGGCCGACTTCTGGGCGGCGCTGCGGGCCAACGACGTGGCTGTCACGACGGGCTGGGAGGACGCCTACTACGGCGAGTTCGTGTCCGGGGGCGGTGACAGGCCGATAGTGGTCTCCTACGCCTCCAGCCCCCCGGCCGAGGTCATCTACGCCGACCCGCCGGTCACGTCGCCCCCGACGGGGGTGATCACCGACACCTGCTTCAGGCAGGTGGAGTTCGCGGGGATCCTCTCGGGCACCGAGCACCGCGGGGCGGCCGAGGCCCTTGTGGACTTCCTCCTCTCACCCACCTTCCAGGAGGACATACCCCTCAACATGTTCGTGTTCCCGGCCCTCTCGGCTGCTGCACTGCCGGGGGAGTTCGTGGAGTTCGTGGAGCTGGCCGAGGACCCCCACATACTCGACCCGGCCGAGATAGCTGAGCACCGCAACGCCTGGACAGAGCGCTGGACCGAGGTGGTCCTGCGGTGAGGCCGCCGGCCGCCGGCCTGCGCAGCACTGCAGGGCGGCTGGCGTGTGTGGCGGTTCCGGCCGGGTTCCTGGGCGTCTTCTTCGCCTACCCGGTGCTGACCATCCTCGGCACCGGCCTGTCAGGTGACGGCCTGGGCCGCCTCGCCGACCTGCCCGGCCACGCAGGCTCCAGGGGCATCGCCTGGTTCACCCTGTGGCAGGCGGCAGCCTCCACCCTTGCCACGCTCCTGCTCGGCCTTCCCGGGGCACACCTGGTGGCGCGCCGGGACTTCGTCGGACGGCGCCTCGTGCGCGCGGTGAGCACCGTCCCGTTCGTGCTGCCTACCGTCGTCGTGGGAGGCGCCTTCCTGGGCCTCTACGAGACGCTGGGCCTCTCGGACGGCAGCCTGCGCCTCACCCACACCGTCTGGGCCGTCCTCATCGCCCACGTGTTCTTCAACCTGGCTGTCGTCATGCGGACGGTCGGCTCCTTCTGGGAGGGGCTGGACCCGGGGCCCGAGGAGCAGGCCAGGGTGCTGGGGGCCACGCCGACCCGGGTCTTCGCGCTGGTGACCCTCCCGCGGCTCTGGCCGGCCATCGCGGCCGCCGGCTCGATCGTGTTCCTCTTCTGCCTCACCTCCTTCGGCGTGATCCTGCTGTTGGGCGGCCCGACCGTGGCAACCATCGAGACCGAGATCTGGCGACACGCCGTCTGGCGGGGTGACCAGGCGTCGGCCACGGCCCTGGCGGTGGTCCAGCTGGTGGCCGTGCTCGCCGTCGTGGCCGTCACCAACCGCCTCCAGGCCGGGACCGCCACCAGGGGCCAGACGGCCGTCCGGCCCGCCCCCCGGGCCCGCCGCCGCCACCTGGCAGCCGTCCTGGGCCTGCTGGCCCTGGTCCTGGGGACGCCCATGGGGGTGCTGGTCGAGCGCTCCCTGGCCACGGGGTCCGGCTACTCCCTCGCCAACTACGCCGCCCTGGCCCACAGGGTTGACCTCCTGCCGGTCAGCGCCGTCACGGCATTGGCCAACTCGCTGGTGTTCGCCGTGGTCGCCACGGCCCTGGCCGTGACCGTCGGCGGCCTGGCCTCCCTGGTGGTGGTCCACGGACCCAGGGGGCTCTCCCGGGCGTTCGACCTGGGGCTGATGCTGCCCCTCGGCGCCTCTGCGGTGGTCGTGGGCTTCGGGATGCTGGTGGCCCTGGACCAGCCGCCGCTGGACCTGAGGTCCTCCCGCTGGCTGGTGCCCGTCGCCCACTCGCTGGTCGGCGTGCCGTTCGTGATGAGGACCCTGGTTCCGACGTTGCGCAGCATCGACCGGCGCCTGCGCGAGGCCGCCGCCGTGCTGGGAGCCCCACCCACACTCGTCCGGAGGTGGATCGACCTGCCCATTGCCGGAAGGGCACTGCTGGTGGGCGCCGGCTTCGCCTTCGCGGTGTCCCTCGGCGAGTTCGGCGCCACCTCCTTCCTGCCGCGCCGACCCGACCGGCTGACCGCCCCCCTGGCGCTCTTCCGCCTGCTCGGGACGCCGGGACAGCAGCTCAGGGGGCAGGCCATGGCCCTGGCCGTGGCCCTGATGGTCCTCACGGCGGCCTCCGTGGCCGTCATCGAGTCGAGGCGGACCCGGGGAAGCCTGGTGAGGGGTGGTTTCTGAGATGCAGTGCCCCGCTGCGGCCGGGAGGGCGTGCGACGGGAACCCGCGGGGGTTGCGCGCCTCGGTGAAGGGCGGGTCCTGAGGTGCTGGAGCTGGAGGGTCTGGGCGTTGCCTACGACGGGGTCGTCGTCCTGGACGGCATCGACCTGTCGGTCGGGGACGGCGAGGTCGTGGTGCTGCTGGGCCCCAGTGGATCCGGCAAGAGCACCCTGCTCCGGGCGGTGGCCGGCCTGGAGGAGACGGCCACCGGGGTGGTGGCGTGGGACGGCGAGGACCTCTCAGGGGCGCCCCCCCACCGGCGTGGCTTCGGCCTTGTGTTCCAGGACCACGCCCTCTTCCCGCACATGGACGTGGCCGCGAACGTGGCGTTCGGGCTGCGGGTGGAGGGGGCGACAGCCGGGCGGCGGGCAACGGCCGTGGAGGAGGCCCTGGAGCTGGTGGGCATGTCCGGCTTCGGGTCGAGGCGGGTGGACACCCTGTCGGGGGGTGAGGCGCAGAGGGTGGCCCTGGCGAGGTCCATAGCCCCCGGTCCGCGCCTGTTGATGCTGGACGAACCCCTGGGGAGCCTCGACCGGGCGCTGCGGAACAGGCTGATCGGGGAGTTGGGGCCACTGCTGCGTCGCCTGGGCCAGGCATCCATCCACGTCACCCACGACCACGACGAGGCCTTCGCCCTGGCGGACAGGATCGCCGTGCTGGGCGGCGGCTGCATCCAGAGGGCAGGCAGCCCGGTCGAGGTCTGGACCGATCCGGTGAGCGCCTACGTGGCCCGCTGCCTGGGCCACCAGAACCTGGTCGAACTGGACAACCGGGGCAGCTGTGCCCTCGGCCGCCTGGGTGGTGGACCCGGGACCGTGCTTCTGCGCCCCGACAGGCTGGTGCTGTCAGCCGACGGCGACGGGGTGGAGGCACTGGTGGTCGGGTCGGACTTCCGTGGGGACAGGTTCTCGCTGCGCCTGTCCGTCGGGGGCCAGGAGGTGGCCGTGTCGTCCCCCGAGGGAGCCCGGGTCGGGTCGGTCCTGCGCCTTGGCGTCGGCAGCGGGGCGGTTGTGCCGCTCGCCGGCTGATCGCCCAACTTGCCAGTCCACCCCCAGCGCGGGATGATTGCCGCCTCATAGGGGACACGGTCCGGCCGCGCCCCGTCCGACAATCCATTGGGGGGATTTGCCATGCGTCGACACCGACGTGTTCTGCTCGCACTGGGCGTGGCCTTCACGCTCGTAGCCGGGGCCTGCGGCTCCGACGCCGAGGAGGCCCAGCCGGCGGCCACGACCGCCGCCGCGGCCACGACCACCGCGGCCGCGCCCGCGGCCACCGCTGCACCCGTGACGACCGCGCCGCCGACCACGGCCGCGCCCGCTCCCGAGGAGCTGGGCACCGTCGGCGACCACATGGGCGACGGTTCACTCGGCATGATCGAGGTGGGCCCGGGGGAGGCCATCCAGATCCGGTCCCTGAACGCCATCAGCGGTGACGTGGCTTTCCTCGGCATTCCGAACGAGAACGGCATCCGGATGGCCGTCGAGGACTACGGCAACATCGGCGGCCACCCCGTCGAGGTTGGCGTGGGCATGGACGACCTGTGCAGCGCCGACGGCGGCCAGGCAGCCGCCCAGATGATCGTGGCCGACCAGGACGTGGTCGGCATCATCGGCACCTCCTGTTCCGGTGCTGCCACGGCTGCCAGCCCGCTGATCTCGGAGGCCGGAATGGTGATGATCTCCGGGTCCAACACCTCCCCGGCCCTGACCTCGAACCTGGCCGGTACCGCCGGTAAGAACTACCACCCGGGCTACTACCGCACCGCCCACAACGACCTCTACCAGGGCGCGGCCGCGGCCAACTTCGCCATGGACGTCCTTGGCGTGACCACGGCAGCCGCCATCCACGACGGTGACCCCTACACGGAGGGCCTGGCCACTGCGTTCGCAAGCGCCTTCGAGGAGGTGGGCGGCACGATGACGGGCTTCACAGCCGTGAACAAGGGCGACACCGACATGGTGCCGGTCCTCACCGAGGTGGCGGCCGGATCCCCCGAGCTGCTGTTCTTCCCGATCTTCCAGCCGGAGGGCGACTTCATCGTCCAGCAGGCCTCCAGCGTGGCCGGCCTGGAGAACACGGTGATGATGGCGGCAGACGGCCTGTTGAACTCCAACTTCCTGGCCGTGGCCGAGACCGAGGGCATGTACTTCTCGGGTCCCGACGTGCGCTACGGCTCCAACTACAACCAGTCCACGGGTGAGACCGCTGCGGACGTGCTGGCCGACTACAAGGCCGAGTTCGGCGAGTCGCCGGCGGCCCCGTTCTGGGCCCACTCCTACGACGCCGCCGCGCTGCTGATGGACGCCATCGCCGCTGCCTCCTACGAGGACGGCGGGAAGTTGGTCATCGACCGGGCCGGCGTCCGCGAGTACCTGAACGGCGTGTCGGGGTACTCGGGCCTCATCGGCACGATGGCCTGCGACGAGTTCGGCGACTGCTCGTCGTCGAAGATCACCGTCATCCAGAACGTCGACGTCAACGACTACGACGCCTCGGTGGAGAACGTGGTCTACGAGTACGCACCCCTGGCCGCCAGCCAGGTGGGCGATGTCGTGGTGGGCGCCAGCAAGCCCACCTACGGAGGCTCGGTGACCATCGGCGTGGAGGCCGAGGCGGTGGGCCTGCGTCCCTGGGAGGACGCCTGCTCCTCGCCCTGCTACAACATGATGGTCGCGGTGTACGACAAGCTGCTCGAGCAAAACGAGGCTGGCTCGTACGTGCCCAACCTGGCAACCGGCATCTCCTCGAACGGGGACTTCACGGTCTGGACCCTGACGCTGCGCGACGGCGTGAGGTTCCACAACGGCACCGAGTTGACCGCACAGACCCTGGCGGACATGTGGACCCTGCAGCAGGCCGGAGCGGCCGCTGCCGGCCACATAGCAGCCACCGGCCTGACCACGGTCGAGGCCACTGGCGACCTCGAGGCCACCTACACGCTCTCCAAGACCAACTCGGCCTTCCCGAGCTTCCTGGCCAGGGCGCCGCTGGGCATGGTCTTCGAGCCGGGTGCGGCTGCGGCCGACACCGATGCCTTCAGCCTGGCCCCGGTGGGCACAGGCCCGTTCGTGATCGAGTCGCGCGACATCGACAACGAGACGGTGTTCACGAGGAACCCCAGCTACTGGCAGAAGGACGTCTGGGGCAGGCCGCTGCCCTACCTGGACAGCTTCGCCGTGCGCCCGATCCCGGACGAGACCACGAGGCTGGCCTCGCTCACCTCGGGTACGACCACGGCGATGCAGAGCCTGCGCCAGGCCACCATCCGCGACGCCAGGGAGGCCGAGGGCATCACCCTCTACGAGTTCCAGGGCAACAACGCTGGCGGCGGCCACTTCAACGTGCTGCGCGCCCCCTACGACGACGTGAGGGTGCGCCGTGGCCTCACCCTGGCCAACAACCAGTTGGCGGTCATCGAGGCCCTGGGCGGCAAGGGCATTTCGGGGCCCGGCACCCAGTTCTTCTCGCCGGACAGCCCCTGGTGGTCACAGAAGGTCCACGACGCCTACCCGCACTTCGACTACGAGGCCGGCAAGGCCCTGATCCAGGAGTACGTGGACGACCCGGAGCGCTCCGACGGCAAGGCCGTGGGCGAGAAGATCGACGTGCTGCTGTCGTGTCCGCCGGACCCGACGCTCATAGCGGCCATGTCGGTGCTGGAACAGCTCTGGACCGGTACGGGCCTCGTCGACGTGACGCTGTCCAACTCGGACCAGCAGACCCACATCAACATCGCCCTGGGCCTGGCCAACGGCTTCGAGGGGGAGCACGGTGCGCACTGCTGGCGTTGGAGCGGTGAGGACGATCCGTCCATCGCCCTGGGTGACGCCTACGCACCGTGGCAGATGTCGCCGTTGAACTTCTCCAACTACTCCGACGACGAGGCGTCGGCTGCCCTGGCTGAGGCCATCTCGACCGATGACTTCGCACGCCGCAAGGAGCTGTACGAGACCGTCGGCCTCATCGGGGCCCGTGACGTGCCCATGTGGTACTCGGGCCACACGGCCACCGTGATCGCCGTCGCCAACGGCATCACCGGGCTCGACGCCTGGACCACGGTCGACGGCCAGCTCGGCATCGGGCATCCGAACGCCGAGGGTCGCTGGCACCAGGTCTGGTGGGACAACTAGGCCGAGGAATCCGCTGAGGCGCCTCCGGTGGGGCGGGGCACGGGCCCCGCCCCACCGGGCGCCACGGCCTGCACTATCCGCTACCGCCGGACGGCCCCGGGCCCGGGGCCGTAGTCCGGCCCCGACAACGAGAACCGGCTGCCTTGGGCACCTTCATAGCGACACGCATGGTGAGGTTGGTGGCCACGCTGCTGGCCGTGTCGTTCCTCACGTTCCTGCTCGTGAACCTGCTGCCGGGCGACGCCATCAACGCCCTGATACCCATCGAGGCCCAACAGGACAGGGAGTACGTGGCCCAGGTCAGGGCCGAGTGGGGCCTGGACGACCCGATGCTGGTCCGCTACGGGCGCTGGCTGGGCGACGCCGTGCAGGGCGACCTGGGTGACTCCATCGTCACGTCGCGGGCAGTGAGCGACGAGATCAAGCACCGCATTCCCGTGACGGGCGAGCTGATGGTCGTGACCGTGGCCTTCTCGGTGCTGATGGCTATACCGCTGGGGGTGCTGGCCGCCTGGCGGGAGGGTTCCAGGCTGGACCAGTTGATCTCGGGCAGCGCCCAGCTTGCGCTGAGCGTTCCGGGATTCGTGGCCGGCCTGATCCTCATCTACGTGTTCGCCATGAAGCTGAACTGGCTCCCGGCCACCGGCTGGACGCGCATCTCCAAGGACCTGGTCGGCAACTTCAGGACCGTCACGCTGCCGGCCCTCTCCTTGGCCGTAATCGAGGTGGCCGTGTACACGCGTGTTGTGCGCTCCGACCTGGTCACCACCCTCAAGGAGGACTACATCCTCTCGGCCAAGTCCAAGGGCCTCAAGACGGGGTTCATCCTCTTCAGGCACGCCCTGCGGCCCAGCTCCCTGACCCTGATCACAGTCGTTGGGCTCAACATCGGCCTCCTGCTGGGCGGGACGGTCGTGGTCGAGTTCCTCTTCGCCCTGCCCGGCCTCGGCAAGCGCCTCCTGGACGCCATCTTCCAGCGGGACTTCATGATGGTCCAGGGCATCACCGTGTTCGTGGCGATGGTGTACGTGGTCGTCAACACGCTGGTCGACCTGGTCTACCTGATCGTGGACCCCCGGATCAGGAAGGCCGACTGATGGTGGCCACCGGGCTGGGAGCCGACCCCACTGTGGACGTGGACGGGAGCCCGGTGGGCGAGGCCACCGGTTCGGGCTCACGCTTCCTGAGGGCCGTCGCCAGGATGCCGTGGTCGACCCGGCTCTGCTCGATCTGGCTGGTGGTGATCGTGACGGGGGCCGTGTTCGCGGACCTCATCCCCGGCATCCAGGATCCCAACTACCAGGGCTTCCTCTTCGGTGACGCCGCGACCAACGAGGGCCCCAGCCTGGACCACCTGCTGGGAACCGACAACAACAGCCGCGACATCCTGGCCAGGATCATCTACGGGGCCCGCGTCTCCCTTGCCGTTGCCTTGACCGCAGTCGTGATGGGAACCGTCTTCGGCGGCTTCTTCGGCTCGCTGGTCGGCTTCGTGCGCGGCCGGACCGACTCGGCCCTGATGGCCCTGGTGGACGTGATCCTGGCCTTCCCCGGGCTGGTCCTGCTGCTCACCGTCGTGACCCTGCTCGGCAAGAGGGACCTGGTCGTCATCGCCGCCGTGATCGGCTTCCTCAGCATCCCGCCCTATACGAGGGTGGCCAGGGCCAACGCCCTGTCGATCAGCAGGAGGGAGTTCGTGACCGCCGCCAGGGCCATCGGGACGCGGCGGCGGGTGATCCTGTTCCGCGAGGTGATACCCAACGTGCTCCCGACGCTGCTGGCCTACGCCATGGTGAACGCGGCCGTGATCATCCTGCTGGAGGGGGCGCTGGCGTTCCTGGGCCTCAGCGTCGAGCCGCCCACCTCCTCGTGGGGGACCATGGTCAACGCCGCCAGGGTCGACCTCCAGATCAACGTCTGGCCTGCCGTCTGGCCGTCCCTGGCGCTGGTGTTCACCGTCTACTCGCTCAACAACGTCGGCGACTGGGCCCGGCGGCTGCGGGCGGTCAGGTCAGCGGCCCTGTGACCGCGGCAGGTGGGGAGGCCCGACCCCTGCTCGAGGTGGAGGACCTGCACACCACCTTCACCGTCCCGGCCGGGGAGGTGAAGGCGGTCAGGGGGGTCAGCTTCTCCGTCGACCGGGGGCGCACGCTGGGGATAGTCGGCGAGAGCGGGTCGGGCAAGACGGTGCTGGCCAGGTCCATCATGCGCCTGAACCTGGGCACCAACGTGGCGACCACGGGGTCGGCCCGCTTCGAGGGCAGGGACCTGCTCACCTGCTCTCCCCCCGAGATGCGGGAACTGTGGGGGTCCGACCTGGCCATGGTCTTCCAGGACCCGATGACCTCGCTGAACCCGCTGGTGAGGGTGAGCCGCCAGGTCACCGAGCACCTCCGCCGGCACGCCGGCCTGTCGCGCTCGGCGGCCAGGCAGGCGGCGGTGGACCTGCTGAGGGAGGTGCGCATACCCGACCCCGAGGCGCGCCTGCACGCCTTCCCCCACGAACTCTCCGGCGGGATGCGCCAGCGGGTCTGCATAGCCGTCGCACTGGCCTGCGAGCCCTCCCTGCTGTTCGCCGACGAGCCCACCACAGCGCTGGACGTGACGGTGCAGCACCAGATCCTGAACCTCCTGGGCCGCGAACAGAGGGACCGCGACATGGCAATGGTGCTGGTCACACACGACCTGGGGGTGGTCGCCGGCCGCACCGACGACACCATGGTCATGTACGCCGGAACGGTCGTCGAGCACGCACCCACCCGCTCGCTCTTCGCCGACATGCGCCACCCGTACTCGGAAGCCCTGCTGCGGTCCATCCCCAGGACCAGCCTGCCGAGCCACACCCGGCTGGCGGCAATCACCGGGCGCCCACCCGACCTGGTCGACCCGCCGACCGGCTGCGCCTTCAGCCCGCGGTGCCCCTACGTGCAGGACCGGTGCGTAGCCGAGGCGCCCCCGCTTACAGCGACGGACGATCCGGCCCACCGCCTGGCCTGCTGGACGCCAGTCGGCTCCGCCGAGGGGGCAGCAGCCTTCGAGGCCAACGTGGCCGCCGGCCTGCCCCAGGCGGTGGCGGTGGACCTCGCCCCGGCCTCGGCCGGGGCCGGCGGAGGGAGGGCCTGATGGCGGGCACGGGCAAGGCCCACCTCAGGTCCGACCGGGAGGTGCTGGTCGGGGTGGAGGACCTGGTCGTGGAGTTCCCCGTCGGCCGGGGCCGGACTGTCAAGGCCGTCAGCGGCATCAGCTTCGACATCCTCCCGGGTGAGACCCTGGGCCTCGTCGGCGAGTCGGGCTGCGGCAAGTCCACCACGGGGAGGGCCCTCATCCAACTGCCCAGGCCCACCTCGGGGAAGGTCACCTTCAGGGGCGTCGACCTGGGCGGCCTCTCCGGCGAGGAGATCCGCCGGCGCCGCACCCACGTGCAGATGATCTTCCAGGACCCCATCTCGTCGCTGAACCCCCGGCGCGCGGTGGGCGAGATCGTGGCCGAGCCCCTGCGGGTCTGGGGCCCCACCGACCGTGACGAGCAGCGGCGCCTCGTCGACACCATGCTGGAGGCTGTGGGGGTGGACCCCGACGCGGCGCGCGACAAGCGGCCGCACGAGTTCTCGGGTGGACAGTGCCAGCGAATCTCCATAGCCAGGAGCCTGGTGGTGGGGCCAGACCTCCTCATCTGCGACGAGCCCGTCAGTGCCCTGGATGTGAGCGTGCAGGCCCAGATCCTGAACCTGCTGGAGGACCTGAAGGCCGAGTACGGCCTGACCATGGTGTTCATCGCGCACGACCTGGCGGTCGTCAAGAACATCAGCGACCGGGTGGCCGTCATGTACCTGGGGAAGCTCTGCGAGGTGGCCAGCCCTGACCTCCTCTACGCGGAGGCGGCCCACCCCTACACGGAACTGCTCCTGGGGTCGGTGCCCGAGCCCGACCCGGCCGTGGAGATCGACGAGAGCCTGGTCGAGGGGGGTGAGTTGCCGTCGCCGATCGACCCGCCGTCGGGGTGCCGGTTCAGGACCCGCTGTGAGGCGGCCAGCGAGGTGTGCAGCAGCGAGGAGCCGCTCATGCGGAGGGTTGGCGAGGACCACTTCGTGGCGTGCCACCACCCGCTGGTGCCGCCGACAGAGGGCTGAGGTCCTGTCGGTTCAGGCCAGGTCCGTCCACCGGCGGCCCCGACCGGGTCCGTTGGCTTGCCCGAACCCGCGTTACGGGCGAAGATGTCGGCTTCCGCAGGTGGCGCGGCAGCGGCGGCGTCAGAGGCCCGACCCGTTTGGAGGGGATTGACCATGCGTCGACATGGACGTGTTCTGATCACATTGGGGGTTG